>NZ_CP127296.1:8831000-9133000 GCF_030285645.1 Amycolatopsis sp. DG1A-15b
CGCGTTGCCCCAGGCGTGCCAGGCCGCGCGGTCGGGTTCGTCGATGCCGACCAGCTCGCAGATGACCGTGACCGGCAGCGGGAAGCAGAACTCCTCGACGATGTCGACCGGCGACCCGTCCGCACCCAGTTCGGCCATCCGGTCGAGCAGGTCCTCGGTGATCTTCTCGACGCGCGGCCGCAGCGCGTTGACGCGGCGCGCGGTCAGCGCGTACGAGACCAGCTTGCGCAGCCGCGTGTGGTCCTCGCCGTCGGCGGTGTTGAGCTTGTTGGCCATCCACGGGATGAGGTCTTCGGGGAAGTTCATCGCCTTGAAGACGCCGTCGCGGATGTCGGCCAGCGGCGAGTCCGACGGCGGGTTGGTGAGGAAGCGCGGGTCGGTGAGGACCGTGAGCACGTCCTCGTAGCGGGTGGCCAGCCACATGTCCGGCCCGCCCATCATGGTGCCGATGTTCAGCGTCCCGGTGTGCGGCAACGGTTCTTCGCGCAACCGCGCGTACCAGCCGAACGGGTCGGCGACCACTTCCGGTGAGAACAGGTCGACCGGCTTGGCCGAAGGCTTGGCGGTGGCGGTCATGGCCATCCCTTCCTGGTGCCGACGCGGGCGGTCCCGCTCGCGTGCGGCGGGCCCGGATTCGGACGGTAGGCAAGGGCCGCCCGGTTGAGCATCCCCCAACCTGACAGTGCTCGTGCCTGCGTCCCTTGTGGACGGTCGTGAGCCACCCCGGCGCTATCAGAACGAGGGATGCCCGGCCGGGCGAGCCTGACCTAGTCTCCGAAAGACCTTGCAGGCCAGGCGTTGATCGACACGCGGTCACGCGAAACGATGCTTAGGGGTACTGGTGACGAAGCCGACTCCGAACGAGATTGGTAAGGGCTACGACGCTTTCGCGGACCTGCTCGACCAGCTCTGGGGTGAAAACCTGCACCACGGTTACTGGGACGACGAGTCCGCGACGCTCGAAGAGGCCACCACGCGGCTGACCGACCGGCTGGCCGGGATGCTGCCGCTGCGGGCCGGCGACCGGCTGCTCGACATCGGCTGCGGCAACGGCGAACCGGCGATCCGGATGGCGACGGCGAATGACGTCATGGTCACCGGCATCTCGATCAGCGAGAAGCAGGTGGAGCGCGCGAACGACCGCGCGTACAAGGCCGACGTCGACGACCGGGTCGTCTTCGAGTACGCCGACGCGATGGAGCTGCCGTACGAGGACGGGTCGTTCGACCTCGTCTGGGCGCTGGAGTCGCTGCACCACATGCCGGACCGCTGGCACGTGATCCGCCAGGCCGCCCGGGTGCTGCGGCCGGGCGGGCGGCTGGCGCTCGGCGACTTCCTGCTCGTGCCGAGCCCCGCCGGCCTGGAGGCCGACGCCGAGCGCGTGCGCGAGGTGGGCAAGGGCGTGGTGGCGGTCGTGTCGCTCGACGAGTACCAGGACCACCTCCGCGAAGCCGGCCTCGAGCCCGAAAGCGCCGAGGACGTCAGCCAGTACACCCGGCCGTCGTGGACCAAGGCGGCGGAGCGGTTCGAAGGACTGCGGGAACAGGCCCTGCAGCACATCGAGGCCGCGCAGTTCGAGGTCACCCTCGGCCGGTTCCGCGCGTTCAGCGAGGAACCGTCGCTGGGGTACGTCCTGCTGACCGCGCGCAAGCCCGACTGAGGAAGCCCGAAACCATGCAGATGACCGAAGAGAACCTCCGCGGCCTGTTCGGCCGGATGACGGGGGACGAGAAGCACGGCTGGGCCGCGGCGTCGACGTTGCACGCGATCTGGGTGCTCTACGAACGCGTGCTCAACGTGTCGCCGTCGAACATCGACGACCCCGGCCGCGACCGGTTCTACCTCTCCAAGGGCCACGGCCCGATGGCCTACTACGCGGTGCTGGCCGCGAAGGGCTTCATCGAGCCGGAAACGCTGGACACCTGGCGGCAGTGGGGTTCGCCGCTGGGCATGCACCCGGACCGCAACCTGGCGCCCGGCGTGGAGATCAGCAGCGGCTCCCTCGGCCACGGGCTCCCGCTCGGCGTCGGCACCGCGCTCGGGCTGCGCGCCCAGGGCCGCGACGCCCGCGTGTTCGTCCTGATGGGCGACGGCGAGTTCGACGAGGGCAGCAACCACGAGACGATGGCGATCGCCGGACGGCTCGGGATCGGCAGCCTCACCGCGATCGTCATCGACAACAAGACGGCGAGCCTCGGCTGGCCGGGCGGCATCGCCGGGCGCTTCGAACAGGAGGGCTGGGCCGCCACCACGGTCGACGGCCGCGACCACGACGCGCTGGAGAAGGCGCTGACCGGGGAGACCGACGGGCGGCCGCGTGCGGTCATCGCGGAAATCCTCCCGATCGAGGAAGGGAGCACCGCATGACCGCCCAGGTGACCAGGAAGCAGATGCGGACCGTCTTCGCCGAGACGGTGATCGAGTCGCTGGCCACGGACCCGCGGGTGGTCATGCTGACCGCCGACATCTCGTCGTGGTTCTTCTGGGAGGTCAAGAAGGACTTCCCGGACCGCGTCCACAACTTCGGCATCCGCGAGCAGGCGATGATCGACATCGCCGGCGGCTTCGCGCTGGCCGGCCAGCGGCCGGTGGTGCACACGTACGCGCCGTTCCTGGTCGAGCGGCCGTTCGAGCAGATCAAGATCGGCCTCGGCCACCAGGACGTCGGCGCGGTGCTGGTCAGCGTGGGTGCCTCCTACGACGACCCGTCGTGGGGCCGCACCCACCAGGCGCCGGGCGACGTGGCGCTGCTGGACACGCTGCCGGGCTGGACGGTGCACGTCCCGGGCCACGAGGACGAGGTCGGGCCGCTGCTGAGCAAGGCCATCGCGGGCGACAACCGGGTCTACGTCCGGCTGTCCGAACGCGCGAACAGCGAAGCGGTGCCGGTGTCCGACGGGTTCACGGTGCTGCGCCGGGGCAGCGCGGGCGTGGTGATCGCGGTCGGCCCGGTGCTGGACCAGGTCCTGGCCGCGACGGCCACGGCGGACGTGACGGTGCTGTACGCGTCGACGATCCGCCCGTTCGACCACGCGGGTCTCCGCGCGGCGGTGGGCGCGGCGGCTCCGAACGTGGTGCTGGTCGAGCCGTACCTGCGCGGGACGTCGGCGTTCGAGGTGACCGAAGCGCTGGCAGACGTACCGCACCGCCTGAGGTCGTTCGGAACGTGGCGCGACCGCGAGGCCCGCGTCTACGGAACGCCCGAGGAACACGACCGCCTGTTCGGCGTGGACGCCGAGTCGCTGGCGGATTCGATCACCCGCTTCGTCGGCTGAGCCACGAACGGACCCCGACCGGCTCCACGCCGCACCGCCAACCCCCAGGCGGTGTGGCGCGGAGCCGGTTTTCGTCGCGCGCTGCTGACGGCCAACGCGCCCAGCGCACGGCCCACGGCCCACGGCGACGCGCGGATCGGCGGCTTGATCGCCGGCCATGGTGCTTCCACCGGCCGCAGATTTCTGGCGGCGATCGATGATCTCCCCGAGCCGAGCCGAGCCGAGCCGAGCCGAGCCGAGCCGAGCCGAGCCGAGCCGAGCCGAGCCGAGCCGAGCCGAGCCGAGCCGAGCCGAGCCGAGCCGAGCCGAGCCGAGCCGAGCCGAGCCGAGCCGAGCCGAGCCGAGCCGAGCCGAGCCGAGCCGAGCCGAGCCGAGCCGAGCCGAGCCGAGCCGAGCCGAGCCGAGCCGAGCCGAGCCGAGCCGAGCCGAGCCGAGCCGAGCCGAGCCAGGCCGAGTCCCGCTGAGCCACCCGGCAAGCCGCGCGCCCCGCACACGCAAAAGCCCGGACCGCCGTCGACGGTCCGGGCCTCTTTCTCCGCGTCCTAGGGAGCGTCCCAGGCGATCGGGAGCGAGTGCACCCCGTAGGTCAGCATGTCGTTGCGCAGGGGGACCTCCTCCGGCGGTACCGCCAGGCGGAGGTTCGGCAGGCGGCGCAGCAGCTCGGCGTAGCCCGCCTGCATCTCCATCCGGGCCAGCTGCTGGCCGAGGCACTGGTGCACGCCGTGGCCGAACGCCAGGTGCGGGCCGCGGGGGCGGGTCAGGTCGAGGTCCGGGTCCGGCCACTGCCGCTCGTCGCGGTTGGTGGCCACCACGGAGACCACCACGGTCGAGCCGGCCGGGATGTGCTCGCCGGCGAACTCCAGGTCCTCCTTGGCGAACCGGAAGATCCCCGGGTTCACCACGGACAGGTAGCGCAGCAGCTCCTCGACCGCGTCGGCGATGCGGGACGGGTCGTCGCGCAGCGTGGCGAGCTGGTCGGGGCGCTGCAGCAGCACGAAGATGCCCAGCCCCAGCATGCTCGCCGTGGTGTCGTAGCCGGCGATGAGCAGCAGGTTGGCGATGTTGATCAGCTCGTCGTCGGTGAGCGCGGGGTCGGCGCCGGCGTGGTGGATCAGGCCGGAGATGAGGTCGCCCGCCGGGTTCTTGCGCTTGTCGGTCACCAGCTCTTGCATGAACGCGCGCAGGGCGTCGGCGTTCTTCACCGCCTCCGCGACCGGGGCGTTCATCTGCAGCAGGGCCGACGCGCGCTGCTGGAACTCCGCCCGGTCCTCGTAACGCACCCCGAGCAGCTCGCAGATCATCAGCGAGGGGGCGGGAAACGCGAATTCGGTCATCAGGTCGGCGGTGGTCCCGCCGGCCAGCATGGCGTCCACCCGCCCGGCGACGATCTCGTCGATCCGGGCGCTCAGCTCGCGGATCCGCCGGACGGTGAACTGCCCGGTGAGCAGTTTCCGGTACCGGGTGTGCTCCGGCGGGTCCATGTTGATGAACGACCCCGCCCGCGCCTTGTCATCACGCAGGCGCTCCCGGAATTCGGGCGACAATTCCTTGAACCGGGGGTGGTACTGGAAGCGGTCGGAGGAAAAGCGCGGGTCCGAAAGCACCGCGCGCGCTTCCTCGTACCCGGACACGAGCCAGAACGGGTCGCCGGCGGCCAGCGTCGCCCGGGCGACGGGACCCCGTTCGCCGACGGCCACCAGAGCGGGCGGCACGCGGAACGGGTCTTCGCGCCGGACGAACTCCGGGGGCAGTGGTGAGCGCAGCGATTCGGTGCTGGGCGCGTTTTCGGTCACTTTGGTCGTCACTGCGGAGGAACTCCATTCCCGGATCGCCGGACAAGCCTCGGCCGGAGCCTAAGTTCTCCGCGGCCGGGTGGGCATCCCTCGGTCTGATAGGTCACCGGGCGCAACTATCAACGTTGGGGTGGTGCCCCCAGAACCGCGTCGACAGCATGAGGTGGTCCGGCCCCCCTGCTGAGCGAGGTGTGTCCCGTTGCCCGACGTCCTTCTGCTGAACGGTCCCAACCTGGGTGTGCTGGGCCGGCGTGAGCCCGAGATCTACGGCACCGACACGCTGGCCGACATCGAAAAGGCGGTCGCCGAGGAGGTGCGGCCCCGTGGGTGGAACGTCGTCCCGGTCCAGCGTGACGGCGAGGGCGAGCTGGTCGGCGCGGTCCACGCGCACCGCGACACGACGGTCGGCGCGATCGTCAACCCGGGTGCGCTGATGATCGCCGGCTGGAGCCTGCGCGACGCGCTGGCCAGCTACGAGCCGCCGTGGATCGAGGTCCACCTGAGCAACGTGTGGGCGCGCGAGCAGTTCCGGCACGACTCGGTCATCGCGCCGCTGGCGAGCGGGGTGGTGGTCGGCCTCGGCGCCTTCGGCTACCGCCTGGCCGCGCGGGCGTTGCTGCACTTGTCGCCCGAACCGCCGAACGGGCTGCGCTGATTGCGCCAGTCCCACCGGTGGCCGGAGCCGGATCGGTAACGGCGATTTTCCGAGCATTCCCCCTGTGACCTGGTCATCTCCCAATGGTCCAGTCCATCGTTACCGTGAACATCGTCCGACCGCATGGTTTGTTGACTACTAACCGTTTGGGCGCTAGGCCATCGGGCTGATTCATGGCGTCGCTTATCGGAGAATCTCCTTGTGAGACAAGGAATGACGAGTTCACACGGCATTCCAAAGGAGTGTGACCGGGGTCACATGACCGATGACGAAGGGTCTTACCGAAGCTACTGTGAGCCAAGCAAGATGTTAGTTTTTGACATGCCAACCTGGGGAGGTTGTGGTGGTGCGAGCCCGGCATACCTGCCGGGACGTCACCACACACTGACTGAACATTCGGTGCTCCGTGTGAACACGTGTTTAACACGGTGCGCATTACATTGGGGGGAACGGCCCCTACGGGGCGTGCCGTTCATGCTCGGTGTCGGGAAAAAATTCCGCTCAAGCGCGGCACGCCGCAATCGATTCCGCTTCGTCTATATCTGGGGGATAGCCGATCGATGTTGGACGTACCAAACTTGCAAATGCCACAGAATCCGTTCGCCGGATTCGGTGACGATTTGATGCAGCGATCCTGCGACACCGCCGGGTTCCTCCGCCGCTCCGCCTCGTCGTGGTTCAACGGGCGGCTCGACGCGGGGTTGCACTGTGCCAGGGCAGCGGCCACGGGCGACCGCCGGGAATCCGACGAACTCAGCCAGCTGGCTCAGTTCTGGTATGTCGGGTTGCTGATCAAGGCCCGGGACCTCGACGCGGGCCGCCGGGTGCTCGAGTCGGCGGATCGGGGCGGGGCAGCCTCCGACCGCATGACCGCCGTCGCGCACAACGTGCGGGGCAGCCTGCTGTTCGCCATGGGCAGCGTCGACGACGCGATGGACGAAATCAGCACCGGGCTGCGGATCGCCGAGCGCTGTGGTGACCGGTCGCTGCGGCCGCCCAGTTACGTGGTGCTGGCGCTGGGTGCCCTTCGCCGCGCGGACATGCGGGCGTGCCGCCATTTCGTCGACAAGCTGTCGGACGAAGCCCTGCTCGGTTACTTCGGGCAGGCGCCGGGAGCGTGGGTGGCCGCGCAGGCGGTGGAAGCCCGCAGCGGCGTGGCGAGCGCGGCGAGCCTGATCGCCGGGATCGTGACGAACCCGGTGGTGCTCAAGCAGCTGCTGGTGTCGGAACCGGCGGCGGCGTCCTGGCTGGTTCGTGCGTGCGTCAAGCTGGGCGCGCACGACCTGGCGAAGGCTTCGGCGGAAGAGTCCGCCGCGCTGGCCGCCGAGCAGCCGGAGTTCAGCGTGATCCGCGGCTCCGCCCTGCACGCGGCGGGCCTGCTGGAGCAGGACGCGGCCAAGCTCCACGAGGCGGCCGACATCCACCCCGACCGCTGGTGCGCGGCGTCGGCGCGCGAGGACCTGGCGAGCCTGCTGGCCGTCCGGTGTTCCGAGCGCGACCGGACGATCAGGATCCTCGAGTCGGTCTTGGACACGTACGCGGCGGTGAGCGCCACGCGCGACTCGGCCCGGGTGGTGAACAAGCTCCGCGAGTACGGCGTCCGCCGCGGCACGACCCGGACGGTGGAGTGCGAAGGCGCCGTCCCGCACGGGCTGACGAACACGGAGTTCGCGGTGGCCGAGCTGGTGAGCCAGGGCCACACCAACAACGAGGTGGGCCGGCAGCTGTTCATCTCCCGGCACACGGTGGCGTTCCACCTGAAGAAGGTGTTCCAGAAGATGAACATCACTTCGAGGGTGGAGCTGGCGGCGGCGTGGAAGGTGTTCTCGTAGGACGGTGAAGCGAGGCGGGCCGGTGGTCCCCCGTGCGGTTGGGTGCCGTGACGGGAGCGACGACCGGATCCGGGTGGCCGAGCGGGCACGAAGAGTGGTCACGCCGCAGTGGAGGGCGGCGCGGTCGCGACGGTCCGGCGGTCCGGCCGCCCCTGGTGCCGGGGGCGGTGGGAGCGGCCGGCGAGCCGAGCCGTGCGGGAGAGGAGTGCCGTCCGCTCCCGGCGGCTCCGGGGTGCCTCGACCGCGGGTGCCACTGGGCGCCGCCACGCCCGTACCGCCGTGGGTGGTGCGGCAGCCGGGGATGCCATCGCGCGTCCTCGCGCGCGCACTGCCGCGCGCGGTCCGTAAGCGCTCTCCCGCGCCCTCGAACCGGCCCCGCGAATCCCCCGATCCGCGAAACGCCGCTCCCCGGCACGCCGGGTTCCACTCCGCCCCGGTGGCCTGCGCCATACCCCTCGACCCCGGCAAAACCCCAGGTAGAGCCGCCAAGGTGGCGTTACCGGCTGGTAGCTGGAATGATATTCGGCCGCTCACGCTCCGCTGAACCTCTTCCACGCTGCGCCAACCGGCGGGACCCCCGTGTGGCATCTTGACTGGAAGCGCCGGTGGGGTCACGCTTACTCCCGACGGCGAAACCGGGGCCCTTGCGGGAGGGACCACCGGGTCGCCCGGAGGCATACCTGAAGACGTTGCGAAGCAGGCTGGGCCCCATCGGGAGCGCCCCCTGGACAAGCCGCGACGTTCGGGCTAGACTGTCTCTTTGCGCTGCCCTCTTTCAGGCTGCCCGGAGCCGGTAGTTAGGATAGTGGGCACACGGCACCCTTGACAGTCGCTCATAGCTGTTGCTATGGCGGCCGTCACCGCTCATTGTCCCCGGAAGGACGCATCTTGGCAGTCTCTCCCGCGAACCAGGCCACTGCTGCGACCACCTCGGCTGAATCTCGCTCGGAGGCCACGGGAATCCCCGGCGCGCCCAAGCGGGTTTCCTTCGCAAAGATTCGCGAACCCCTGAACACCCCCAACCTGCTCGACGTCCAGATCCAGTCGTTCCAGTGGTTCACCGGGGACGAAGCGTGGTTCCAGCGCCGTGTCGAGGAAGGTGAAGAGAACCCGGTCGGCGGCCTCGAAGAGGTCCTCAACGAGATCTCCCCGATCGAAGACTTCTCCGGTTCGATGTCCCTGTCCTTCTCCGCCCCGCGCTTCGACGAGGTCAAGGCCTCGATCGAGGAGTGCAAGGACAAGGACATGACGTACGCGGCCCCGCTGTTCGTCACGGCGGAGTTCGTCAACAACAACACGGGCGAGATCAAGAGCCAGACGGTCTTCCTGGGCGACTTCCCGGTGATGACCGACAAGGGCACCTTCGTCATCAACGGCACCGAGCGTGTCGTGGTGTCCCAGCTGGTCCGCTCGCCGGGCGTCTACTACTCCAAGGACATCGACAAGACCAGCGACAAGGACGTCTTCAGCGTCCGGGTCATCCCGAGCCGGGGTGCCTGGCTGGAGTTCGACGTCGACAAGCGCGACACCGTCGGCGTCCGCATCGACCGCAAGCGCCGCCAGCCCGTCACCGTGCTGCTGAAGGCGCTCGGCTGGACCACCGAGGCGATCCGCGAGCGCTTCTCCTTCTCGGAGACGCTGCTCGCCACCCTCGAGAAGGACCACACCGCCGGCACCGATGAGGCGCTGCTCGACATCTACCGCAAGCTGCGCCCGGGCGAGCCGCCCACGAAGGAGAGCGCGCAGACCCTGCTGGAGAACCTGTTCTTCAAGGCGAAGCGCTACGACCTGGCCAAGGTCGGCCGGTACAAGGTCAACAAGAAGCTGGGCCTGTCGACCCCCATCGACAACGGGACGCTGACCGAAGAGGACATCGTCACGATCATCGAGTACCTGGTCCGGCTGCACGCCGGCGAGGACAAGATGACCGCGGCGAACAACACCGAGATCCCGGTCGAGACCGACGACATCGACCACTTCGGCAACCGCCGCATCCGGACCGTCGGCGAGCTGATCCAGAACCAGATCCGGGTCGGCCTGTCGCGCACCGAGCGCGTCGTCCGCGAGCGCATGACCACGCAGGACGTCGAGGCGATCACCCCGCAGACCCTGATCAACATCCGCCCGATCGGCGCGGCGATCAAGGAGTTCTTCGGCACCTCGCAGCTGTCGCAGTTCATGCAGCAGACGAACCCGATCGACGGCCTGACCCACAAGCGCCGCCTCAACGCGCTGGGCCCGGGTGGTCTGTCGCGTGAGCGCGCCGGCATGGAGGTCCGCGACGTCCACCCGTCGCACTACGGCCGGATGTGCCCGATCGAGACGCCGGAAGGCCCGAACATCGGCCTGATCGGCTCGCTCTGCTCCTACGCGCGGGTCAACCCGTTCGGCTTCATCGAGACGCCGTACCGCAAGGTCGTCGAGGGCCGGGTCACCGACCAGATCGACTACCTGACCGCGGACGAAGAAGACCGGTTCGTCAAGGCCCAGGCCAACGCGCCGATCACCGACGACGGCACCTTCGTCGAAGACCGGGTCATGGCCCGCCGCAAGGGCGGCGAGGTCGAGCTGATCGACCCGCTCGACATCGACTACATGGACGTGTCGCCGCGGCAGATGGTCTCGATCGCGACGGCGATGATCCCGTTCCTCGAGCACGACGACGCGAACCGCGCGCTGATGGGCGCGAACATGCAGCGTCAGGCCGTGCCGCTGCTGCGCAGCCAGGCGCCGTACGTCGGCACCGGCGTGGAGCTGCGGGCCGCGATCGACTCCGGCGACATGCTGGTCGCCGAGCAGTCGGGCGTGGTGGAGGAGCTGTCGGCGGACCTGATCACGGTCATGCACGACGACGGCACGCGGAAGAGCTACAGCCTCTACAAGTTCCGCCGCTCGAACCACGGCACCTGCTTCAACCACCGCCCGATCGTCAACGAGGGCGACCGGATCGAAGCCGGCCAGGTCATCGCCGACGGCCCGTCCACCGAAAACGGTGAGGTGGCGCTCGGCAAGAACCTGCTGGTCGCGGTCATGCCGTGGGAGGGCCACAACTACGAGGACGCGATCATCCTCTCCGAGCGCCTTGTGCAGGACGACGTCTTGACGTCGATCCACATCGAGGAGCACGAGATCGACGCCCGCGACACCAAGCTGGGCGCCGAGGAGATCACCCGGGACATCCCGAACGTCTCCGAGGAGGTGCTGGCCGACCTCGACGAGCGCGGCATCATCCGCATCGGTGCCGAGGTCCGTGACGGCGACATCCTGGTCGGCAAGGTCACGCCGAAGGGCGAGACCGAGCTGACCCCGGAGGAGCGCCTGCTCCGCGCGATCTTCGGCGAGAAGGCCCGCGAAGTCCGCGACACCTCGCTGAAGGTGCCGCACGGCGAGACCGGCAAGGTCATCGGCATCCGGGTGTTCTCCCGCGAGGACGACGACGAGCTGCCCCCGGGCGTCAACGAGCTGGTCCGCGTCTACGTGGCCCAGAAGCGCAAGATCCAGCCGGGCGACAAGCTCGCCGGCCGGCACGGGAACAAGGGTGTCATCGGCAAGATCCTGCCGGTCGAGGACATGCCGTTCATGGAGGACGGCACGCCCGTCGACATCATCCTGAACACCCACGGTGTGCCGCGACGGATGAACATCGGCCAGATCCTCGAGCTGCACCTGGGCTGGCTGGCGTCGCAGGGCTGGACGATCGAGGGCGACCCGGACTGGGCGAAGAACCTTTCGCCCGAGCTCCGCGACGTCGAGCCCGGCACGAACACCGCCACCCCGGTGTTCGACGGCGCGAAGGAGGAGGAGCTCACCGGGCTGCTCAGCGCGACCAAGCCGAACCGCGACGGCGAGCGGATGGTCAAGGAGAACGGCAAGGCCAACCTGTTCGACGGCCGCTCCGGCGAGCCGTACCCGTACCCGGTCGCGGTCGGCTACATGTACATCCTGAAGCTGCACCACCTGGTCGACGACAAGATCCACGCCCGCTCCACCGGTCCGTACTCGATGATCACGCAGCAGCCGCTGGGTGGTAAGGCGCAGTTCGGTGGCCAGCGCTTCGGTGAGATGGAGTGCTGGGCGATGCAGGCGTACGGCGCCGCCTACACGCTGCAGGAGCTGCTGACGATCAAGTCGGACGACGTGGTCGGCCGCGTCAAGGTGTACGAGGCCATCGTCAAGGGCGAGAACATCCCCGAGCCGGGCATCCCGGAGTCGTTCAAGGTGCTCCTCAAGGAGCTCCAGTCGCTGTGCCTCAACGTCGAGGTGCTCTCCAGCGACGGCTCCTCGATCGAGATGCGCGACTCCGACGACGAGGACCTCGAGCGCGCCGCGGCGAACCTCGGCATCAACCTGTCCCGCAACGAGTCGCCCTCGGTGGACGACGTCGTGCACTGATCGCGAGCTGAGGCGGGACCTACCTCCCGTGGGTCCCGCCTCGCCCGCCACCCCTCTCTAGCCGAAACAACCCCAAGGGGATCTAGACGTGCTGGACGTCAACTTTTTCGATGAGCTCCGCATTGGTCTCGCCACGGCCGACGACATCCGTCAGTGGTCGTACGGCGAGGTCAAGAAGCCGGAGACCATCAACTACCGGACGCTCAAGCCCGAGAAGGACGGCCTCTTCTGCGAGAAGATCTTCGGCCCGACCCGGGACTGGGAGTGTTACTGCGGCAAGTACAAGCGCGTCCGCTTCAAGGGCATCATCTGTGAGCGCTGCGGCGTCGAGGTGACCCGCGCCAAGGTGCGCCGCGAGCGGATGGGCCACATCGAGCTGGCCGCCCCGGTAACCCACATCTGGTACTTCAAGGGTGTTCCGTCCCGCCTGGGCTACCTGCTGGACCTGGCGCCGAAGGACCTCGAGAAGATCATCTACTTCGCTGCTTACGTCATCACCGGCGTGAACACGGAGCTGCGCCACAACGACCTGCCGACCCTCGAGAACGAGATCGGCGTCGAGCGCAAGAACCTCGAGACCAAGCGTGACGCCGACATCGAGGCGCGCGCGCAGAAGCTCGAAGCCGACCTGGCCGCGCTGGAGGCGGAGGGCGCCAAGTCCGACGTCCGCCGCAAGGTCAAGGAGGGCGGCGAGCGCGAGATGCGCCAGCTGCGCGACCGCGCCGGCCGCGAGCTGGACCGCCTCGAGGAGGTCTGGACGACCTTCACGAAGCTCGACACCCGCCAGCTGATCGCCGACGAGCTGCTCTACCGCGAGCTCGTCGACCGCTACGGCGAGTACTTCACCGGTGGCATGGGCGCGGAGGCCATCCAGAAGCTGGCCACCGAGTTCGACGTCTCCGCGGAGGCCGACAACCTGCGCGACACCATCCGCAACGGCAAGGGGCAGAAGAAGCTCCGCGCGCTGAAGCGGCTCAAGGTCGTCGCGGCCTTCCAGGCCACCGGCAACGACCCGCGCGGCATGGTGCTCGACGCCGTCCCGGTGATCCCGCCGGACCTGCGCCCGATGGTGCAGCTGGACGGTGGCCGCTTCGCGACCTCCGACCTGAACGACCTGTACCGCCGGGTGATCAACCGGAACAACCGCCTCAAGCGGCTGATCGACCTCGGCGCGCCCGAGATCATCGTCAACAACGAGAAGCGGATGCTGCAGGAGGCCGTCGACGCGCTGTTCGACAACGGCCGCCGCGGTCGTCCGGTCACCGGCCCGGGCAACCGGCCGCTGAAGTCGCTGTCCGACCTGCTCAAGGGCAAGCAGGGCCGGTTCCGCCAGAACCTGCTCGGCAAGCGCGTCGACTACTCGGGCCGTTCGGTCATCATCGTCGGCCCGCAGCTGAAGCTGCACCAGTGCGGTCTGCCGAAGGACATGGCGCTCGAGCTGTTCAAGCCGTTCGTCATGAAGCGGCTGGTCGACCTGAACCACGCGCAGAACATCAAGTCCGCCAAGCGGATGGTGGAGCGCTCGCGGCCGCAGGTGTGGGACGTGCTGGAAGAGGTCATCACCGGTCACCCGGTGATGCTGAACCGCGCGCCGACGCTGCACCGCCTCGGCATCCAGGCCTTCGAGCCGCAGCTGGTCGAGGGCAAGGCCATCCAGCTGCACCCGCTGGTCTGCGAGGCGTTCAACGCGGACTTCGACGGTGACCAGATGGCGGTGCACCTGCCGCTGTCGGCCGAGGCGCAGGCCGAGGCCCGGATCCTGATGCTGTCGGCGAACAACATCCTGTCGCCGGCGTCGGGCCGTCCGCTCGCCATGCCGCGGCTGGACATGGTGACGGGCCTGTTCCACCTGACCCGCCTCACCGAGACGGCCGAGGGCGCGGGCAACGCGTACTCGTCGACGGCCGAGGCGATCATGGCCTACGACCGCAAGGCGCTGAGCCTGCACGCCCCGGTCAAGATCCGCATCACCGACCGCCAGCCGGCCAAGGCCGACGAGGCGCGGCTCGCGGAAAAGGGCTGGGAGCCGGGCAAGGCGTGGCTGGCCGAGACCACCCTGGGCCGCGTGCTGTTCAACGAGCTGCTGCCGGCGGACTACCCGTTCATCAACGAGCCGATGCCGAAGAAGCGGCAGGCCGCGATCGTGAACGACCTCGCCGAGCGGTACTCGATGACCCAGGTCGCGCAGACCCTGGACCGGCTGAAGGACGCCGGTTTCTACTGGGCGACCCGGTCGGGTGTCACCGTGGCGATCTCCGACGTCCTGGTGCCGGAAGGCAAGAAGGCCATCCTCGACGAGTACGAGGGCAAGGCCTCCCAGGTGGAGAAGCGCTACCAGCGTGGTCAGCTGTCGCACGCCGAGCGCAACAACGAGCTCGTCAAGGTGTGGACGCAGGCCACCGAAGAGGTCCACAAGATCATGGAGACGGCGCTGCCGGACGACAACCCGATCGCGGTGATCGTGAAGTCGGGCGCGGCGGGCAACATGACGCAGGTCCGGTCGCTGGCCGGCATGCGTGGCCTGGTGTCGAACCCGAAGGGTGAGTACATCCCGCGTCCGATCAAGGCCAACTTCCGTGAAGGCCTCTCGGTGGCGGAGTACTTCATCGCGACGCACGGTGCCCGTAAGGGTCTGGCGGACACGGCGCTCCGGACCGCCGACTCGGGTTACCTGACCCGGCGTCTGGTGGACGTCTCACAGGACGTCATCGTCCGCGAGACCGACTGCGGCACCACCCGCGGCATCATGATGCCGATCGGCGAGGACATCGGCGACGGCAAGGTCCTGCGCGACCAGCACGTCGAGACCAGCGTGTACGCGCGGAACCTCGCGACGGACGCGGTGGACGCCAAGGGCAACGTCGTGCTGAACGCCGCCGACGACATCGGCGACCCGGCCATCGACAAGCTGCTCTCCAGCGGCATCTCGAAGGTCAAGGTCCGCTCGGTGCTGACCTGCGAGTCGGTCGTCGGCATCTGCGCGACCTGCTACGGCCGCTCGATGGCGACCGGTCTGCTCGTCGACGTCGGCGAGGCGGTGGGTATCGTCGCCGCCCAGTCGATCGGTGAGCCGGGTACGCAGCTGACGATGCGTACGTTCCACCAGGGTGGTGTGGCCGGTGACGACATCACGACCGGTCTGCCGCGTGTCCAGGAGCTGTTCGAGGCCCGCGTCCCGAAGGGCAAGGCGCCCATCGCCGACGTCGACGGCCGCGTGCGGATCGAGGAGAGCGAGCGGTTCTGGAAGATCACCCTCATCCCGGACGACGGGGGCGAGGAGATCGTCTTCGACAAGCTGTCCAAGCGTCAGCGGCTCGCGAACACCCCGAACGGCCCGCTGGGCGACGGTGACCACGTCCACGTCGGTCAGCAGCTGCTCGAGGGCACGCCGGACCCGCACGAGGTCCTGCGGGTCATGGGGCCGCGCGAGGCGCAGATCCACCTGGTGGACGAGGTCCAGAAGGTGTACCGGGCGCAGGGTGTGTCGATCCACGACAAGCACATCGAGGTCATCGTCCGGCAGATGCTGCGCCGGGTGACGGTCATCGATTCGGGTGGCACGGACTTCCTGCCGGGCGAGCTGCCCGAGCGGACGAAGTTCGAGGCGACGAACCGGGCCTCGGTCGCCGAAGGTGGCGAGCCGGCTTCGGGCCGTCCGGTGCTGATGGGCATCACGAAGGCGTCGCTCACCACGGACTCGTGGCTGTCGGCGGCGTCGTTCCAGGAGACCACGCGAGTCCTGACCGACGCGGCCATCAACGGCCGCTCGGACAAGCTCGTGGGCCTCAAGGAGAACGTGATCATCGGTAAGCTGATCCCGGCCGGTACGGGCATCAACAAGTACCGCAACATCCAGGTGCAGCCGACCGAAGAGGCCCGGGTCGCGGCGTACGCGATCCCGTCCTACGACGACGGTTACTACACCCCGGACGTGTTCGGTACGGGTACCGGTGCCGCGGTTCCGCTGGACGACTACGACTTCGGCCGCGACTTCCGCTGAAGCTGATTCGACGAAAGGCCCTCGCCGGTTTCCGGCGGGGGCCTTTCGGCGTTTCGCAACTGTCACCCAAACGGGTATTCACCCCGCTTCGATCTCGCTAGAGTGAGCCGGTTCACGCGGCTCGGGGGCTTTGCGCGTTCGACGGGTAATCAGGGGTGACTGTTCGTGAACATATCCAAGAGTGCGAGATCGCTCGCGCGCGGTTTCGCCACGCTGACGGCCGCGGCCGTGCTGACCAGCGTGTTCGCCGGCCCGGCGGCCGCGGACGAGCCGACACCGACCGCCACCGCACCGGCCACATCCGAAGCGCCGTCCACTTCGGAGGCCCCGGTTCCGGAGCCGAGTTCCGCACCGAGCTCCACCGAGCCGGAGAACAAGCCCGCGGCGGCGCAGCCGCAGGCCGCGGCGGACGGCCAAGCGCAGGTCATTGCCACGGCCGCCCTCAGCAAAACGGTGTACCAGTCCGACGAGGACGTCCCCTTCACCTTCACGCTGACCAACACCGGAACGGTCCCTGCCAAGGGCATCCACATCGCCCAGGGCATGAGCAAGCTGACCGACCTGCTCGTCTTCTTCGACGACAACGGCTGGGGCAAGCTCGTGCAGCAGTCGGGTGTGGACCTCCAACCGGGGGAGAGCTTCGAGCTGAAGAAGACGGGGAAGATCCGGGACATCACCCAGACGGAGGTGGTCCTCGAGGGGCAGGTCTTCGACAGCGACGGCAGCCGGGTCGCCTACTTCGGCGCCACGGCGAAGGTCGAGCAGACGCTGCTGCCCGCCCGGGGCACGGTGTACGGCGACCGGAACGGCAACGGCGTCTTCGACGACGGCGAGCAGCTGACCGGCATCCCGGTCACGCTGCGGTACCCGTACGGCTCGAACCAGTACGCGGCCACGAGCGGCCCCGAGGGGAAGATCGACTTCGGCAAGGTCCCGTCGGCCACGTACAACCTCGGTGGCGTGCCGGCCGGCGACTGGCTGATCCCGTTCCAGAACGTCCACGTCGGAACGGGCTCGAAGGACCTGCTCATCCGGGCCGTGCCGCCGCTGCACGGCGCGCTGAAGGCGTCGATGGTGTTCACCCAGGACAGCTACCAGCCCGGCGACCTCGCGCACCTCACCGTGACGCTGTCCAACTCCGGCTCGATCCCGCTCACCGGCATCGTGGCCTCGTGCGACCGCTTCGGCTCCGACTTCGCGCTGAAGGGCGGCCCCGGTTGGGGAGATCTCGACACCTTTGCCGACGGCGTGACGATCGCTCCCGGACAGACGCGGACCTTCGACGTCACCGAGCGGGTGCCGGACGCGGCTCGGAACAGCGGCGTCGTCACGGCGGACTGCGACTTCGGCTACCGCGAGGTCGGCATCGAGGAGCACCCGAACGCGAGCGCCCAGGCGGCGGTGCCCGGGGTCAAGGCGACCGTGGTCGGCGACGTGGCCGTCTACGACGACCGTGGCGAGATCAAGCAGCCGGTCGCCGGCGTCAAGGTCGTGCTGGTGTCCGACCGGCACTGCCCGGTCACGGCCGAACAGACGACCGATGCGAAGGGCCACTTCGAGTTCCACGACGTGGTGCCCGGGCCTGAGTACCGGCTGTTCTTCCTGCCGCCGGCGGGGTGGAAGATCAAGGACGAGAACCCCTGGTCGATCTTCGTCCGCGGCCCGGCGGACCGCCCGGTCAAGCTCCAGGTCGAAGCGGAGCAGGGTGATGCGCCGCTGCCCGCGGTGCCGGCCAACCCGGCGGACTGCACCGCCGGTGCCCCGACCTCGACGACCGGCGCACCGGGCGGGACCGGCGGTGGCCAGAGCGGCGGCTCCGGGCTGGCCAGCACCGGCGTCGACGCGATCGGGCTCGGCGCGCTCGCGTTGCTCGCCCTCGCCCTCGGCGGCGGCCTGGTGTTCGGCGCCCGTCGTCGCCGGCGCACGATCTGACGCTGGAAAGCGAAGCGCCCCCGGTCCACAGTGGACCGGGGGCGCTTTTTCGCGTCAGTGCAGGCTTCCGCGGGACACCGGGAAGTCGAAGTAGGTGTCCGGGAACGGCTCGCCGTTCAGCGTGAAGTGCCACCACTCCTCGGGCAGGTTGCGGAAGCCCGCCGCGGCCATCGTCGAGCGCAGCAGGTCGCGGTGCTGCCGGGCGACGCCGGTGATCGCCGGGTTGTCGGTGTGCGCGAGCGGGTCGAAGCAGTCGTAGCCGGTGCCCATGTCGACGGTGTTGTCGGGGAAGCGCTGGGCCCGCGGCGCGAAGCACGCCTTGAGCGGTTCGCCCGGGACGTACGGCCGCTGGAACGGTGGCGGGAGGCGGACGAGCGTGAGGTCCATCGTGCTGCCGCGGCTGTGCCCGGACTTCTCGGCGATGTACCCGTCGGCGAAGAGCCGGTCCTTGGCGACGTTCGGGTAGAACTCCGCTTTCATCTTCTCGTCGGCGAGGTCCTTGGCCCACCGCACGAAGTGGTCGACGGCGCGCTGCGGCCGGTAGCAGTCGTAGACCTTGAGCGTGTAACCGCGCTTGACCAGCTGGGCCTGTGCCTTCCGCAGGCCTTCGGCGGCCTGCCGGGTCAGGAGGCACAGCGGTTGGCGGTACCCGTCGACGCGGCGGCCGACGAAGTTGTGCCGCGTGTCGTAGCGGATGTCCTGCAGGATCGACGGCGCGACGTCGGAGAGTGCGACGAAGGCCCGGGACGTGGTCGTGGCCTGCGCGGGCGTGGGGACGGCGAGACCGGCCGCCGCGGCGAGGGTGACGGCGAGGGCGCGCACCCGGCGAGTGAAGATCGGCATCCCTCTCGTCTATCAGCTCGGCCCCCGGACGCACAGCCGCCGACCGGTCAGGACCAGCCTTCGGACGTTGTCGCGCGCAGGAAGTCGTCCGAGGGTGGCTGCACCGGCCGTCCCTCGAACTGCGTGGAAAGCACCACCGACGACCGCAGCTCGCCGTGCTTGCCCAGCCGTTCCAGCAGCCCCTCGAAGTGCTCGAGCGACGCCGCCCGGATCTTCAGCATCGTGCAGTGGTCGCCGCTCAGCCGGTGGATCTCGACGACCTCCGGGTAGTCCTCGGCCTTCGACGTCTTCAGCAGGCAGCTGCTCAGCGCGCACCGCATCTCGACGAACGCCTGCAGCGGCTGGCCCGCGCGCCGCGCGTCGACCTGGGCGCGGTAGCCGGTGATCACCCCGGTCTCCTCCAGCCGCCGCACCCGCTCGGCCACCGCCGGCGCCGACAGGTTGATCCGCCGCCCGAGCTCTTTGAACGACAGCCGCCCGTCGGCCTGCAGCAGGTCCAGCAGCCGCCAGTCGACGTCGTCCAGCGCCTTTTCCGAACGGAAGGTCATGGGCCTCATCTTCCTTCCGATGCACGGGCGGGGCGAGCGAAATCCCGTGCATCGGCCCTTCGAACCGCGTCCGGATTTCCCTAACGTTGCTGCTCATGGGGACTTCGACGGTGACCGGCCGGACCCGGTCGATGGGGGCACTGTTCGCCGGTGTCGCGCTGCTCAACACGGCCACGGTCGGCCTCGGCACGGCGGCCACGCTGATCGTCGCCGCCGGCAGCGGCGCGGTCTGGAGCGGGCTGCCGAGCGTGGCGAACGTGCTCGGCACCGCGGCGGGCGCGCTCGGCGCCGGGAGGCTGCTGCCGGTCCACGGCAGTCGCCGGGTGCTGGCCGGTGGCTACGGCCTCGCCGCGGCCGGCGCGCTGGTGGCGTTCGCGGGCGCGCTGGCGACGTCGGTCGTGCCGCTGCTGCTGGGCATCCTGCTGGTCGGGCTGGGCAACGGCGGTGCGCAGCTCTCGCGGTACCTGGCCGCGGACCTGTACCCGGAGGACCGCCGGGGGCGCGCGCTCTCGACCGTCGTCTGGGGCGGGACCATCGGCGCGCTCGCCGGGCCGGCCCTGATGGCTCCGGCGGCCGGTGCCGCGGCCGGCTTCGGCTGGCCGTCGCTGTCCGGCCCGGCCGCGGTGACGGTCCTGGCCACGGCAGGCGCGGCGCTGGCGGCGGCGTTCCTCCCGCGGCACGTGCCGCCGGGGCCGGTCGTGGCCGCGCCCGGCCCGGTGCGGCCGGCCGGCGTCGTCCGGCCGCTGGTCGCGATGGTCGCCGCGCAGCTCACGATGGGGGCGGTGATGACGATGACGCCGTTGCAGCTGCAGGCGCACGGGCACGGCCTCGGCGTCGTCGGCTGGGTGCTGAGCGCGCACCTGTTCGGGATGTTCGCGCTGGCGCCGCTGTCCGGCCGGATCGCCGACCGCTGGGGCCCGCACGTAGCCGTCAACGCGGGCCTCGGCGTCCTCGCGCTGGCCGCGGCGACCGCGCTCGCGGCGCCGACCGCGCACACCTCCGGCCTGCCGATCGCGCTGTTCCTCCTGGGCTACGGCTGGAACCTGGTGTTCGTCGGCGGCAGCGCGCAGCTCAGCCGGGACCTCGCGCCGGAGACGCGCCGCCGGGTGCAGGGCACCGTCGACGCGGTCGTCTGGTCGGCGTCCGCGCTGGCCGGCCTGGGGTCGGGGGCGCTGTTCTCGGGCGGCGGGTACGGGCTGGTCGCGGTGGTCGGCGGGGTGCTGGCCCTGCTCCCGCTGGCGTTCTCCGCCGCCCGTGACGGCCGGTGACCGGGCCGTTGTCGGCAAATCTCTCGTCCCCGCGGCCGCGGCCGGGCGGCCAAGATGGGCCGTGGCTGACTCTGTGCCTTTCACGGACAACTTCTCGGACCTCTCGAACACGCAGGGGTACCAGTTCGAGTTCCGTTGCGAGCGTTGCGGCAACGGTTTCCGTTCCGCCTTCCAGCGCGACAACGTCGAGACCGGCCGAAGCGTGCTTCGCGCGGTGGGGTCGTTCTTCGGTGGGACGCTGCGCGACCTGAGCAACTCGGCCGACCAGTGGCGCTACGACCGCGCGACGAACTCGCCGGCCAAGGACAAGGCCCTGGCGGCGGCGGTCGAGGAGATCACCCCGAGTTTCCGCCAGTGCCGCGGCTGCGGCGACTGGATGTGCCAGGACCAGTGCTGGAACGAGGACATCGGCCAGTGCCTGCGCTGCTCGCCGAGCGTCGCGGAAGAGATCTCGCGCGCCCAGGCCGCGGCCCAGCGCGACCAGATCTGGGACAAGGCCCGGGATAAGGACTGGACGGCGGGCCTGGACCTCGACACCCGGGCCAAGGTCACCTGCCCGGGCTGCGGCCTGAAAGCGGACGGTGGCAAGTTCTGTTCGTCCTGTGGCACGTCGCTGGCCTTGAAGGTCGCCTGCGGCGGCTGCGGCAGTGAGAGCAACAAGCCGGGAGCGTTGTTCTGCTCCGATTGCGGCGCCAAACTCTGAGCCGGGACGCGCTCCGAAAACCGCCGTCTTACCACCCTTTCCCACGAATTCCGTCAGGTTCCGCCGGCACGGCCCGCGATGCGGGCCGTGTCCTTTTTCCGGGCATCGACAACCGCCTTCGCCGCGGGTATTTGTCTAGGGTGCGCGAGGGGGGCTCGCGGGCACGGAACCGGAACGGCGGTCGTTCCGGGACTCGTCGAGGAGGGTGCGGCGTGGCGGTCGGCGGTGCGGGCGGAAACGGCACGGAATGGCCTGGTGGCACAGTGATGTCGCGGCTACCGGGTGCGCTGGCCGGTGAGCTGCTGAGACTGGGGAGTCCGAAACCGTGTCCCGCCGGGACGGTTCTGCTGCACCAGGGCGAACCCAGCACGCACGTTTTCCTGCTCGGGCACGGGAAACAGCCCAGGCTGGCGTGCGTCAAGGTCACCGCGGCGGACCGGAACGGCACCGAAAGCCTGCTGGGCATCAGGGTGAGCGGTGATCTCGTCGGCGAGATGGGGGTGCTGCGGGAAGGCCCTCGCTCGGCGACGGTGACGGCGTGCCGGGCGATGACGGTGCACCGGATCCCGCTGGAGCACTTCTGGCTCTTCCTGCGGCGCCGGGAAGAAGCCTGGCGGGTGGTCTGCCACATGATCGCCGACCGGCTCGACTGGGCGAACCGCCGACGGCTCGACTTCGCCGGGTACGACACGGCGGTGCGGCTCGCCCGGGTCCTGCTCGAACTGGCCGAGTACCACGGTGCCCCCGGTGAGGCCGGGATCAGGCTGGGGATCCAGCTTTCGCAAGCGGAATTCGGCAAGCTGATCGGGGCGGGCCGGGACGCCACCCAATTGGCTGTCCGCCAATTGAAGGAGAAGAACTACATCGCGTACCGATACCGGACAGTAACCATTCTTGACCTGAACGGACTAGTGAGGTTCGCTGAACCTGGCTAACGAACCGGTGCAGATCACGGAATTTTCCGGAGTCTTGGTCACGTAGTGCAGGCAGACTCTGCGCTCATCTCCTGACGGCTCCGAAAAAGGACAATGACCTTGGCTCGCGGCAGCGATTTTTCCCGTCATCTGCTCATTTCCATGGACGTGCAAGGCTACGGCGGCCGGGACGACCGGCAGCACGCTTCGATCCAATCCGGCCTGCTCGCCGTGGCGGACACCGCCGCCGGCCGGTGCGGCCTGGACCGGACGACCTGGCACCGGCAGGGCGCCGGTGACGGCGAACTGGCGATCCTCCCACCGGGCACCCCCGAACCGGCGGTCGTGGACGACTACGTCCGCGAGCTGGTCGCGGCGCTCGCCGGCCACAACCACGATCTCGCGGCCGAGACCCGGATGCGCATCCGGATCGCGATCCACCACGGGGTCGCGATGCCCGGCGCGAACGGCTGGACGGGACAGGGCGTGGTGGGCGTGAGCCGCCTCGTCGACAGCGCGCCTGTCCGCGGCGCCCTCCGCGCGTTCCCGGACGCCGACCTGGCCGTGCTCGTGTCGCGGCAGATCTACACCGACGTGGTGGCCCAGCGCCACACCTCGCTGAAACCCGGGGAGTTCCGGGAAGTCGTGGTGCGGCAGAAGGAATTCACCGACGTGGCGTGGCTCCGGGTCCCGGGACACGACGTGCACGGCGCCCGGCTCTCGGCCGGCCCGCCCCGGCTCCCCGCCGATCCGGCGGGCACCCGGGTGACCGGCACGGCCGGGCCGCACTACCGCGCCGAGGCGATCACCGTGGTCAACGGGAGCGTCGACGCGACGAACGCGGTCTTCGGGATCAAGCACGGCTCATGAGCGAGGAAGAACCGGCGGAAAAGCCGGCCGAGACGCCGGAGCCCCCGCCCGGCGACGACTACACCGAACAGCTCGCGGGCGCGGTGAACCAGTTCAACGGCCCGATCTACGCCGACGGCGCCCAGTTCGGCATCGGCCCGCAGCGGCCGGCGCGCGTCAAGGCCGCGGCCGGCAAGCTCGACGACGCCGATGTCCGGGCCGAGCTGAGCCACTACGTCACGCCTGCCGGCTACGACACGGCGCTCGGCGCGCTGCGCAAGGACCACGTCGTCGGCCTGCACGGCGACCGGGGGACCGGGAAGCGGGCCGGCGCGATCGCGCTGCTGCGCGAAGTCACCGACGGGCCGCTGTACCTGCTGTCCCCGATGAACCGGCTCAAGAGCCTGGCCGAACGCGACTACACGGCGGGAAGCGGTTACATCATCGCCGACCGCATCGCCGAGCGAAAAGCCGCCGACGTCGACTTCACGTGGCGGACGGTCCGCGACCGCGTCCGCGACCAGGGTGCGCACCTCGTCGTCACCACGACCACACCGACCGGGTGCGGTGAAGTCGACGCCGTCGCCCACGTGCGGTGGGAACAGCCCGACCCGCGGCAGGTGCTGCGCGTCCGGCTCGCCGGCCTCGACGGCGCCGACGAGGTCGTCGAACGGGTTCTGCGTGCTTGGCCCGACGGCGGGCAGCTGACCGACCTCGTCGCCGTCGCGGCCGACCTCGGCGAGGGGCTGACGGTCGAGGATGCACTGCCCAAATTGGACGCGTCCCTGCACGACCGGGTCCGGACGTGGTTCGACGAAGAGCGGGACGAACGGGACTTCCTGGCCGCCACCGCACTGGCCTTCCTCGACGGGGCGCGGCAACGGACCTTCGAGTCGGCGCTGGGAAAGCTGGCGGCGAAGCTCGCCGAGTCGGTCGTGGGCGACGAGCCGGACCCCGGCGAGCGCCCGCAGTCCGAGTTGCTGCGGCAACACCGGCTCAAGCTCTACGCGCCCGACAGCCTGATCAAGGTCGAGCGGGCCGGCTCGGACGGGGTCGCCCGGCACTGCCCCCGGTTCCGGGAGCCGCGGTACCGGCGGTTCGTGCTCGCCGAACTGTGGGCCCGCGAAGAAGCGCCGTTCTGGGACGGTGTCTCCGCGTGGCTCGACGAGGTGATGCCGGAGGAGGGCCTGCGGGTCGCCGCCGGGCTCGCCGAACTCGCGCGGTACGCCTTCGACGAGGTCGACGACATCCTGGCGCCGTGGGCCGACGGCAAGCGCGGCTGGCCGGGCCAGACCACCGCGACCCACGTGCTGTGGCTGCTGAGCTACGACGAAGCCCTCGCCCCGGAAGCGCTCCGGCTGGCGGCGCAGTGGGCCGGGCGCGGCACCCCCGCCGAACGGTGGACGGGCGCGGTCGCGCTGAGCGGCGAGCTCGGGGCCCGTTACCCGCACGAAGCGGCCAACCGCCTCTGGCAGCTCATCCTGCAGAGCCACACGGTCACGGGGGACGCGCACGTCGCTCTCGCCGCGCTGTTCGTCACGTTGACCCGGCGCACCGAGGACGCCGGGGTCGTCTTGACGCTGCTCGACGGAAAAGTGCGGCGGCTGGACAACCCGGGCACCAAGCCGGAGTACATCCGGGCGGCCACGCGGGCGACCCTCAGCGTGCTCGCCGCGCGCGACCGGGTCTCCGGCCGGCACGCCGCCACCACGCACCTCTGCCGCGTGGGGGACCGGACCGCGCCCGTCCAAGGGCGGCTGTGGGCCGCGGTCCTGCGCAACCGGCCGACGCGCAAGCGGGCGCTGACCGTCCTGCGCTCCGCCCTCGACGACCTCAAGCACCTCTGCGACGACCCCGTCGCGGTCGCGACTTCGCTCGGGCTGGCCATTTCGGCGGCCCTGCCCCCCGGCGAAGCCGGCCTCCTCCGCGCGGACTTCGCCGCGCTGGAGGCACGCACCCGCAAAGACAGTTCCCCTCTGGTCGAGCACCTGCTCGCCGCGATCTCCCACCTGCACCGAGAGGCTGCCGCACTGCCATGACCGAGCCTTACCCGATCGTCGAACAACGCCCACTGGATCCCGCGCAGACCAAGGGGAAGTTCTTCTGGCGCAAGGAATACCGCGAACACGGCGAACTGCCGAGGCCGAACGCGCACCAGGTCTTCGTCTACCGCGTCGACGGCGAATACGTCCTCGACAGCGCCCAGCGGCGTCTGGACGAAGAACAGGTCGTGCGAGCCACCCACGTCAGCCTGGTGGACCTGACCCGCGACGCCGAGGTGATCGTCGAGCTGGCCATCCCGTCCGCCGAAGCCGACGACTTCACCATGCGCGTCACGTTCGTCTGCACCGTGACGAACCCCGTCAGCGTCGTCCGGGAGGGGCGAGGCGACGCGCAAACGCTGCTGCGGGCCTACCTCAAGAGCCACCACCGGATCTTCGAGCTGGGCCTGGAGTACCGGCTGCTGCAGATCAACGACGTCCGCCGGGACGTCAACGCCCAGGTGAAGGCCTTCACCACGCTCAAGCCGCCGGTGATCTCCGGCATCGCCGTGGAACTCCGCAGCGTCGAGGTGCTGACCCCGGACGAGTACCGGCAGCTGATGGGCAACCGCCGCAGCATCGAGTACCAGCACGAGCTGGACACGACGCAGCAGCGCCTGGACCATTCGCTGACCGCGGAACGCCAGCACCACGACCAGTACCTCGAGCGCGACCGGAGCGGGCACGACCACCGGCTGAGCACCGAGCGGCTGGCGCACGAGCAGCGGCTGGAGTGGGAGCGGGTGCACCACTCCGGGGTCGTCGGGATCGAGCAGCAGCGGTACGAGCTCGACCGCCTGGCCGACCGGAAGGCGTTCGACCGGCACCAGCGCGGTCAGGACCGCGAGGAGATGACCGCGCTGGCCGAGATCATCCGGAACAATCCGGACAGCGCGCTGGCGAACGCGTACGTGGCCGGCTCGCTGGACGCGACCGAGATGGCCGAGCGGCTGCTCGTCGAGAACCGCCACCGCGGCGAGATCGAGCGCACCGAGCGGCAGGCTGCATTCGACCGCCGTCACGAGGAGCGGCTCTACGAAATCGAGCACCGGAACGAGCAGCGCCGGTGGAGCCGCGAGCAGTCCCGCGAGGAACGCAAGTGGCGGCGCGAAGACCACGGCCTGGCCCGCGCGGAGACCCGGCGCAAGGAGGAGATCACCCTCGAGGTCATCCGGGAGCTCGGCAAGCACGGCTACCTCGACATGACGAACCTGGACCCGAACCTGCTGATCACCAAGCTGACCGGAGGCACGCCGCGGGAGCAGCTCGAGGGCGGCGGCAAGACGGAGCCGGCCGCCGGGGACAAGGCTTCGCCCGCGCCGCGGGCCGAGCCGGAAGACACCGAAGACGACGACACCGGGGTGAGGGAAGAGGATGTCAGTTGAGACCGAGGCGCCCACCCGGGGCGCCCTTCCTCCCGACGTCCCGCTGGGGACCTACCGGCCGGTGGACCCCCACCGCGGGCTCGGCAGGCGGCTGCGGGCCCTGGCCGGGATCCGCGAAGAGATCCTCGACTGGGTGCCGGAAGAGCGGCCGCGCTACACGCGGCTCGGCGCCATCATCTTCAACACCGGCCTGCTGGCCGGGTTGTCGCTGCTGGTGGCGCTCAGCGATCTGTCGACCGTGCCGTGGATCTTCCTGCTGCCCGCCGGTGCGCTGTGGGCCTACGTCATCATCAGCTTCGACGGCTGGCTGATCTCCAGCACGCACGGCATGCTCGGCGCGGGCAAGACCCGGGTGTTCGTGCCCCGGCTGGTGATCTCGCTGCTGATGGGGGCGGTGATCGCGGAACCGCTGCTGCTGTGGATCTTCCAGCCCGCCATCCACAAGGAAGTCCTCGACGGCAGGCAGAACGAGCTGTCCGCGTACGAGAGCCAGTACCGCACCTGCAACCCGGAGGGTGCGCCGGCGCTCAAGACCCCCGAGTGCGCGAACTTCCAGCTGACCATCAAGAACTCGCCGGAGGCGGCGCAGCAGGAGCTGGACAAGGCGAGCAAGAACCGGGACGCGGCGAAGTCGGAATACGACGTCCTCCACACGCAGTGGGACCAGCTGGAGAAGCTGGCGCGCGCGGAGTGCAGCGGCACGCGGGGCGAAGGGCTCACCGGCGTGGCGGGCGACGGTCCCGAATGCGACCGGAACCGGCAGGTGGCGGACCGCTTCCGCACCGACAACCAGCTCGAGAAGCGGCAGGCCGACCTGACCGCGGCCAACACGAACATCGACGCGTTGACCGCGAAGCTGGGCAGCGCCCGGCAGACCGCCGGCCAGCAGGTCAGCGACGCCATCACCGCGAAGGTCACGTCGATGCGCGAGCACCAGGGCGCGATCGGCATCCTCGACGAGGACGAAGCGCTCGGGCGGCTCTCCGACCGCAGCGTGCTCGTGTTCGCGGCTCAGTGGCTCGTGCGGCTGCTGCTGATCGCGATCGACTGCATGCCGGTGCTGACGAAGCTGATGAGCGGCTCGACGGCGTACGACGTGCTCGTCTCCCGGCAGGTCGAGGTCGCCCGCCGGCTGCACGAGAAGCACGTCACGCTGCGGGAACGGCAGGACACCGCGGACAACGACGTCTGGCTGCAGCGGACCGAGTACAACCTCCGGACCAGGGTCGACAGCATCGAGGAGGCCGATCGGTCCGCCCGGGCGCGGCGGGAGTCGGACCTGGACGCCGAGATCGACCGGCTGGCCGCGAAGCTGCGCAACCAGCAGTAGGGGAGTTCCCGGCCGCGCGGGCCCGCTGACCCGGCGGAGCCGCGCGGCCCCGGGCACCATGGAGGCATGACGCCCGTCACCAAGCGCCTCACGGTGGTCGCCGTGGTGCTCATCACGGCCGGCGCGGTCCTGCTGTCGGTGGGCGCGATCGGCTTCCGGGCCACTTCCGACCAGCCCGACGCGAACATCGGCGCCGGGTTCGCCCTGCTGGCCGGGCCCTACGTCGTCGGCCTCGGGCTGATCTTCGCCCTGTCGGCGGGCCTGACCCACCTCACGACGCGCCGCCGCTGAGGTTCCACAGCGTCGCGGGCAGGTGGTCGGCCAGGTCGGCGAGGTACCGGGCCTCCGTGGTGAGGTTCTGCCGCGTCGCGCAGCCCGGCCCCCAGGTGCGCGCGGCGCCGTTTTCGACGACGACCTCCCGCTGCCCGAACCACGGGTTCGCCGCCAGCCAGCGGGCCAGCTCGGCGTCGAGCGCCGAGTCCGGCGGGAGCGTCGGCATGGACACCGGCCGGCCCGGGACGATCCGCAGCTCCGGGCCCGGCGGCACCCGCACCTGGGTGACGTGGAGGTCGCGGAAGTGGATGTGGTCGTCGAAGTGCCGGTAGGACTCCCGCGTGTCGATCCCGAGCACCGGCCGGTCGCCGAGGCGGAACTCGACCCACGGGTCCTCCGGTGCCCCTGTCAGCGGTCGCCCGGTCGGGTGAAACACGCCGAAGCTCGGCGAACCGCTGCCGAACGTGCCACCCCGCTCGGCCGCGAACGCCCTGAACCAATGGTCCTCGCGGCTCGCGGCCGCTTTCCGCTGCGACCGCCACCAGATCGCGGCGGCCACCGCGGCCACGACCACCAGGACGCCGATCGTGAAGAGCGTCTGCATCGTCAGAAGTCCAGGTCCTCGCGGGTTTCCTCGACGGACTGGTCCCGGCCCGTGCCGTCGTGGTCACTCGTCTTCTTCGCGTTCTTGACGTGGCTGTTGAGCTTGCCGAGGTGGTCGTTGACCGTCTTGCCCGGGTTGTCGCCGGGGTTGGCCGGGTTGTAACCGAGCACGCCCTTGACCGCCGCTTCGCCGCCCTTCTCGAGCGCTTCGGTGGCGCCTGCCTTCAGCATCGTCTTCCGGTAGTCGACCTTGCCGGCGGCGTCGAGCACCGGGTTCTCGAAGGCCTTCGCCCAGCGCTTGCCGATCAGGCCCTTGTCGCCGACGGCCTTCTGGAGGAGGTCCTTGCCCTCGTTCTCCTTCGCGATCTTCGTCAGCGACTTGCCCAGCGTGGTCGAGGCGAACTTCTGCTGCAGCTTCCGGAGCCAGTCGAGCACCTTCTGCAGGAGCTCGCGCAGCTTGTTCACCTTCCGGGTGGTCTTCGCGGTCGTCTGGGCCGCCTTGACCTCGGTCACCGGGGCGGCGGCGGACAGCGAAGCCCCGCACGTCGGCACCGCGGCGGCCAGTGCCGGCACCCACAGCAGGATCAGCCAGGTCACGAACTCGGTGAGAATGGCCTTGATCAGGTCCTCGACGAAGCTCATCAGCATGCTGTTGAGCTGCAGCATCCGGGCCAGGTCGCCGGACTTCCCGGCGACGCCTTCGATGCCGTGCGCGAACTCGCCCAGCGCCGTCTTCGCCGCGTTGCCCGCGTCGCCCTCCCAGCCCTTCAGCGACTCGTCGGCGACCTCGGCGAAGTTCTTGGCCAGCTTGTCCAGCCCGGTCGCGATCGCCCCGAAGTTCTCCGCCGCGACCCCCAGCGCCGGGCCGTCGCCGCTGACGAAGTGGATCGCGTCCTGGATCGGCTGGACGGCGTTGACCAGGAAGTTCAGCCCCTGCCCGACCAGCCAGCCGAGCGGGTCGGTGGCGATGTCGGTGATGGTGCTCGAACTCGACTGGATGAAGCTCGCCGTGTCGGTGGCGATCGTGCCGAGCGCGAGGGTGATGTCGGCGCCGTCGTGCTGCGGCGCGAAGACGGCCTTCGTCACCGAGACCGCGTCCTTGCCGACGGTGACCGCGTTCCCGGCGAACGGTGTCGCCTTGATCGCGTTGTCGACGTTGACCCCGAGCACGGTCTTCGGGTCGTCGGGCTTGACGGTGATGCCGCTCGCGACGTCTTCGACCTCGGCCATGGCGTTCCCCCTCAGTGCTTCGGCTCGCGCGGGCCGTCGAGCAGGACCTCGACCTGGCCGAAGAAGGTCTTGTGGTCGTCCTCGACGCCTTGGTAGACGTTCGCCGCGTCGGTCAGCTTGGCCTGCGCCGACGCCAGTCCGTCCGAGATGGACGCCAGCAGCGCCTGCAGCTCGCGGAGGGTGTCGTCGTAGCCGCTTTTGGTGAAGAGGCCGACCACCCCCCACGCCTTGTCGCCGACGTCGGCCTGGGCCACCTTTCCGGTGATCTTCGTGCCCTGTTCGCGGTACTCGTCCAGCCGGCCGGCGTACTTGTGCAGCGCGTCGACCCGGACCCGGTAACCGCCGGCTCCGTCGGGCATCAGTCCTCCTCGTCGAACAGGTTGCGCAGGAAGCGGTCGCCCGCCGAGGGGCCTCCCGCGGGTGGTGCCGGCGGCGGGTCGGCCGGGCGGAGCACTCGTTGCTCGGAGAAGTCCTCGGGCCGCTCTTCGGTGAGCGTCTCTTCGGTGAGCTTCGACCGCAGTTCTTCGACGGTGGTTCCGAACGCCACGGCCTGGGTTTCGAGGACCTGGTCGACCAGGCCGAGGTCGTCACCCATGTTTTCTTCGACGATCACCGCCTGCTGCCGCGCGGCCGCGCCGACGGCCTCCCGCAGAGTGGTCAGGAGTGTGGCCGACAGCGCCTGCGGCCCCTTGGCGAGCGCGGCCTCGGTGAACTTGACGTCGAGGACGGCCCCACCGGGCCCGGTGAGGACGGTGACGCCCCCGTCCGGCGACGCGGCGCTCGCCCGCAGTCCGGTCAGCTGTTGCTGCATGGTGCCCAGCCCGGCGAACCGGTCGTCGGCGTGGCGGATGCCCGCCTGGAACCGCTCGAACTCGGCCACCAGGTGCTCGAACTCGCCCGACATGCGCCCGCCTTCCGTTTCGTGGTGCACCCATCGTGACCCTCCGGCCGCACTGTGACGCACGGAACGGCCGATCCGATCCCACTGCATCACCCGACCGGGTAATGGGTAGGTTTCGGCCCGAGAGGGAAGCAGGGGACAACGCGCGAGGAGTGTGTGATGACCAGCACCGAAGGGGCCGGAGCCCCAACCGAAGAACCCAAGTCGACGGGCAGTCACGCGGCCCCGGAGGGCGCCGGCGTGCACCCCCTGATCGACCTGTCCCGCGACCCGAACCCGGGCAAGCCGGACCACGCCAAGCCGGACGAGGACTGACGGAGCGGGCGGACAAGGCGGCGCGCGGCTGAAGCTGCGCCGCCCGCCGCCCGCCGCCCGCTGCCTGTCGCTGCTCGCAGCGGCCGCGGCTCCGGGACCGCGCATCGGCTCGGGGCCCGGCGAGTTCGCGGAGCTTGCCGGCCAGCGCCGGCTGGGCGGCCGCGAACTGGCTCGCGGCGAACTCAGGTACCGGCGACCGGCATCCGGCAAGCAGCTCGGTGACCAGCGAGGTGGGCACCCGCTCGCCGCCGGGTCGCGCCGCCGGGTCGCGGCGGCGAGTTGGTGAAGCTGCCCGAGCATCGGCTCACCGGTCGGCGAGCCGCGAGACCTTCCGGTCCCGGCGGCCGCGCACATTGTCGGCGGTCGCGCCCCGAGGAAGCCGCCCCGGCGGCCGCGCATCGCGTCGGCCGTGCACCGGGGAAGCCGCTCCGGCCGCGCAGTGCCAGCACCCGCGCACCCATCAGCGGCCGGGTGGGGGAGGCCGCTTCGGTGCCCGCGCAGCCTCAGCACCCGCGCATCGCCTTTGCGGTCGCGCCCGTGGAAGCCGCCCGCGCAGCGTTGGTCTCGGCGCGCCGGCGGTGAGGAAGCCGCCCGCGCAGCGCCAGCACCTGCGCACCCGTCGGCGGCCGCCCGCCGAGGGAGCCGCCCCGCTGCCCGCGCAGCCCGAGCACCAGCGCACCCGTCAGCGGCCCCGTGCGAGCAGGCCGGCGCCCGCCCAGCCCCGGCACCCGCACACCCCGCCGCCACCCGCCCGCCGAGTTCCACACTCGCCGGACCGCCCACCGCGCCGCGACCGTGATCGCCCCCGCGACCCGAGGCGTGGAATGTCCCGCAGGCCCGGGGCGTTGAGAGGTACGCTGGAGGTTCGCCGACCTACAGACCCCCCGCCGCGTTCCTCCCGGACCCGGGCGGGTATCTTTGGAGACCGTGCCCGGCATGCGTCGGGCCGCTCCGCGTGCCGTGCGCATGGACGGGGTGCTCAGGCACCCGGTCACCGGCTTCGGCAGGTCGGGGTTCCGACGGAAATCCCTCCGGGAAGTTACCGGTCGCGAGACCGTGACGCGGGCCGACACGCCCGACCGCGGGGGCCGGTGAAGACACGAAGAAGCAGATCACGACAGGAAGCTGGTCCATTGCCCACGATCCAGCAGCTGGTCCGCAAGGGCCGCCAGGACAAGGCTGCCAAGCAGAAGACCGCGGCCCTCAAGGGGAGCCCGCAGCGGCGTGGCGTGTGCACTCGCGTGTACACCACGACCCCCAAGAAGCCGAACTCGGCGCTTCGCAAGGTCGCGCGTGTGAAGCTGACCAGCGGCATCGAGGTCACCGCCTACATCCCCGGTGAGGGCCACAACCTGCAGGAGCACTCGATGGTGCTCGTGCGTGGTGGTCGTGTGAAGGACCTTCCGGGTGTCCGTTACAAGATCATCCGCGGTTCGCTCGACACGCAGGGTGTCAAGAACCGCAAGCAGGCGCGCAGCCGGTACGGCGCGAAGAAGGAGAAGAGCTAATGCCCCGCAAGGGTCCGGCCCCCAAGCGGCCGCTGATCTCCGACCCCGTCTACGCCTCCCCGCTGGTCACCCAGCTGGTGAACAAGGTGCTGAAGGACGGGAAGCGGTCCCTGGCCGAGCGCATCGTGTACGGCGCCCTCGAAGGCGCTCGCGAGAAGACCGGCACCGACCCGGTCGTCACGCTGAAGCGCGCCCTCGACAACGTGAAGCCCACCATCGAGGTGAAGAGCCGCCGCGTCGGTGGCGCCACCTACCAGGTGCCGATCGAGGTCAAGCCGGGCCGCTCCACGACGCTGGCGCTGCGCTGGCTGGTCTCCTTCTCGCAGGCTCGCCGCGAGAAGACGATGATCGAGCGCCTGCAGAACGAGCTCCTGGACGCTTCCAACGGCCTCGGTGCCTCCGTGAAGCGTCGCGAGGACACGCACAAGATGGCCGAGTCCAACCGGGCCTTCGCGCACTACCGCTGGTGATGACCGCCCGGCTGTCGACCAAGCCATGCCGGGCCCCAAGCTTGAGAACAGGGGAACACTCTCGTGGCACGTGAAGTGCTGACCGACCTGAACAAGGTCCGCAACATCGGCATCATGGCCCACATCGACGCCGGCAAGACGACCACCACCGAGCGGATCCTGTTCTACACCGGGGTCAACTACAAGATCGGTGAAGTCCACGACGGCGCCGCCACCATGGACTGGATGGAGGAGGAGCAGAAGCGGGGTATCACCATCACCTCGGCTGCCACCACCACCTTCTGGGACGACCACCAGATCAACATCATCGACACCCCGGGCCACGTCGACTTCACCGTCGAGGTGGAGCGCAACCTCCGGGTGCTCGACGGTGCGGTCGCCGTCTTCGACGGCAAGGAAGGCGTCGAGCCGCAGTCGGAGCAGGTCTGGCGGCAGGCGGACAAGTACGACGTCCCGCGCATCTGCTTCGTCAACAAGATGGACAAGCTGGGTGCGGACTTCTACTACACCGTGAAGACCATCGTGGACCGCCTCGGCGTGCGCCCGCTGGTCATCCAGCTGCCGATCGGCGCCGAGAACGACTTCGAAGGCGTCGTCGACCTGGTCCGCATGAAGGCGCTGACCTGGCGCGGCGAGGTCCAGAAGGGCGAGGACTACTCGATCGAGGACATCCCGGCCGACCTGGCCGAGAAGGCCGCGGAGTACCGCGAGAAGCTCGTCGAGACCGTCGCCGAGGCGGACGACGCGCTGATGGAGAAGTTCCTCGAGGGTGAGGAGCTGACGGAGGCCGAGATCAAGGCCGGCATCCGGAAGCTCACCATCACCAGCCAGGTCTTCCCGGTGCTGGCCGGTTCCGCGTTCAAGAACAAGGGCGTGCAGCCCATGCTCGACGCGGTCATCGACTACCTGCCGACCCCGCTGGACGTCCCGGCCGTCGAGGGCCTGCTGCCCGACGGCGAGACCGTGGCGTCCCGCAAGGCGTCGGTCGACGAGCCGTTCGCCGCGCTCGCGTTCAAGATCGCCGCGCACCCGTTCTTCGGCAAGCTGACCTACATCCGGGTGTACTCGGGCAAGGTCGCCGCCGGCGCGCAGGTCATCAACGCGACCAAGGAGCGCAAGGAGCGCATCGGGAAGATCTTCCAGATGCACTCCAACAAGGAGAACCCGGTCGACGACGCCCAGGTCGGCCACATCTACGCGGTCATCGGCCTGAAGGACACCACCACGGGTGACACCCTGGCGGACCCGCAGAACCCGATCGTGCTGGAGTCGATGACGTTCCCCGAGCCGGTCATCCGGGTCGCGATCGAACCGAAGACGAAGGCCGACCAGGAGAAGCTGTCCCTGGCGATCCAGAAGCTGGCCGAAGAGGACCCGACGTTCCAGGTCAAGCTGGACGAGGACACCGGCCAGACGATCATCGCGGGCATGGGCGAGCTGCACCTCGAGGTGCTGGTGAACCGGATGAAGTCCGACTACAAGGTCGAGGCGAACATCGGCAAGCCGCAGGTCGCCTACCGTGAGACGATCAAGAAGACGGTCGACAAGCTCGACTACGTCCACAAGAAGCAGACCGGTGGTTCCGGCCAGTTCGCGAAGGTCATCGTGAAGCTGGAGCCGCTCGAGCGCACCGACGGCGCGCTCTACGAGTTCGACAACAAGGTGACCGGTGGTCGCGTGCCGCGGGAGTACATCCCGTCGGTGGACGCGGGCGCGCAGGACGCGATGCAGTACGGCGTCCTGGCCGGCTACCCGCTCGTCGGGTTGAAGTTCACCCTGTTGGACGGTGCTTACCACGAGGTCGACTCTTCGGAGATGGCGTTCAAGATCGCCGGTTCCATGGCGATGAAGGAAGCCGCGAAGAAGGCCGGCCCGGTGATCCTGGAGCCGATGATGGCGGTCGAGGTGACCACGCCCGAGGACTACATGGGTGACGTCATCGGTGACCTCAACTCCCGTCGTGGTCAGATCCAGGCCATGGAGGAGCGGGCGGGCACCCGCGTCGTGAAGGCGCTGGTCCCCCTGTCGGAGATGTTCGGCTACGTCGGCGACCTGCGGTCCCGCACCCAGGGCCGGGCGAACTACTCCATGGTGTTCGACTCCTACGCCGAGGTTCCCGCGAACGTCGCGAAGGAAATCATCGCGAAGGCGACGGGGGAGTAACTCCCCCCAGCGCTCGCGGGCATTAAGGGACTCTCCTGAACGTCCGCAGCACCGACGAAGGAACAATCGTGGGGCGGCAGCCACGCCGCCCCACGAGCACAAAGCGAAATCAGTCCAGGAGGACATTCCAGTGGCGAAGGCGAAATTCGAGCGGACCAAGCCGCACGTCAACATCGGCACCATCGGTCACGTTGACCACGGCAAGACGACTCTGACCGCGGCTATCACCAAGGTGCTGCACGACAAGTACCCGGAGCTGAACGAGTCGCGGGCGTTCGACCAGATCGACAACGCGCCGGAAGAGAAGCAGCGCGGCATCACGATCAACATCTCGCACGTCGAGTACCAGACCGAGAAGCGTCACTACGCCCACGTCGACGCCCCCGGTCACGCGGACTACATCAAGAACATGATCACCGGTGCCGCCCAGATGGACGGCGCGATCCTGGTCGTGGCCGCCACCGACGGCCCGATGCCGCAGACCCGTGAGCACGTGCTGCTCGCCCGCCAGGTCGGCGTGCCCTACATCGTGGTCGCGCTGAACAAGGCCGACATGGTCGACGACGAGGAGATCCTCGAGCTCGTCGAGCTGGAGGTCCGTGAGCTGCTGTCCTCGCAGGAGTTCCCGGGCGACGACGCGCCGGTCGTGCGCGTGTCCGGCCTGAAGGCCCTCGAGGGCGACGAGAAGTGGGCCGAGGCCGTTCTCGAGCTCATGGCGGCCGTCGACGACAGCGTGCCGGACCCGGTGCGCGAGCTCGACAAGCCGTTCCTGATGCCGATCGAAGACGTTTTCACCATCACCGGTCGTGGCACCGTGGTGACCGGTCGCGTCGAGCGCGGCCAGATCAACGTCAACGAAGAGGTCGAAATCGTCGGCATCAAGGAGAAGTCGACCAAGACGACTGTCACCGGTGTCGAGATGTTCCGCAAGCTGCTCGACTCGGGCCAGGCGGGCGACAACGTCGGCCTGCTGGTCCGCGGTATCAAGCGCGAGGACGTCGAGCGCGGCCAGGTCGTCGTGAAGCCGGGCACCACCACCCCGCACACCGACTTCGAGGGCCGGGTCTACATCCTGTCGAAGGACGAGGGTGGCCGTCACACCCCGTTCTTCAACAACTACCGCCCGCAGTTCTACTTCCGCACCACCGACGTGACCGGCGTGGTGACCCTCCCCGAGGGCACCGAGATGGTCATGCCGGGCGACAACACCGACATCTCGGTCCAGCTGATCCAGCCGGTCGCGATGGACGAGGGTCTGCGCTTCGCCATCCGTGAGGGTGGCCGGACCGTCGGCGCCGGCCAGGTCACCAAGATCATCAAGTGATTTAGGCGCCCCACCGGGGGCAATACACCCCCGGGTTCGGGGCGTCAAATCACGTGTGCGACACTATTCAGGTTGCTCGTCCTGGGGCGGCCGATCCCTTCGGGGATCCGGCCGCTCCGGTGCGAGTGGCCACGGTCCGCGGAGCTCTTTCCTTCGGGTGAGGCGAGCGGGCAAAGGCAGTGAGACGGTCACCCTTGCCAAAGTGGTGCCGGCTCAGCGCCTCCTCACGTTGAGGAAGACCAGGCAAGACGACGATCCCGCGGGATCCGTCTGTGCGTCGGGCGCGACACGCCCGACCGCGTGGACCGGGGACAGGGCCGTTGAACTGCGGAAACCCAGGCTCAGGGTGGCAACACCCAGCGGGGTTTGTGAGATAGCGGCACGAGACGACAAGGAACGAGCAGCCACCATGGCGGGACAGAAGATCCGCATCCGGCTCAAGGCCTACGACCACGAGGCGATCGACACCTCGGCGCGCAAGATCGTGGAGACGGTCACGCGCACCGGTGCCCGTGTTGTCGGGCCGGTGCCGCTGCCCACCGAGAAGAACGTTTACTGCGTCATCCGCTCGCCGCACAAGTACAAGGACTCGCGCGAGCACTTCGAGATGCGCACGCACAAGCGTCTGATCGACATCCTCGACCCGACGCCGAAGACGGTCGACGCGCTCATGCGCATCGACCTGCCGGCGAGCGTCGACGTCAACATCCAGTAGTAGCGGCGGGCGAGCGGCGGAGAGTAAGAGACTCATGTCTGACAGGCAGATGAAGGGCATCCTGGGCACCAAGCTCGGCATGACCCAGGTCTTCGACGAACAGAACCGGGTTGTCCCGGTCACCGTCGTGAAGGCCGGTCCGAACGTGGTCACCCAGGTTCGGACCCAGGACAAAGACGGCTACACGGCCGTGCAGCTGGCGTTCGGCGCGGTCGACCCGCGCAAGGTGAACAAGCCGCGCACCGGCCACTTCGACAAGGCGGGCGTGACCCCGCGGCGGTTCCTCGCCGAGCTGCGCACCACCGACGCCGAGACCTACGAGGTCGGCCAGGAGATCACCGCCGAGGTGTTCGCCGCCGGCGTCGAGGTCGACGTGACCGGGACCAGCAAGGGCAAGGGCTACGCGGGTGTCATGAAGCGCCACGGCTTCAAGGGCCAGGGCGCGAGCCACGGTGCCCAGGCCGTGCACCGCAAGCCGGGTTCCATCGGTGGCTGCGCCACCCCCGGCCGCGTCTTCAAGGGCCTGCGCATGGCGGGCCGGATGGGCAACGACCGGGTCACCACGCAGAACCTGACCGTGCACGCGGTGCGTGCCGACGACGGCCTGCTGCTGATCAAGGGCGCCGTGCCCGGTCCCAAGGGCGGCGTGCTGTTCGTTCGCAGCGCCGCGAAGGGTGGTAACTCCGAATGACAAGCGTCGAGCTGAAGACCCCGGCCGGTAAAGCCGACGGCACCGTGGACCTCCCCGAGGAGATCTTCGACGTGCAGGCCAATGTCGCGCTGATGCACCAGGTCGTGGTGGCCCAGCAGGCCGCCGCTCGCCAGGGCACGCACGACACGAAGACCCGTGGCGAAGTTCGCGGTGGCGGCAAGAAGCCGTACCGCCAGAAGGGCACCGGCCGTGCCCGCCAGGGTTCGACCCGCGCGCCGCAGTTCGTCGGCGGTGGCGTCGTCCACGGCCCCACGCCGCGTGACTACTCGCAGCGCACCCCGAAGAAGATGAAGGCCGCCGCCCTGCGTGGCGCTCTCTCCGACCGGGCCCGCGCCGGCCAGCTGCACGTCGTCACCGAGCTGGTGACCGGTGAGAAGCCGAACACCAAGGCCGCCAAGGCCGCCCTCGCCGCGGTGACGCTGGCGAAGCGCGTGCTCGTGGTGCTGCACCGGGACGACGAGCTGAGCTGGGTTTCCCTGCGGAACCTGCCCGAGGTGCACATCCTCTGGGCCGACCAGCTCAACACCTACGACGTGCTGGTCAACGACGACGTCGTGTTCACCAAGGCCGCGTACGACGCGTTCGTCGCCGGCCCCGTCCGCGGTAAGACCGTCAAGGCTTCCGCGCGGTCGGGCGAGGTCACGGAAGGGAGTGACGAGAAGTGAGTTCGGTCGCCATTCCGGACCCCCGCGACATCCTGCTCGCGCCGGTCATCTCCGAGAAGTCCTACGGGCTGCTCGAGGACCACAAGTACACGTTCATCGTCCGCCCGGACGCCAACAAGACCCAGATCAAGATCGCGGTCGAGAAGGTGTTCGGCGTCAAGGTGGTCAGCGTCAACACGGCCAACCGCCAGGGCAAGCGGAAGCGGACTCGCGCAGGCTTCGGCAAGCGCAAGGACACCAAGCGCGCCATCGTGACTCTTTCGCCCGAGAGCAAGGCGATCGAGATCTTCGGCGGACCCACCGCGTAAAGGACTGAGCTGACAATGGGCATCCGCAAGTACAAGCCGACGACCCCGGGTCGTCGCGGTTCGAGCGTCTCGGACTTCGCCGAGATCACCCGCTCGACTCCCGAGAAGTCGCTGCTGCGTCCGCTGAGCGGCACCGGTGGGCGTAACTCGTCCGGCAAGATCACCACCCGGCACAAGGGTGGCGGCCACAAGCGCGCTTACCGCCTGATCGACTTCCGTCGCAACGACAAGGACGGCATCCCCGCCAAGGTCGCGCACATCGAGTACGACCCCAACCGGTCCGCTCGCATCGCGCTGCTGCACTACGCCGACGGCGAGAAGCGCTACATCATCGCGCCGGAGAAGCTGAAGCAGGGCGACACCGTCGAGAACGGCCCCCGGGCCGACATCAAGCCGGGCAACAACCTGCCGCTGCGCAACATCCCGGTCGGCACCGTGATCCACGCGATCGAGCTCCGCCCCGGTGGCGGCGCGAAGATGGCGCGGTCCGCGGGCGCGAAGGTGCAGCTCGTCGCCAAGGACGGTCCGTACGCCCAGCTGCGTCTCCCCTCGGGTGAGATCCGCAACGTGGACGTGCGCAACCGCGCCACGGTCGGCGAGGTCGGCAACTCCGAGCACGCCAACATCAACTGGGGCAAGGCCGGCCGCAACCGCTGGCGCGGCAAGCGCCCCACGGTCCGTGGTGTCGTCATGAACCCGGTCGACCACCCGCACGGTGGTGGTGAGGGTAAGACCTCCGGTGGTCGCCACCCGGTCAACCCGAACGGTAAGCCCGAGGGTCGTACGCGTCGCCGCAAGGCATCCGACGCGATGATCGTCCGCCGTCGCCGTACCGGCAAGAACAAGCGCTGAGCAGGAGGTAGAAGAACATGCCACGTAGCCTCAAAAAGGGCCCCTTCGTGGACGACCACCTGCTCAAGAAGGTGGACGTTCTCAACGAGTCGGGCAAGAAGACCGTGATCAAGACTTGGTCGCGGCGCTCCACGATCATCCCGGATTTCCTGGGTCACACGATCGCGGTGCACGACGGCCGCAAGCACGTCCCGGTGTTCGTCACCGAGGCGATGGTGGGTCACAAGCTGGGCGAGTTCGCCCCGACGCGGACCTTCAAGGGCCACATCAAGGACGACCGCAAGTCGCGCCGCCGCTGAGCGGGCACGATAAGAGACAAGGGAAGTAGCGATGAACGCCCAGAACGACGCGACGACCGAGGCTGAACTGCCTACGGCGTACGCGCGGGCTCGCTTCGTCCGGGACTCGCCCACCAAGGTGCGCCGGGTGATCGAGCTCATCAAGGGACGTAGCGCCGCCGACGCCTTGGCCGTGCTCCGGTTCGCCCCGCAGGCGGCCAGCGAGCCGGTCGCGAAGGTGCTCGCCAGCGCCGTGGCCAACGCCGAGAACAACCTTCAGCTGGACCCGGAGACGCTCTGGGTCAAGAACGCGTACGCCGACGAGGGCCCCACCCTCAAGCGCATCCGTCCGCGGGCCCAGGGCCGCGCGTACCGGATCCGCAAGCGGACCAGCCACATCACCGTCGAGGTGGAGTCGCGTCCGGCCGTCGCGCAGAAGGCTCAGAGCAAGAAGAAGGCAGGTGGCCGGTAGTGGGCCAGAAAATCAACCCGCACGGTTTCCGCCTGGGTATCACCACGGACTGGAAGTCGCGCTGGTACGCCGACAAGCAGTACGCCGAGTACGTGGCCGAGGACGTCAAGATCCGCAAGCTCCTCGCCACGGGCATGGAGCGGGCCGGTATCTCCAAGGTCGAGATCGAGCGCACCCGTGACCGCGTCCGCGTGGACATCCACACCGCCCGGCCGGGCATCGTCATCGGCCGCCGCGGTGCGGAGGCCGACCGGATCCGCGGCGCGCTGGAGAAGCTGACCAAGAAGCAGGTCCAGCTGAACATCCTCGAGGTCAAGAACCCCGAGGCCGACGCCCAGCTGGTCGCCCAGGCGGTCGCGGAGCAGCTCTCCAACCGCGTGGCGTTCCGCCGCGCGATGCGGAAGGCGATCCAGACCTCCATGCGCTCGCCGCAGGTCAAGGGCATCCGCGTGCAGTGCGGCGGTCGTCTCGGCGGTGCCGAGATGTCCCGTTCCGAGCACTACCGCGATGGCCGCGTCCCGCTGCACACGCTGCGCGCCGACATCGACTACGGCTTCTTCGAGGCCAAGACGACGTTCGGTCGCATCGGCGTCAAGGTGTGGATCTACAAGGGTGAGCTCGTCGGTGGCCTGAAGGCCCGCGAAGCCCGCGACGCCGCCGAGCGCGCGCCGCGCGGTGGTCGCGACCGTGACCGCAGCGACCGGCCGTCCCGTCCGCGTCGTTCCGGCGCCTCGGGCACGACCGCCACCTCGACCGAAGCCGGTCGCGCCGCCGCTGCGGCCACGACCGAGGCCCCGGCGGCTCCGGCCACCGAGACCGCAGAAAAGACGGAGGGCTGAGACGTGCTCATCCCGCGCAGGGTCAAGCACCGGAAGCAGCACTCCCCGAAGCGCCACGGCGCCGCCAAGGGTGGCACGAAGGTCAGCTTCGGCGAGTACGGCATCCAGGCGCTTGAGCACAGCTACGTGACGAACCGGCAGATCGAGTCCGCTCGTATCGCCATGACCCGTCACATCAAGCGTGGTGGCAAGGTGTGGACGACCATCTACCCGGACCGCCCGCTGACCAAGAAGCCGGCCGAGACCCGGATGGGTTCCGGTAAGGGTTCGCCCGAGTGGTGGATCGCCAACGTGAAGCCGGGCCGCGTGATGTTCGAGATCTCGTTCCCGAACGAGGAGACGGCTCGCGAGGCGCTGCGCCGCGCGATCCACAAGCTGCCCATGAAGTGCCGCATCGTGACCCGTGAAGGTGGTGAGTTCTGATGGCTAACGCAGGTGCCGCACAGGCATCGGAGCTGCGTGAGCTCACCGCGGAAGAGCTCGTCCTGCGTCTGAAGGAATACAAGGAGGAGCTGTTCAACCTCCGCTTCCAGATGGCGACCGGGCAGCTCGACAACAACCGCCGTCTGCGCACCGTCCGCACGGACATCGCGCGGATCTACACGGTCATGCGCGAGCGCGAACTCGGCCTGTCCGTTGCCCCCGACGCCGAGAGTGAAGGTGCCGCATGAGCGAGCCCACCACCGAGACGCCGGCCCGGAACGACCGCAAGGTCCGCGAGGGCTACGTCGTCTCGGACAAGATGAACAAGACGATCGTGGTCGAGCTCGAGGACCGCAAGAAGCACCCCCGTTACTCGAAGGTCGTCCGCTCCACCTCCAAGGTGAAGGTGCACGACGAGAACAACGAGGCGGGCGTGGGCGACCGGGTCACCCTGATGGAGACCCGCCCGCTGTCGGCGACGAAGCGGTGGCGCCTGGTGCAGATCGTGGAGAAGGCCAAGTAAGCAGGGCTCTTCGGAGTCTTTAGTTCCGCAAGGCTCGCCACTGTGAACCCTCACAAGCGGGCGAGAACCGGCGCGACATACAGGAGTTGACGTGATCCAGCAGGAGTCGCGGCTTCGGGTAGCCGACAACACGGGTGCGAAGGAAATTCTCTGCATCCGCGTTCTCGGTGGCTCCGGGCGGCGCTACGCCGGCATCGGCGACATCATCGTCGCCACCGTGAAGGACGCCATCCCGGCTGCCGGGGTGAAGAAGGGCGACGTCGTCAAGGCCGTCATCGTCCGCACGGTCAAGGAGCGCCGTCGTCCGGACGGTTCCTACATCCGGTTCGACGAGAACGCCGCCGTGCTCATCAAGAACGACAACGAGCCCCGCGGCACCCGCATCTTCGGCCCGGTGGGCCGCGAGCTGCGCGACCGAAAGTTCATGAAGATCATTTCGCTCGCGCCGGAGGTGCTGTGATGAAGGTGAAGAAGGGCGACACGGTCGTCGTCATCGCCGGCAAGGACAAGGGCGCCAAGGGCAAGGTCATCCAGGCTTACCCGGAGCGCGAGCGCGTGCTGGTCGAGGGCGTGAACCGGATCAAGAAGCACACGCGGATCAGCCAGACCCAGCGCGGTGCGCAGTCCGGCGGCATCGTCACGCAGGAGGCGCCCATCCACGTCTCGAACGTGATGGTCGTCGACTCGGACGGCAAGCCGGCCCGGGTGGGTTACCGCATCGGCGAGGACGGCAAGAAGGTCCGGATCTCGCGCCGGAACGGTAAGGACATCTGATGACCACCGCAGAGAAGACCTCGCCGCGCCTCAAGGTGCGCTACCGCGAGGAAATCAAGGGCCAGCTGCAGGCTGAGTTCTCCTTCGCCAACGTCCACGAGATCCCGGGCGTGACGAAGGTCGTCGTGAACATGGGCGTCGGCGACGCCGCCCGCGACAGCAAGCTGATCGAGGGCGCCGTCAAGGACCTCGCGCTGATCACCGGCCAGAAGCCGGAGGTCCGGAAGGCCCGCAAGTCCATCGCGCAGTTCAAGCTGCGTGAAGGCCAGCCGATCGGCGCGCGCGTCACGCTGCGCGGCGACCGGATGTGGGAGTTCCTCGACCGGCTGCTGACCATCGCGCTGCCGCGTATCCGCGACTTCCGCGGGCTTTCGCCGAAGCAGTTCGACGGCCACGGCAACTACACGTTCGGTCTCAACGAGCAGTCGATGTTCCACGAGATCGACCCCGACTCCATCGACCGCCCGCGCGGCATGGACGTCACCGTCGTCACCACCGCCACGAACGACGACGAGGGCCGGGCGCTGCTGCGCAAGCTCGGCTTCCCGTTCAAGGAGAACTGAGCCGATGGCCAAGAAAGCCCTGGTCCACAAGGCCTCGAAGAAGCCGAAGTTCGCCGTGCGCGCCTACACCCGCTGCCAGCGGTGCGGCCGCCCGCACGCCGTGTTCCGCAAGTTCGGGCTCTGCCGGATCTGCCTTCGCGAGATGGCGCACGCGGGCGAGCTGCCCGGCGTCCGCAAGTCCAGCTGGTAAGAGCTTCTTTTTAACTCCCACTTCGCCACAGGCCCCGCCCGCTCCGGTGGGCGGGGAACCAGGCGAGAAAGGTTGACAGGTCACCATGACGATGACCGACCCCATCGCAGACTTCTTGACGCGTCTGCGTAACGCGAACTCGGCGTACCACGACGAGGTCAAGCTCCCGCACTCGAAGCTCAAGGCGAACATCGCCGAGATCCTCAAGCGTGAGGGCTACATCGCGGGTTACCACGACGAGCCGGGCGAGAAGCACAAGAACCTCGTCGTCGAGCTCAAGTACGGCCCCAACCGTGAGCGGAGCATCGCCGGCCTCCGGCGCGTCTCCAAGCCCGGTCTGCGGATCTACGCAAAATCGACCGAACTGCCGTCCGTGCTCGGCGGCCTGGGCATCGCGATCATCTCGACGTCCGGTGGCCTGCAGACGGACCGGCAGGCCAAGCGCAACAGCGTGGGCGGCGAAGTCCTCGCCTACGTCTGGTAAGGGAAGGGGAACAGGCATGTCACGCATCGGAAAGCTGCCGGTCGCCGTCCCTTCCGGGGTCGAGGTGACCATCGACGGTCAGCAGATCAAGGTCAAGGGGCCCAAGGGCACCCTCGAGCACACCGTCGCCGAGCCGATCACCGTCGAGCGCGACGAGGACGGCACGCTGCTGGTCAAGCGCCCGGATGACGAGCGCACCAGCAAGGCGCTGCACGGGCTCACCCGCACGCTGGTGAACAACCTCGTCGTCGGCGTCACCGCCGGCTACGAGAAGAAGATGGAAATCCACGGCGTGGGTTACCGCGTGCAGGCCAAGGGTTCGGACCTCGAGTTCGCCCTCGGCTACTCGCACCCGGTCAAGATCGAGGCCCCGGAGGGCATCACCTTCAAGGTGGAGACCCCCACCCGGTTCTCGGTCTCGGGCATCGACAAGCAGAAGGTCGGCCAGATCTCGGCCGTCATCCGCAAGCTGCGGCGCCCGGACCCGTACAAGGGCAAGGGCCTGCGCTACGAGGGTGAGAAGATCCGCCGCAAGGTCGGAAAGACGGGTAAGTGATCATGAGCGACACGACTACGAAGCGCAAGCCGGTGGGCAAGGACATCTCGACCCGCCGCCGCGTCGCGAAGGCCCGTCGGCACTTCCGGCTCCGCAAGAAGGTCTCGGGCACCGAGCAGCGACCGCGCCTGGTCGTCAAGCGGTCCTCGCGGCACATCGCCGTGCAGGTGATCGACGACCTCGCCGGCCACACGCTGGCGTCGGCGTCCACCCTCGAGGCGGACGTCCGGGCGGTCGACGGCGACAAGAAGGCCAAGGCCGCCAAGGTCGGGGAACTCGTCGCCGCGCGGGCCAAGAGCGCCGGGATCTCGGCTGTGGTGTTCGACCGTGGGGGCAACGCCTACCACGGCCGCATCGCCGCGCTCGCCGACGCCGCCCGTGAGGCGGGGTTGGAGTTCTGACGATGCAGAAGCTTGTTAACGGAAGGAAAGCCTGATGCCGGGACGTACACGGCAATTCGGCGGCGGACAGGGCGGACCCGGCGGGCAGGGCGGCAACGACCGCAATGACCGTCGCGGTGGCGGCCGGGACCGGCGCGACAGCGGCCGTGGCGGGGCCGGCCAGGACAAGACCCCGCACCTCGAGAAGGTCGTGACGATCAACCGCGTCGCCAAGGTCGTCAAGGGTGGTCGTCGCTTCAGCTTCACCGCCCTGGTGGTCGTCGGCGACGGCGACGGTCAGGTTGGCGTCGGCTACGGCAAGGCCAAGGAAGTTCCCGCGGCCATCGCCAAGGGCGTCGAGGAAGCGAAGAAGAACTTCTTCCGCGTCCCGCGCGTCGGCGGCACCATTCCCCACCCGATCACGGGTGAGGAAGCCGCTGGTGTCGTCCTGCTCCGCCCGGCTTCCGCCGGTACCGGCGTCATCGCCGGTGGCCCGGTGCGCGCCGTGCTGGAGTGCGCGGGTGTCCACGACGTGCTGTCGAAGTCGCTCGGCTCCGACAACGCGATCAACATCGTGCACGCGACCGTGGCGGCCCTGAAGGGTCTGCAGCGTCCCGAAGAGGTCGCGGCTCGCCGCGGTCTCCCGCTCGAGGACGTCGCGCCGGCCCGGATGCTGCGCCAGCGTGCTGGCCAGGGGGTCTGACATGGCTCAGCTCAAGGTCACCCAGGTCAAGAGCAAGATCGGCACGAAGCACGCTCACCGCGAGTCGCTGCGCACCCTCGGGCTGCGCAAGATCCGCCAGAGCGTCGTGCGTGATGACACCCCCCAGGTGCGCGGCCTGATCCACACCGTCCGCCACCTGGTGGAGGTCGAGGAGGTCCAGGCATGACGGCCATCAAGATCCACCACCTGCGTCCGGCTCCGGGCGCCAAGCGCGAGAAGATGCGCGTCGGTCGTGGTGAAGGTTCGAAGGGCAAGACGGCCGGTCGCGGTACGAAGGGCACCAAGGCCCGGAAGAACGTGCCGGCCCGGTTCGAGGGTGGGCAGATGCCCATCCAGATGCGGCTCCCGAAGCTTCGCGGCTTCAAGAACCGCTTCCGCACCGAGTACCAGCCGGTGAACGTGGGCGACATCGCCCGCGTCTTCCCGGACGGCGGCAAGATCGGCGCCGAGGAGCTCGTGCAGGGCGGTCTGGTCCGCAAGGGCAAGCTGGTGAAGGTGCTCGGCAACGGCGATGTGAACGGCGTCAAGCTGGACATCACCGCCGACGCGTTCTCCGGCTCGGCCAAGGAGAAGCTCGAAGCGGCCGGTGGCTCCGCCACCACCAACTGAGCTGAAGCTCGTTCGAAGGCCCGTCTGGCTCTGCCAGGCGGGCCTTCGCCGTCTCTTCTCGCGGACGGGTTCCTTGCCGGGACGGCAATCCGGACGGAGGATCGGAAGGGTGGACAGATCGCCGCAGGAGCCCGCAGCCCATCCCGACGGCGCCGAGTCGCCTCTGAGCTTCCCCGTCGAAGCTCCGCGGCCCGACGGCCCCGAGCCGGGAGCGGGCGCGCCGGCGAGCTTCCCCGCTGAGCCGGGGGCAACGCGGCCCACGGACCCGCTGGCATTCCCCGCCGAGGCCGCACCGCGATCCGGCCCGCCCCTCTTCCCGCCACACATCACCGCCACCCCATCGCAGGCGGAGCCCCTGCCCTTCCCCGTCGCCGAACTGCCGGTTTCCGCCGCCACACCCCAACCAGCTCCGGAAGCCGAGCCCGAGCCCGCTCCGGCGGCGGCCGGCCTGCTCCACCGCCTCCCGGCGGTGCTCGCCGCCCTCGCCGCCGTGCTGGCCGTCGGAGGCTGTTTCCTGCCCCTCTTCCGCATGCTCCAGGACCTCAACTTCCGCCAGGGGTTCATCGGCGCCCAGCTGACCATCACCGAGACCGCATGGGGCAACCGCATCGAGATCACCGGGCAGCCGGTCACCGACCGCCCCGGCGTGCCTGTGGGCATCCCCGTCGTCATCGCGGTCGTCGTACTGGCCGTGGCAGCCATCGCGGCCTTCGCCCGGCCGGACCGCGGCCTCACCCGGTGGCTGCTCTCGGCCGGCGCGCTCTTCACCGCCGGCGTCGTCACCACCACCTGGATGAGCCGGTTCGAGCTGGCCGCCATCGCCGACGAGGAAGCCGGCCTGGAGGTCTCCACCGGGCCCGGCATGTGGCTGCTGACCCTGGCCACCGTGCTGGCGGCCGCCGCGGCCGTGCTGGGCTACCTGCCCCTGCGGAACTTCGGTCGCAACCCCGGCTGGGCCGATCCGGCGCTCGCCTACGCCGACACCCCGACGCCGCCCTCCGGGGTCGCCATCACCGTCCTGCCGCCGGACGACGAGCAGCCCTGAGGCGTCGCTACCGTGGAGGCATGTGGGTCTTCTTCGGGGCGTCGGTGCTCATCGCCCTTACGCCGGGGGCGAACAACCTGCTCGGCCTCCACCACGGCATGACGCACGGTGTTCGCCACGGCCTCGCCGGGCTCGGCGGCCGGCTGGGTGCTTTCACCCTGTTGATCGCCGCCGTCGCGGCCGGGCTGGGGCAGCTGCTGGCCGCGTCCGAGACCGCGCTGACGATCATCAAGTGGGCCGGCGCCGCCTACCTGCTCTTCCTCGGCACCCGCCTGCTCTGGTCCACCTTCCGGGGCAAAAGCAGTCCCACGGAGCTGCCCGCGACGCCCATGACGGCGTGGCGCGTCACCCGCAAGGAGTTCGGTGTCGCGCTCACCAACCCGAAGGCGATCCTGATCTTCACCGCCTTCGTCCCGCAGTTCATCGACGCAGGTCACGGGCCCTATTCCGGGCAGATCGCGCTGCTCGGCGCGGTCTACCTGCTGGCCGAGTTCCTGGCCGGCTCGGTCTACGTCTGCGTCGGCGCCGCGGTGAAGACGATCAAGCTCTCCCGGCGGGCCCGGCGCAACGTCGACCGGGGCACCGGCGTGGTCCTCGTCGGCCTGGCCGGCGTGCTCGCGACGTCCAACGCCTGACCCGCGATCTGTCAAGGAATACGACCAAGACGGCGATGTGGATCAACCCGCCGGAGCAACCTTGGTACGGAAAACCCACACGGACTGCGGACACGCCCTGTGAAGCTGTTAGAGTCGGCGACACGCTTCGGGACGAGTGTGCCCCGAAGCGTTCCTGGCTTGCGTGCCAGTAGTGCTGTGTGTTCCTGCCGGCCCCGTGCCGGCCAAGCCGATCGTCGGTTAGGACAGCCGACGACGCCGAGGAGGTCCCCCGCGTGCTCAGCGCCTTCCGCTCGGCTCTCGCGACGCCGGATCTACGCAAGAAGATCCTGTTCACGCTAGCCATTGTCGCGGTCTACCGAATCGGTGCGACCATTCCGGCGCCCGGCATCTCCTACGGTGCCGTACAGGCCTGTAGCTCCCAGGCGCAGCAGGAGGGCGTCTACCAGCTGCTGAACCTGTTCAGCGGCGGTGCGCTGCTGCAGCTGTCGCTCTTCTCGACCGGCATCATGCCGTACATCACGGCGAGCATCATCATCCAGCTGCTCACCGTGGTCATCCCGCGGTTCGAGGAGCTGAAGAAGGAAGGGCAGTCCGGCCAGGGCAAGCTGACCCAGTACACCCGGTACCTGACGATCGCGCTGGCGATCCTGCAGGCCACCGGGGTGGTCGCGCTCGCGGACCGCAAGCAGCTCTTCCCCGACTGCGACCAGCCGATCATCCCGGACAACAGCGTCTACTCGCTGGCGATCATCGTCATCACCATGACCGCGGGCACCGCCGTCATGATGTGGCTGGGCGAGCTGATCACCGAGCGCGGTGTCGGCAACGGCATGTCCGTCCTGATCTTCCTGAACATCGCGGCGCGCATCCCGGTCGAGGGCGGCAACATCCTCAGCAACGCGGGTGGTGTGGGGCTGGCGATCGTCTGCGTCTTCGGCCTGGTGATCATCGCCAGCGTCATCTTCGTCGAGCAGGGGCAGCGCCGGATCCCGGTGCAGTACGCCAAGCGCATGATCGGCCGCCGGATGTACGGCGGCACGTCGACCTACCTGCCGATCAAGGTCAACCAGGCCGGTGTCATCCCGGTCATCTTCGCGTCGTCCCTGCTGTACCTGCCGGACCTGATCAGCCGCCTCGTCGGCGACCAGAACGCCAACTCCGGCTGGCAGGTGTTCATCAAGAACTACATCGTGAACCAGTCCAGCTGGGTGCACATCGCGCTGTACTTCGCCCTGATCATCTTCTTCACGTACTTCTACATCACGATCACGTTCAACGTGGACGAGCGTGCGGAAGAGATGAAGAAGTTCGGCGGCTTCATCCCGGGCATCCGCCCGGGCCGCCCGACCGCGGAGTACCTGAGCTTCGTGCTCGGCCGGATCACCCTGCCCGGCTCGCTCTACCTGGGTATCATCGCGATCCTTCCGAACTTCTTCCTGTCGTTGACCGGGAGCGGGAACAACCAGAACTTCCCGTTCGGTGGCACGGCTGTGCTGATCATGGTCGGTGTCGGCCTCGACACCGTGAAGCAGATCGAGAGCCAGCTGATGCAGCGCAACTACGAAGGGTTCTTGAAGTGACGCGCCTGGTTCTCGTCGGTCCGCCCGGCGCGGGCAAGGGCACGCAGGCGGTGGCCCTGTCCGAGCAGCTGCGCGTCCCGCACATCTCCACCGGTGACCTGTTCCGCGCGCACGTCGGCCAGGAGACCCCGCTCGGCCAGGAAGCGAAGCGCTACCTGGACTCGGGTGAGCTCGTGCCCGACTCGGTGACCAACGAAATGGTCCGAGAGCGGCTCGCCGAGCCGGACGCCAAGGTCGGCTTCCTGCTCGACGGCTTCCCCCGCAACACCAAGCAGGCCGAGGTCCTCGGCGAGATCCTGGGCGACGCGGACGTCTCGCTCGACGCCGTGATCCAGCTGCAGGTCCCGGAGGACGTCGTCGTCGGACGGCTCATGTCGCGCGGCCGCGCGGACGACACCGAAGAGGTCATCCGCCGCCGTCAGCAGATCTACGTGTCGGACACCGCGCCGCTGCTGGAGTACTACGCCGACATCCTGGTGACCGTCGACGGTGTCGGCAGTGTCGAAGAGATCTCGGGCCGGGTGCTGAAAGCGCTGCGCGACCGCACGTGAACCTCGGAGGATTGCGTGTTCTGCAAGTGCTCCGGCGTGGGCGCATGATCGAAGTCAAGACCCCGGACGAGCTGCAGGCGATGCGGGCCGCGGGCCTCGTCGTCGCCCGCACGCTCGCGGCGGTCCGTGCCGCGGCGAAGCCGGGCGTCAGCACCGCCGAGCTCGACGAGCTGGCCGAGCAGACGATCCGGGACGCCGGCGCGGTGCCGTCGTTCAAGGGCTACCACGGTTTCCCGGCGTCGATCTGCGCGTCGGTGAACGAGCAGATCGTCCACGGCATCCCGGCGAAGAGCCAGGTGCTGGCCGACGGCGACATCATCTCCGTCGACTGCGGCGCCATCCTCGACGGCTGGCACGGCGACTCCGCGGTGACACTGGCCATCGGCCAGGTCTCCGACGCCGACCTCGCGCTGTCCGCGGCGACCGAGGCGGCGATGTGGGCCGGGATCGAGGCGGTCACCGCCGGCGGCCGGCTCACCGACATCTCCTACGCCGTCCAGTCCGCCGCCGAGCGCGCGGGCCGTGACGACGGCATCGAGTACGGGATGATCGTCGAGTACGGCGGGCACGGCATCGGCCGCCAGATGCACATGGACCCGTTCCTGCCCAACGTCGGCAAGCCCGGCAAGGGCCCGCGGCTCAAGCCCGGCATGGCGCTGGCGATCGAGCCGATGCTGACCGGCGGCGGTGGCGAGACCCGCGAGCTGGACGACGGCTGGACGGTCGTCACGGCCGACGGCTCCCGCGCGGCCCACTGGGAGCACACGGTGGCGATCACCGAAGACGGCCCTTGGGTGCTCACCGCTCCGGAAGACGCCTGAACTCTTGCGGGGGTCCGGGTGGCGGAGCCCCCGGCCCGCGGCGAAGCCGCGGATGTCGCTGACCTGCACATTCACCCACAAGCGGTGATCGCGATCACATCCACCTGCACGGTCCTTTAGCATGGTCACCCCCGGTTTGGGGGTCGCGACACGAGTTGCGTACACTGTCAAGTCGGCGCACTTATCGCGCCCGGATCCTGCACGCTCGTGAACTCACGGTCTTGGGAGCCGGGCACCAGTGTGCCACGCACCACCCAACCCGGCACTAGTGCTCCGGTTGGTCACAGACTGTAGCGACAGACAGTGTCGACAAAGGAAATGCGGAGGACATGGCGAAGAAAGACGGGGCCATCGAGGTCGAAGGCCGCGTAGTCGAGCCGCTCCCCAACGCGATGTTCCGCGTCGAGTTGGAGAACGGTCACAAGGTCCTGGCACACATCAGCGGCAAGATGCGGCAGCACTACATCCGCATCCTGCCCGAGGACAGGGTTGTCGTGGAGCTCTCGCCCTACGACCTCTCTCGTGGTCGCATCGTCTACCGCTACAAGTGATCACGAAGAGCAGCTAACAGGAGAGCAGAAGACGTGAAGGTCCAGCCGAGCGTCAAGAAGATCTGCGACAAGTGCAAGGTGATCCGCCGTCACGGCCGGATCATGGTGATCTGCGAAAACCTGCGGCACAAGCAGCGGCAGGGCTGATCGCCTGCACTCGACCAGAGTGGATTGACGGCTACACAACCTCCCCGCACCTGCCGGTTCACGCGAGTGAACCGGTTCACCCCCGGGCTTCAGGCCGGGGCCGGGACACCCGAAGCGCAAGCCGAGGGCACGACAGGCGAGTCGGTCCCGGAACCGGACGGGGAGCAGACCTGAAGATGAAACCGAAGAAGGAGCATCAACGCCAATGGCACGACTCGCTGGCGTAGACCTCCCCCGCGAAAAGCGGTTGGAGATCGCGCTTACCTACATCTACGGCATCGGCCGTACCCGCTCGAAGCAGCTCATCAAGGCTGCCGAGCTCAACGCGGACACCCGCGTCAAAGACCTCAGCGATGACGACCTCGCGAAGCTGCGTGTCTACATCGAAGAGAACTTCAAGGTCGAGGGTGACCTTCGCCGTGAGGTGAACGCCGATATCCGTCGGAAGATCGAGATCGGGTGCTACGAGGGCCTTCGCTGGCGCCGCGGACTTCCCGTCCGTGGTCAGCGCACGAAGACCAACGCCCGTACCCGCAAGGGTCCGAAGAAGACGGTCGCCGGCAAGAAGAAGGCTGGCAAGAAGTGAGCGTCCAGGGCAAGAAGGTCGTGCAGATGGGTGGCGTTCAGCGCCGCGGCTCGGCTTGTGTCTCGCCCAAGGCGCTCTACGCCCGCCCGATGGCGCTCCGCAACCTGTACACCGACGCCGGTTCGATCATCCGGCGCGGCCAGGCCGAAGCGGTCGCCGCTCACCAAGAGAACGCGCGCTAACAGGAGATCCCTCACAACATGCCACCGAAGTCTCGTACTGCGGCCGGGGCCAAGAAGGTCCGCCGCAAGGAAAAGAAGAATGTCGCGCACGGTCACGCGCACATCAAGAGCACCTTCAACAACACCATCGTCTCGATCACGGACCCGACCGGTGCCGTGATCGCGTGGGCGTCGAGTGGACACGTGGGCTTCAAGGGCTCCCGCAAGTCCACCCCGTTCGCCGCGCAGATGGCCGCCGAGAACGCTGCCCGCAAGGCCGCCGAGCACGGCATGAAGAAGGTCGACGTCTTCGTGAAGGGCCCGGGTTCGGGCCGCGAGACGGCGATCCGCTCGCTGCAGGCGGCCGGCCTCGAGGTCGGCACCATCCAGGACGTGACCCCGCAGCCTCACAACGGCTGCCGCCCGCCCAAGCGGCGCCGGGTCTGAGGAACGGGGAGGAGTAAGAAGAAATGGCTCGTTACACCGGCCCCGCGACGCGTATTTCGCGTCGCCTCAAGGTTGACCTCATCGGCGGCGACCAGGCTTTCGAGCGTCGCCCCTACCCGCCGGGCCAGCACGGCCGCGGGCGCATCAAGGAGTCCGAGTACCTCCTGCAGTCGCAGGAGAAGCAGAAGGCTCGCTACACCTACGGCGTTCTCGAGCGTCAGTTCGTCCGGTACTACAAGGAAGCCGTCCGGCGTCCGGGCAAGACCGGTGAGAACCTGCTCCAGATCCTCGAGTCCCGCCTGGACAACGTGATCTACCGCGCCGGCATCGCCCGCACCCGCCGTCAGGCGCGTCAGCTGGTGAGCCACGGCCACTTCCTGGTCAACGGCAAGAAGGTGAACGTCCCGTCGTTCCAGGTCACCAAGTGGGACATCATCGACGTGCGGCCGAAGTCGTTCTCGATGCTGCCCTTCGTCGTGGCCAAGGAGTCCTTCGGCGACCGCCCGATCCCGGCGTGGCTGCAGGTCGTCCAGTCCAACCTCCGCGTGCTGGTCCACCAGCTGCCGGAGCGTGCGCAGATCGACGTTCCGGTTCAGGAACAGCTGATCGTCGAGCTTTACTCGAAGTAGTCCGGCCCTGGCTGGAGTACGGGCGGCGGCGCAACAGGTGCGCCGCCGCCGCGCCATCCCTTCGACGTCATATGGCGGGCGTCGTCTGGAAAGGAATTAGGAAGAAATGCTGATTTCCCAGCGGCCGGCTCTCGGCGAAGAGACGGTCAACGAGACCCGCTCCCGGTTCACCATCGAACCGCTGGAGCCCGGCTTCGGCTACACGCTCGGCAACTCGCTGCGTCGTACGCTGCTGTCGTCCATCCCGGGCGCGGCCGTGACGAGCATCCGCATCGACGGCGTGCTGCACGAGTTCACCACCGTTCCCGGGGTGAAGGAAGACGTCACCGACATCATCCTGAACCTCAAGGAGCTCGTGGTGTCCTCGGAAGAGGACGAGCCGGTCACCATGTACCTGCGCAAGCAGGGCCCCGGTGAGGTCACGGCGGCCGACATCGTGCCGCCGGCGGGTGTCACCGTGCACAACCCGGATCTGCACATCGCGTCGCTGAACGGCAAGGGCAAGCTCGAGATCGAGCTCGTCGTCGAGCGCGGCCGCGGTTACGTTCCGGCCCTGCAGAACAAGCAGGCGGGCGCGGAGATCGGCCGGATCCCGGTCGACTCGATCTACTCGCCGGTGCTCAAGGTGACCTACAAGGTCGAGGCCACCCGTGTCGAGCAGCGCACCGACTTCGACAAGCTGATCCTGGACGTCGAGACCAAGCCGTCGATCACGCCGCGCGACGCGGTCGCGTCGGCCGGCAAGACGCTGGTGGAGCTGTTCGGTCTCGCTCGCGAGCTGAACGTCGACGCCGAGGGCATCGAGATCGGCCCGTCGCCGCAGGAGGCGGACACCATCGCCGCCTACGCGATGCCGATCGAGGACCTGGACCTCACCGTCCGGTCGTACAACTGCCTCAAGCGCGAGGGCATCCACACGGTGGGCGAGCTCGTCTCGCGCAGCGAGGCGGACCTGCTCGACATCCGCAACTTCGGCGCCAAGTCGATCGACGAGGTCAAGCTCAAGCTCGTCGGCCTCGGCCTCGCGCTGAAGGACAGCCCGCCCGGGTTCGACCCGACCGCGGCGGCCGCCAGCTACGACGGTGAAGGCTGGTCGGAGGGTGTCGGTGGCATCGCCGACGGGATTTCGGACGGCCACGACGATGGCCAGGACTACGCAGAGACCGAGCAGCTCTAGGGCTCTGTGCCTGGACGCTGCGAGCTGAACTAGTAGGAGAACCAATGCCCACCCCTACCAAGGGAGCCCGGCTCGGCGGGTCGTCCGCGCACGAGCGGCTGATCCTGGCCAACTTGGCCACGCAGCTGTTCGAGCACGGCAAGATCACGACCACCGAGGCGAAGGCCCGCCGGGTCCGCCCGCTGGCCGAGAAGCTGATCACGAAGGCGAAGCGGGGCGACCTGCACAACCGCCGTCAGGTGCAGAAGGTCGTCCGTGACAAGGACGTCGTGCACAAGCTGTTCGCCGAGATCGGTCCGCACTTCGCGGAGCGTCCCGGTGGCTACACCCGGATCACCAAGACGATGGCGCGCAAGGGCGACAACGCCGCCATGGCCGTCATCGAGCTGGTGTCCGAGAAGACCGTGACGTCCGAGGCCGAGCGCGCTCGCAAGACGAAGTTCGCCAAGGACGAGAAGGCCGCCGCTCCGGTTGCCGAGGAGACCACCTCGACCGAGGAGACCCCCGAGGCTCCGGCCGAGGAGGCCAAGGCCGAGGACACCACCGCCGAGACCGAAGCCCCGGCTTCGGAAGACGCGGACGCCAAGAAGGACTGACGTCCTGACGGCCGATTCGACACCGGACGAGCCCGCCACTCCCCCCGGGGAGGGCGGGCTCGTTCGTCTGCGCCTGGACGTCTCCTACGACGGCACGGACTTCTCGGGCTGGGCCCGCCAGCCGGGCCGCCGGACGGTCCAGGCGCTCCTGGAGGAGGCCCTGCAGCGGCAGCCGCCGGGGGCCGCGGTGCCGAAGTCCGTCGTCGTGGCGGGCCGTACGGACGCCGGTGTGCACGCGACGGGCCAGGTGGTGCACGTCGACGTCGTGCCGCTCGCTCCGGGCACCTCCGGCCGCGTCCCGGTCTCCGCCGAAGGCATCCCGGACCTGACCCGGATGGTGGGCCGCTGGAACCGCCTGCTGCCGGGCGATGTGCGCGTGCTGGGCGCCCGGGTCGCTCCCGAGGGCTTCGACGCCCGGTTCTCCGCGGTGCGGCGGCACTACCGCTACCGCGTCTCGGACGCCCCGTGGGGCGTGGACCCGTTGCGCCGCCACGACACGCTGGCCTGGAACCGTCCACTCTCGACGGACGCGATGAATGCCGCGGCCGGGGAGCTCCTGGGTCTCCACGACTTCGCGGCGTACTGCAAGCAGCGTGACACGGGCACGACGATCCGCGAGCTGCAGCGCCTGGAGTGGGCGCGGGTGGACGAGCACCTGCTGGAGGTCCGGGTCTCGGCGGACGCGTTCTGCCACTCGATGGTCCGCAGCCTGGTGGGCGTGCTCCTCCTGGTGGGCGACGGCCGCCGCACCGACGCGTGGCCCGCGAAGGTCCTGGAGAGCGGCATCCGCGACAGCGCGGTGGCCCCGGCCCACGGCCTGACGCTCCTGGGCGTGGACTACCCGCCGGACGAGGAACTCGCGGCGCGGGCCGAGCAGACGAGGAACGTCCGCACTTCCCCCTGACGAACGCAAAGCGGGTGGCTCCCCGAGGGGAACCACCCGCTTTCGCCGGTCCGGAAAGGACGTCAGTCGCCGCGGCGCACCGGGCCGAGGAGCTGCTGCTCCTTGCCCGTCGTCACCAGCCGCAGCGGACGCCAGAGGTTGCGGCCCAGGGCCACCACCTGATCGTCCTTCAACGTCGTCAGCTGGCGCATCATCTGGGGCGGCAGGCGCCAGATGCGGGCCGCCAGCTCGGCCTGTCCGGCCGGGAGGCGCTGCATCAGCACCAGGTCCGCCGCGTTGGCCGTCGCGCCCGCCTGCGGGTGCAGGTACGGGAGCACGTAGACCGTCGTCTGCCAGGGCGAGCGGGGCGGGAACAGGTCCTGCGGCGTCGGGCCGCCGTCGGTCACCACCAGCAGCGGCGCGTCCTCCGACGGCCGCGGCAGCTCGACCGGCGACAGCCGGCGGATCTGCACCAGCGGCGACGGCCGCCCGTCGCGGCTGCCGGCCGCCCGGGAGAGCACCTGCCACTCGGTCGGGCGCCCGGTGGCGACGACGACCCACGCGCCGACCGCCATCGCGCGCATGGCGACCTGGCGGGCCAGGTAGAGCCCGCCCACCAGCACGATCCGGGTGGGGGTCGAGCGCAGCGCCGAGATCGTCAGCGGCTCGCCCTTGAGGCCCGAGCCGAGCACGATGCCGCCGCGGTCACCCGAGGGGCTGATCGCGTCGAGCATCGCGGGGTCCACCGTGAACTCCGGCGCCACGCCGCTGTTCTGCCCGGCGTCACGGACGCGGGAAGTCATGCTGTGCCTCCGATCGGCAAGGTCGCGGCGAACGCGGAGACCTGCAGGCCGCGCAGCGGCGTCAGGTCCACCCCCAGCCGCTCGGACAGCCCCTGCAGCCGCTGGTCGGCGGCGTCGAGCTCACGCGGGTTCCGCGCGCTCAGCCGGACCACGCCGCGCAGCCCGATCTTGCCCTCGTCGGACGCCGGGGAAATCGACATCGCGAGCGTCGCCGACAGCGCGCGGACGCTCGTCAACGCGTTCAGGCTGTTGGTGACCTTGCCCTTCGGCCAGCCGGTGATGGCGTAGCTCGCGTGCCCGATGCCGGCCGCGGTCACGCCGGACCAGCGTTCCTGCAGCGTCACCTTGGTGGGTGACCCGGCCACCGACGTCAGCTCCGCGGCGGAAATGCCCGCCCGCAGCAGCTCGTCCGGGTCGAGCGGCCGCGTCGGCACGCCCTGGGACTCCAGCGCGTTGCGGACCCGCGACAGCGCCCCGATCAGGGCGCGGTGGGCGCCGACGACGCCGCCGCCGCGCTCCCGGATCGCCGCCGGGCACCGCCGCGGGTCGAGCCGGATCGCCACCCACGTCGTGCGCCGGGCCGCCGCGGGCAGGGGCCCCAGCACCTCCATGTAGGAGCTCAGCGCGGGCGAATCCGACGGCAGCGCCGCGCTGCCCGGGTAGCAGTGCCAGATCATCTGGATCGAGTCGAGGACCACGCCGCGGTCTTCGAGGCAGGGCGCCAGCGCCGACAGCGGCAGGCTCGGCGCGCCGTCGGCCTGGGTGATCAACGCCGGCGCCGGCTCGACGAGCAGCACCGCCGTCCACGTGCCGTCGTTCCAGGCGAGCCCGACCTGCTGGCGCTCGTGGTCGACGCCGTGGGCGACGACGAGGTCCGGCACGGCGATGCGGAGCAGGTTCACGCGGGCGTCGTCGGGGCCGGTGACCGTGGTCTCTTCGGCGGTCATGGCTTCGACGGTGCTCGGCGGCAGCGGGTCCGCGACCCGGTCGTGCGAGCGGAAGGTGTAGCGCAGCGTCAGGCCGACCCACTGGGTGAACCAGCGGCCGCGCCAGCGCAGCAGCGCGACGATGAGGGCGAAGCCGGCGATGCCGATGCCGACGTACTTGAGCGACATGTCGATCGCGAGCAGGACCAGGCCGATCGCGAGGCCGACTTCGAGCACGACGAGGTTGGCCACGGGCAGCGGGCCGAGGGTGACGCCGGCGGACCGCCGCCGCGCCGGTGGGGCCACCCGCGCCGGGCCGGGCGGGGGAGTGGCGGGACCGCTGTCGTCGGGCCCCTGAGGGCCGCCGGGCCCACCCGGGCCGCCGGGGCCACCCGGTCCACCGCCGCCAGGGCCACCGGGGCCGCCGCCGCCAGGACCACCAGGGCCACCAGGGCCACTGGGGCCGCCGGGACGTCCTGCGGGTCCGCCGGGACCGGGTCCGCCGGGACCGCGCGGGGGCATGCCAGGGCCGCCGGGAGCACCGGGACCGCCACCGGGTCCACCGGGCACGCCACCGGGTCCGCCTGGGCCACCGGGCACGCCACCGGGTCCGCCGGGGCCGCCGGGAACGCCACCGGGGCCGCCGGGACCTCCGGGTCTGCCCGGCCGCGGCGGCGGGCCCGGCGGACGGCCACCGGGCGGCGGGGGCCCGGGCGGGCCAGGCGGACGTGGAGGAGTGGTGACGGACATCCGCGCTTTCTCTTCCCCTCGTGCTTGCTGCGTACCCGGAAGCCGGGTCCCGGGGAGCCCGACACTAGCTTGAGTTGGTAGAAACCCCACACCAGACGGTCCCCGTACGGCTATCCTGCGGAACCGTACCGCGACGGGGAGAGCTGTAGGTCGAGAATGCCATCAACACCCACGACTAAGTCTCAGGTCCAGGCGTATCAGTTCGTCCTACGGCGGATGCAGTCGGCGCTGGTCCGGCGGGACGCCGTGATGCTGCACGACCCGATGCGCACCCACACGCGGGCCACGATCGTGGGGGTGGTGCTGGGCGCGCTCGGCATGATCGTGTTCGTCGTCTGGGGCCTGCTCAGCCCGGCGCCGTCGGTGCCCGAGGCCGGGAACATCGTGATCGGCGAGCAGTCCGGCACGGTCTACGTGGTGACGGGCAACCCGAAGAAGCTGATCCCCACGTTCAACCTCGCGTCGGCGCGGCTCCTTCTGCTGGCCCAGCAGAAGAACTCCGCCGCGGGCGCCGGTGGCGCGACCGCCGCGCCCGCTCCCGCCCCGGCGAGCCCGGCGGCTGTGAAGAATCCCACGGTCGTTTCCGATGAGCAGCTCAAGGACATTCCGCGCGACAAACTGACCGGAATTCCGGACGGTCCGCAGCTGATCCCGACGGATTCCCAGCGAATTTCGCCCAATTGGGCCGTCTGTGACCAGGTTCAGCTGGAACCGTCGCTGCCGAACCCGGACACCGGCCGGACCAACACCTACGTTTTCGGCGGCATCGCGCCGAGCGGCCTGGGCACGGAGCTGCGCGAAAACGAGGCGTTGCTGGCGAAGGCCGACAACGGGAAGACCTACCTCGTGTACCGGCTGCCGAGCTCCCGGAACCGGCCGAACGCGAACACCGTGCGCGCCGAGATCGACGTTGACAACCCGAACGACGCCGTCCGGACGGCGCTGCAGCTGCCGCCGACGCCGCGGAAGATCACGCAGGGGCTGCTCAACGCGATCCCCGAGGTTGCGAAGCTGACGCCGCCGAAGATCCAGAACGGCGCGCCCCCGGCGGACTTCGACGGCCTGACCGCGGGCGACGTCTTCGCCACGCAGCAGGCCGGCGAGACGACGCTGAACTACTGGGCGATCACCCGCACCGGCATCCAGCGGGTGTCCAACGCCGTCGCCGACATCATCCGCGTCGCGAAGAACGGCAGCTCCGGCCGGATCCAGACGCTGGGTCTCGACAAGCTCGCCGGGGTGCACACCATGCAGCCGACGGACCCCGGCTACATCCCGGTCGACGACTTCCCGCGCTCGGTGCCGACGGTCCTCGACGCGACGAAGAACTCGTCGGTCGCGTGCCTGGGCTGGTCGCTGGCGGGGTCCGGCCCCGACCAGGACGCGCACACCTCGGTGTACGTCGACACGCAGCTGCCCGGCCAGAAGAGCGCCGGCGAAAAGTTCGCCCCAATGACGGTGACCACCCTGGGCCCGAACCGGGTGCCGCTCAACGGCTTCTACCTCAAGCCCGGGTTCGCCGCGGTCGTCCAGTCCGCCACCGGCAAGGCCAGCTTCGGCAAGGGCCAGATCCAGCTGATCTCCGACCGGGGCGTCCGCTACAGCGTCCCGGACGCCCAGACCGCGGACGCGATCGGCATGAACAACCGGCAGCCGGCGCCCGAGTCGATCATCGGGCTGCTGCCGACCGGGGCGTCGCTGAACACCCAGGACGTGCTGCGCCAGTTCGACGCGGTGCCGATCGACCCGAACGCCGGCGCGTACCCGACCACGACCCCGCCGCCGGGGAACTGAGCGGAACCGCCGGGCCGCGGCGGGCGTCCCACGCTCGAAGGTCTTTCTCGTGAGCGGAGGTGCCGTGGCCGGCTTGAGGATGGACGGCGTCGTCGTCGCCCGGTACGCCGAGACGGCCGAGGCCGCCGCGGCCGACCTGGACGCGGCGGCGGCCGAGGTCGGCGGGGACGTCACCGCGGAGTCCTACGGGGCACTGGGCGCGCAGATCGGCCTCGGCGAGTCCTACGGCCGCGCGTCCGGGGCGTTGCGGCGGCAGCTGGCCGACGGCGCCGAGGCGCTGCGTTCGGCCGCGGAGGCGCTGCGGCAGGTGGCGGTCCGCCACGGCGGGCAGGACGCGGAAGCCGCGGAGCTGATCAAGCGGGCCGGAAGGCTCGACGGATGAGGGCCGAGAGCGACCCCCTGGTGGCTTCGGTGCCGGTGCCCGCGGGTGAGGACATCACGGCGGCGGCCGAGCCGTACCTGGCGTACCTCACGGATCTGGCGCGGCAGCTGGGCGTGCTCGACCCGGTCGAGACGTACTTCCGCCCGCTGCTCGGCCGCTGGGCCGACCTCGGCGCCGAAGCGGACAGCCTGCGCCAGGCGGCCTCCGTCGCGGCCGAGGTTTCGGCCCGCCTCGACGGCGAGCTCGGCCGGCTCGACGCGGGCTGGGAGGGCCGGGACGCGGACTCGTTCGTCACGTACATCCGCGCGGTCGGCGCGGCGGGCGGCGACCTCCACGAGGCGCTCGACACCCTGGCCGGTGCGCTGGACGAGATGGTGACGACGCTGCGGCAAGTGGTCGTCGACCTCGTCGAGGTGCTGGTGGACGCGGCGGAGCTGACGTCGGAGACGATGCTGCTGCCGTCCGGCGGCCCCAAGCGCGCGCGGGCCCAGCTGCAGGAGACGCAGGATTCGGCGAAGGCGCTGCACGAGACCGCGCGCGACGTCATGGAGGCGTTCGACCGGCTGTGCGACGGCGTCGACGACCCGGACGCTGCGTCCCGCACCATCGAGATCCGGCACCGGTACCCGCCGGAGCGCTTCAAGCTGCACGACGACGCCCTGAACGATGCGGGCGAGCAGGCCACGGACGCGGCTTCGTCGCCGCCCTCGGGCGACGAATCCACGACGCCGTCCTCGGCCGACGAGGTCATGACGCCGTCCTCGGCCGCGGGCCCGGCGGAGGGACGGCACACCGGCGCGGGCACCCTCGACCCCGCCCAGCCCGCCGACGCCGCCGCCCCGCAGGCCCCGCAGGCCCCGCCCGCGGAGCAGGACCACAGCACGTCGGGTGGGGTCCCGATGATGCCGATGATGGGCTTCGGGGCGTTCGGCTCGGGCGGGCAGGCTCGCCGCCCGTCGAAGACCCGCCCGGTCACGAAGTCGTCCGACCTGCTGGGCGAGCCCGGCCTGGTCGCACCCCCGGTGATCGGCGAGGACGAGAACCCGCAGCCGAAGAAACCACCGGCCCCGCCCGCGACCTGACCTCGGCCGGAACGGGATCCCGTTCCGGCCAGGGGGTCAGCGTCGGGTGTCGGTTTCGGCCGGGCGGTTGCGGCGGATCGTGTGCATCACGAACAACGTGATCAGCAGGGCGAGCACGCCGCCCGCCGTGCCGGCCAGCGCCACGATCACCGGGGTCGAGCTGTGGTCGTTCGCCGGGGGGAGCTGGGCCAGCTGCGGGGCGGGGGGCGGTGCCTGGTTCCCGACCTCCGACGGCAGGACCTGGGTCAGCGCCGCCACCGGGTCGATGACCCCGTAGCCGACGAAGTTGTCGCGGCCGCCCGGCGCCGCCGGGTGCTGGGCCGTCTCCTTGATCCGGTTGACGATGCCCTTGGCGTCGAGCTTCGGGTACTTCGCCTTGACCAGTGCCGCCAGGCCCGCCACGTACGGAGCCGCGAAGCTCGTGCCCTGGATTTCGCTGGCCTTGTCGCCGTTCTCGAAGGTCAGGTTCGCCAAGCTGCCGGACCCCTCGGCGGGGTCCAGCGAGACGATCTTCGTGCCGGGGGCCGCGACGCCGACCCACGGGCCGTGCACGCTGAACGGCGCCACGCTGCCGTACTCGTCGATCGCCCCGACCGACAGCACGTCGTCCGCGAACCACGGCGGCGTCACGATCGTCTTCGGCCTCCGGGCGTCCGGCTGGTCGTTCTGCGGGCACGTGTCCGTCGCGTTGCCGGCGGCGGCGACGATCACGATGCCGGCTTGCGCCGCGAAGCGCACGGCCGCCTGGACCTGCTGCTCGCCTTCGGTGATCGACCCGGTGGCCGGGCGGCAGTTGTCGACCGACATGTTGATGACGTCGGCCTCGTGCCGTTCGGCGATGCCGTGGATGATCTCGGCCAGCGTCTTCAGCGTGCCCGCGGTGCCGGCCTTCTCCAGCTGGCGCCCGCCGTTGGACTGCCCGGGCGTCGTCCCGTCGCCTTCGGCGCCGCCGCCACCACCGCCCGGCGGCAGCTCCGTGCCGGTTCCGGACGGCGGGTTGGTGCTCGACGACGGCGGTGTGCTCGAGCCGGCGGTCGAGTTCTGCTTGGCGGGCTCGTAGTTCTCGCTGAGCTGCCGGTAGGACACGATCGTGGCGTCCGGCGCGACGCCGACGAACCCGACCTCGGGGTTGTCGGGCTTCGCCCCGATGATCCCGGCGACCTCGGTGCCGTGGCCGTCGCAGTCCTCGAGTCCCGGTTGCTGGCCCTTCGTCGGCGTGGCCACGTAGTCGCCGCCGGACTTGAGCCGGTCCTGGAACCACGGGTGCTTCGTCACGCCGGTGTCGATCACCGCGACGCGGACGCCGCTGCCGGCACCGCCCGTGGCGGCCTTGACGATGTCCTGCGCCTTGGAGATCTGCAGGTACTCCTGACCCCACGGCCGGTTCTTGATCTGGATGTCCTGGCCGAGGGTGCTGCGCTGCACGCAGCCCTTCGTCTGCGTGTACGTCTTGTCGGGCTGGCGCGAGTCGGGGATCAGCTTGTCCATGTCGACCGGCGGCGGCGTCGCGAAGTAGCCGTCCGCCGGCGCGGCCTGCGCCCACGCGGGAACCGCGAGCGTCAGCGGCGACAGGAGGCCGATCGTGCCGGCCAGCAGGGCCGTCGTGGTCCTTCGGGTCCGTGCTGCTGCCATCGGAAATTCACCCGATCCGGTCACTTGAAGTTCAGGTGCCGCAGGGTGGTGTAGAGGTCCATCACACCGAGGGCGAGGGGCAGCACGGAGGCGATGCAGATCGCTTCGATGATCTCCACCGTGCGCCGCAGCGGCGGCGAGAACCGCTGGTTCGGGAAGATCACGCCGACGACGAGCGCGCCCGCGGCGAGCAGGATCAGCACGCCGAAGACGTAGAGCAGGCGGTTCTGGGCGTTCGCCGAGACCAGCCAGCCGATGGCGATCCCGGTGGCGGAGACCAGGCCGGTGGTGAGCAGGGCGATGGCCTGGCTGCCGTTGGCGTACGCGCGGGCGCGCAGCAGCAGGACGAGCGTCGCGACGACGCCGAGGATGATCCCGAACGTCCCGGGCGCGCTCGCGGCGATGATCGCCGAGACGGCCACCGTGGCGCCGCAGCCGACCATCAGGCCGGTCATGTAGTTGTGCGCGATCGCCGTGCGGCGCTCGATCGCCCGGTAGTCGGGGAAGCCGGAGTCTTCCTTCAGCTCTTCGGCGTTGCTCGGGACGTGCGGCAGCGGCAGCTTCGCGAGCCAGATCGTGGCGCGCGGCAGGATCGAGATGCAGGCGAGGGCGACCGCGACGGTGCCGGCCGCGATCCCGGCCGCCGGGTGCGCGACGAGCGTGCCGAACAGGAAGGCCAGCGCGCCGAAGGTGCCCGCGGTGGCGGCGGCGATGAACGTCGTGATGCCGGCACCGATGACCATGATGCAGACCGACGCGACGATGATCACCAGGACCGCGCCGAGCAGCAGGTTCGCCCGCAGCGACAGCCCGGGCACGATGTAGAAGCCGCTGACGAAGGCTAGCGGGAGGCCACCCGCGGCGGCGATCAGCACGCCGGTCGGTTCCGCCTGGTAGCCCTTGGCGAGCGTGGCGCCGATCGCGACGCAGGCGATCGCGCCGATGCCGCCGGCGATGGCGGCGCCCAGCGCGCTCCCGCCGTAGAACGAGCCGCTCATGAACAGCGCGACGGCGGCGGCGAACAGCGCCAGCCCGCCCGCGACGTGCCCGAACCGGTTCGCGGTCTCCTTCGTCCACGGCCGGAAGCTGTCCGGGGACGACTCGGCGATGGCGTCGACGACGTCGTCGTACAGCGGCGGCGGCGGGTTCTCGTTGCGCTTGCGCAGCTGGAGCAGTTCGCCGTCGACCACCCCGAGCGAGGCGAGGGTCCGGCTCGGATCGAGCGGCGCGTCCCCGAGCTTCGCCAGCGCCCAGCCACCGTGGCGGGCACCCCCGTCGGGCGCGGTCTCCTTGGCCATGTCCAGCAGCATCGGCAGCAGATCGGCCACCGCGACGTCGGCGGGCAGCGCCACGTCGATCCGGGTGGACGGCGCGACGACCGTCACCCTGCTGAATACTGTCGTGCCCGTAGCCACTGCACTGCCCCCGCTCGGTCGATACTGCTCCCGGGGGAACTTATACCGAACCCCGGCGCGGGCATCATCGAACGTCCGAAATTCACCGGCCACCGCAGCTCATGGCCTGGGCGCCCGTCGTTTCCGAGGCCTGCGAACCGCGACGCCGTAGGATCCGCGCCGCGCATTCGAGGCGGCGGGTGTCGTGGGTTCGGGCCGGTGCCTGGCGCTGGTGAGGAAAGGGCCACCGTGGTGGCTTCACCTGGCGGCGATCGCAGCTCAGGGGGTGGAACGCTCGGTCGTCTCCGCGGCCTGCGGACCACACCGCCGCAGGATCCGCGCCGACCCTTCGCGCCGATGCCCAGCCCCGGCCGAACCCCGTCGCCGTCACAAGGCCTTCGAGGTGGCCGGATTCACCGGCATCCGCAGCTCACGAGCCGGACGGCGCCATTACTGTCGGTGCCGCGCCGTACACTCGCCAGGCGAGGTCAGGACCGGTTCACGAGGGCGTTACGGCATCCGCCGGAATTCCACCGCGGCGTTCGATAGGTTGTTCCGCGCACCTTGCGCACTAAACGGTGGCCGCCATCGTCGAGTTTGAAGAGGGGTCCTTCGATGAGCACGCTGCAGTTCAAGAAGTCGCCGCGGCTGGCGGCACCGCGGCCGCCGGGTGGTGAGGTGCACCTCGAGCCGCCGCCCGAGGTTCCGCGCGTCATCCCCGGGAACGTCGTCATGAAGGCGCTTCCGGTCGTCATGATCGTCGCGTCGCTCGGGATGATGGTCTTCATGTTCCAGGCCAGCAACCGGAACCCGATGATGATGGCCATGGGCGGCATGATGGTCGTCGGGACGCTCGGGATGATGGCCGGCGGCGGTGGCAAGGGCGGTGGTGCCAAGCGCGCCGAGATGGACGAGGACCGCAAGGACTACCTCCGCTACCTGGGCCAGATGCGCGATCGCGCCCGCGAGGCCATGGTCGACCAGCGCGCCGCCCTGGAATGGGTGCACCCGGACCCCCAGTCCCTCTGGTCGCTGGCCGCCAGCCGCCGGATGTGGGAACGCCGCCAGAACGACCAGGACTTCCTGCACCTGCGCGTCGGGCGCAGCTCGCACCGGCTCGCCACGCGGCTCGTCCCGCCCCAGACCGGGCCCGTCGACGAGCTGGAGCCGATCGCCACCCTCGCGCTGCGCCGGTTCGTGCGCGCGCACTCGATCGTTCCGGACCTGCCGACCCAGATCACCCTCCGCGGGTTCGCCGCGGTCAGCATGCAGGGCGACCGCGCGCTGACCCGCGGCCTCACCCGCGCGATGCTCGCGCAGCTCGTTTCCTTCCACAGCCCCGACGACGTGCTGATCGCGGTCGCCACCGCGGGCCGGGCGAAGGAGGAGTGGGAGTGGGCGAAGTGGCTGCCGCACGTCCAGCACCCGACGCTGTCGGACGGCATCGGCCAGCTCCGGATGATGGCCGGCTCGCTGGCCCAGATCGAAGACTGGCTCGACGAAGAACTGCGTGACCGCCAGCGCTTCTCCCGCAACGCCACGCCGGCGCCGGACCAGCCGCACGTCGTCATCATCATCGACGACGCCGAGGTCACCCGCGAAGAGCAGATCGTCCTGGAGGAGGGCCTGGTCGGCGTCACGCTGATCGACCTGTCCGAATCCCTCGGCAACCTCGCCGCCCGCCGCGGCCTCCGGCTGGTCGTCGAAGCCGACAGGCTGGGCGCGCGCAGTGCCGGCGGTGTCGAGTGGTTCGGCCGCCCGGACACCCTCAGCCTGGTCGAGACCGAGTCGCTGGCCCGGCTCATCTCGCCGTACCGCGTCGGCGGCGCCGCCGGCCAGGACGTCGGCGACGAAGAGCCGCTGCTGTCCAACCCGTCGCTGCTGGAGCTGCTCGGCATCCCGGGTGACCCGATGACCTTCGACGTCCAGCAGGCGTGGCGGCCGCGGCCGATCCGCGACCGCTACCGCGTCCCGTTCGGCGTCGGCGAGTACGGCCAGCCGGTCGAGCTGGACATCAAGGAAGCCGCCGCCGAGGGCATGGGCCCGCACGGCCTGTGCATCGGCGCCACCGGTTCCGGTAAGTCCGAGTTCCTCCGCACCCTGGTGCTGGGCCTGCTGTCCACGCACTCGTCGAGCACGCTGAACTTCGTCCTCGTCGACTTCAAGGGTGGCGCGACGTTCATGGGCCTGGACAAGGCCCCGCACGTCTCCGCGGTCATCACGAACCTCGCGGACGAGGTCACGCTGGTCGACCGCATGAAGGACGCGCTGGCCGGTGAGATGAACCGGCGCCAGGAAGCGCTGAAGAACGGCGGCAACTTCAAGAACGTCTGGGAATACGAGAAGGCGCGCGAAAACGGCGCGGACCTCGACCCGCTGCCCGCGCTCTTCATCGTCTGCGACGAGTTCTCCGAGCTGCTGTCGGCGAAGCCGGACTTCATCGACCTGTTCGTCGCCATCGGCCGGCTGGGCCGGTCGCTGCAGATGCACATGCTGCTCGCCTCGCAGCGCCTCGAGGAAGGCAAGCTGCGCGGCCTCGACTCGCACCTGTCGTACCGGATCGGCCTCAAGACGTTCTCGGCGGCGGAGTCCCGCGCCGCGATCGGCGTGCCGGACGCGTTCGAGCTGCCGTCGGTCCCCGGTGGTGGCTACCTGAAGTACGACACCTCGACGCTGGTGCGGTTCAAGGCCGCCTACGTCTCGGGTCCGTACCGGCCCGCCGGTCTCAAGGCGGCCGGCCCGGCGGCGACCGTGGTCCGCGCGGACAAGCGGCCGCAGCTGTTCGTCCCGGACTTCGTCGAGCTGCCGAAGGAACCGGAACCGCAGTTCATCGAGGCGGCGCCGAAGGAAGAGCAGCGGCAGTCCGAAGAGGCGGTCGAACCCAGCGAGCTCGACGTCATCGTCTCGCGCCTGGTGGGCCAGGGCCCGCCGGCGCACGAGGTGTGGCTGCCGCCGCTGAAGGACCCGAACTCGCTCGACACGCTGCTGCCCAACCTGAACCCGACCGAGGACCGGGGCCTGTCCCCGGTGGGCTTCTTCGGCAACGGGCGGCTGCAGGTGCCGCTGGGCATCATCGACCGGCCGTACGAGCAACGCCGCGACCCGCTGTGGGCGGACTTCTCCGGTGCGGCCGGGCACGGCGTGATCGTCGGCGGCCCGCAGACCGGCAAGTCGACCATGCTGCGGACGCTGATCATGTCGATGGCGCTGACGCACACCCCGGAAGAGGCGCAGTTCTACTGCCTCGACCTCGGTGGTGGCACGCTCGCCGGTCTCGCGGGCCTGCCGCACGTCGGTGGCGTCGCGGTCGCGCGGCGCGAGCCGGACAAGGCCCGCCGGATCGTGGCCGAGCTGACCACCCTGCTCACCGAGCGGGAAGGCCGGTTCGGGGCGATGGGCATCGACTCGATGACCGAGTTCCGCAACCGCAAGCGCCGCGGCGAGATCCGGCCGGACCAGGACTCGTTCGGCGACGCGTTCCTGATCGTGGACAACTGGCGGGCCCTGCGCGACGACTTCGAAGAGCTGGAAACCTCGATCACCCGGCTCGCCACGCAGGGTCTGTCCTACGGCGTGCACGTGGTCATCTCCGCCAACCGGTGGGCCGACATCCGGCCGGCGATCAAGGACATGCTGGGTACGCGGTTCGAGCTGCGCCTCGGTGACCCGACCGAGTCGGACATCGACCGGCGCATCGCGGTGAACATCCCGGCCGGGCGGCCGGGCCGGGGCCTGACCCGGGACAAGCTGCACATGCTGGGCGGCCTGCCGCGGATCGACGGCTCCAGCGACCCGGAGACGGTCGCGGCCGGCGTGGCCGACGCGGTGGCGAAGATCAAGGGTGCCTGGCGCGGCCGCGTCGCGCCGCAGGTCCGCCTGCTGCCGGAGCTGATCACCTACGAAGACGTGCTCCAGCTCGATTCCGCCCGGGAGTCCAAGCTCATCCCGATCGGCGTCAACGAAGAGGACCTGCAGCCGGTCTACCTCGACTTCAACGCCGAACCGCACTTCTACGCCTTCGCGGACGGCGAGTCGGGCAAGACGAACCTGCTGCGGCAGATCGCCCGGGGCATCTCGGAGCGCTACACCGCCAAGGAAGGTCTGATCCTGCTGGTCGACTACCGGCGCACGATGCTCGGCTTCATCCAGGGCGACTCGCTGCTCGGGTACGCGGTGTCGGCGGCGCAGCTGGAAAGCATGATCAGCGACGTCTTCAACTCGATGACGCGGCGCCTGCCGGGCCCCGACGTCACGCAGGAGCAGCTGAAGACGCGGTCCTGGTGGAAGGGCCCGGAGCTGTTCATCCTGGTCGACGACTACGACCTGGTGGCCACGTCGAGCAACAACCCGCTGCGGAAGATCTCCGACTTCCTGCCGCAGGCCAAGGACGTCGGCCTGCACCTGGTCGTCGTGCGGCGCACCGGTGGCGCGAGCAAGGCGATGTACGACCCGATCATCGGCAAGCTCAAGGAGATCGCGGCCCCGGGCATGGTGATGAACGGCTCGCGGGACGAAGGCGCGCTGGTCGGCAACATCAAGCCGAGCGCGATGCCGCCGGGCCGGGGCAACATGCTCACCCGCAAGTACGGCAAGCAGCTCATCCAGGTGTCGTGGATCCAACCCGACTGACGACGGCGGCGGGACGTGCGCCCGGCGGGGTGGGTAGGTTCCTCCCCGGGGGAGCGCCCCGCCGGCGGGGCGTGGGGGAACGCGAACATTACTGCGGGAGCTGCTGGTGACGGTCCGGGTTGCGGTGGACTTCGGGACATCGAGCACCTGCGTCGTCGCCTCGGTGAACGGGCGCGAGCCGCAGGTCGTGGTGATCGACGGCCAGCCGCTGATGTCCTCGGCGGTCTACGCGGCGGCGGACGGCACGCTGTTCGTCGGCCAGGAGGCCGAGCGGCAGGCGGCGGTCGACCCGTCGCGGTACGAGCCGAACCCGAAGCGGCGGATCGACGAAGGCGAGCTGCTGCTCGGCGAGAACGTCCTGCGGGTCACCGACGTCATCCACGCGGTGCTGGGGCGCGCGGTGTCCGAAGCGCGCCGCCTGGCCGGGGACGCCGAGGTCGACCTGCTCGTGCTGACCCACCCCGCGGACTGGGGCGCGATCCGCACGCGGCTGCTGCGGCAGGCCGCGGGCGGGCTGGCGCGCGAAGTCGCGCTGGTGCCGGAGCCGGTCGCCGCGGCGGTCTACCACGCGGCGACGTTCGCGCCGCAGGACGTGACGACCGACCGCACCGTCGAGTTCAGCGGCCGCCCCGGCGAAGCGCTCGCGGTGCTGGACCTCGGCGGCGGCACGGTCGACGTCAGCGTGGTGCGGCGGCTGCCGCCGGACACCGCGCGGGACCGCGCCGGCCGTCCGCAGCGCGGCGGTTTCCAGGTGCTCGCCACCCGCGGCGATCCCGCCTTCGGCGGCGCGGACATCGACCAGGCGTTGCTGGAGCACCTCGGTTCCCTGGTTTCTTCGGCCGATCCGGACGCTTGGCGCGAGCTCGTCGAAGGCCGCGAGCTGGCCGACCGGCGCCGGCGCCGCGTGCTGCGCCAGGACGTGCGGGGCGCGAAGGAGACGTTGTCGCGGCACGCCTACACCGACGTGCCGATGCCGCCGCCGTTCGCCGACGCGCACGTCACGCGCGAGGACCTCGAGCGGCTGATCGCGGCACCGCTGGGCCGGGCCGTCGAGCTGACGGTCGCCGCGATCGGGGACGCCGGCCTGCGGCCGAAGCAGCTCACGGCGATCTTCCTGGTCGGCGGGTCGAGCCGGATCCCGATGATCTCGCGGCTGGTGCACGAACGCACCGGTGTGGTGCCGACCAGCCTCGACCAGCCCGAGACGGTCGTCGCGCGCGGCGCGCTGCGGGCGGTGCTGGTCGACCCGGACCGCACCGGCGCGTTGCCCGGCGAAGCGATGGCCCGGCTGGGCGCGGCACCGGGCGGCGCGCTCAACCCGGCGGCGCAGCGCACGGAGGTCGTCCGCCCCGGCGACGTCGCCCCGCGCCCGGCACCGCCACGCTCCGGTCCGGGTGGGTTCACGAACCGCCCGGCGCCCCCGCCGTCGCCGCCGGCCGGCCGTCCGGCGGCCCGGCCGTGGACGCCGCCCGCCGGGCAGCCCGCCCGGCCGAACCCGCCGGGCCCGGCGGCGGGCGCCCGGCCCGCGTCCGAACCGGCCGGGAAGAGCGGCCGCAAGCTGTGGGGCGTGATCGCGATCGTGGTGGTCGTCGTGGCCGCGCTCGTCGTCGCCGGGGTCGTCGTGTTCAAGAATTCGGGGGAGCAGGTCGAGAGCGGCAAGACGCTTTCGCAGTACGACTTCAAGTTCGTCGCCCCGGAGGACTGGGTCCAGACCGACGACCGGGTCGCCGACAAGCAGGTCGTGATCCACCCGCAGGAGTCCCGTGACGGCAACGACCTGGTGGTCGCGCAGGAGTACGTGATGGACTACGACGCGACCGCCGACCCGCAGAAGCTCGTCGACCAGCTGAAGCGCAGCGCGGACCAGGAATCCGCGCGCTACAGCGCGTTCGACCCGAGCCTTTCGTACGCCGGCAAGACGGTGATCGGGTACCACGAGAGCAAGCCGGACCGGCCCGATCTCCAGGTCGACTGGTACGTCGTGGCGAAGGGCCGGATCCGCGTCCACGTCGGCTGCCAGTACGCCACGGCCCCGCTGCGGGACCGGGTCGCGGCCGCCTGCGCGCAAGCCGTGCGCACGGTCGAAATCCGCAACTGAGAGGAGGGCACGCGGTGCCGTCCGAAGAATTCGAAAGCGCCGCGGCGTCCTTCACGCGGATCGGGCAGGACGCGGTGACGCATTCCCGGCGCGTCACCGGGAACGCGCTCGCGCGCAGCCGGCGGCGGCACAGTGAGAACGCCGAACTGCTGAAGCAGAGCGGGCGCGGGACGAAGTCCGGCGATCCGACGCCCGGGACGCTGCGCGCGGCCGCCGAACGATTCCGCCGCGCCCGCGGGCTGGCGGTTCCCGCGGCACCCGATCCGGTTCCTTCGCGTTCGCAACCTCCCGCGCGGACCCCTCGATCGGGTGACGACGACGAAGACTTTTCCCAGATGCGAATCATGCAGCGCGACCAGTGAAACCGCGCTGCCGGTTGCTGTGCGCGTGCTAATCCCGCTGGTGGCGAACGCTTTTTCAGGTGATGCGCCACCGGTTCGGGGCGTTCTCCCGATACCCGTGGCGACCGGTTCCCGGTGGGGGCGTTAACGCAAGCAACTACTTCCGGGCAAACCACGACAAGGGGGAACCGGACATGGCAGTGTCTGCGTCGTAGGGCCGTACGAACGAAGAAACACGGTTACGGCCGACCACCACTCTTAAGAAGGGGGTTCCGGTATGAGCGCCGGATTCCAGGGAACAGTCGCCCAGTTCACCGACGCCGAGGGCAAGGTCACCGAGGTCCGGGCGCAGATGGACCAGAACCTCTCGACGCTGCGCGACCGCATCGAGGCCACCCGCGCCGGCTGGCAGGGTGAAGCGCAGAAGGCGTTCGACCACGTGATGCTGCGCTTCGACGAGGACGCCCGCGGCATGAACCAGGCGCTGCAGCGTATCGGTGAGCTGCTCCGCGAGGCCGGCTCCAAGTACGAGCGTTCCGAGCAGCAGCAGCAGGAGATCATGGGTGCCATCAACCGCGGCTTCGACCAGCTCGGCTGATCTCCGTCCTGAACTTTTCCCTTCACTCACCCTACCTTTTCAGCACAAAAGGAGCACATCATGCCTGATGGCGCCGGCATTGTCGTCAATTACGCCACCATCCGCGCGGCCGCGGACGACTGCACGTCGACGGGGGGCGAGCTGCAGGCCGCCTTCGACCGCCTCAAGGACGACCTCAAGCCGCTGACCACCACCTGGACCGGTTCCGCGAAGGAGCAGTACGACGCTGCTCAGCGCACCTGGGACCAGAAGTTCGAGGACCTGAAGCAGGTTCTGGCGCAGATCGCCGCCGCCCTGCCGCAGATCGCCGACGGCTACCAGCAGACCGACAGCGCCGTCGAAGGCCTGTTCTGAGCCGGTAGCCCCGGAAACCACGGCGGGCCCGCACTCCGGTGCGGGGCCCGCCGTTTTCCGTTGCGCGGCCGGGATTTGCCGGCCTCGGTGTTCGCCGGCCTCGGGTTTTGCCGGACTCAGTGCGGCGCGCCGACCTCGTACTCGGGCCGGTCGTTGAGCACCCGCACGGTCACCTTCTTCTGCTGCCCGCCGATGGTCACCGTGCAGTCGAACGTCGTGCCGTTCCGCGCGGCTTCGTTCGCCGGGCACTGCGCGTCCTTCACGTCGGGCTCGCCGTAGTTCTCGTTGAGGACCTTGACCACACCGTCCTCAAGGGACTGCCGGTCCAGCACGTCCCCGCGGAACGCACCCAGCAGCCACGCCGCGCCACCGCCGAGCGCGAGCACCAGGACCGCGGCGACCGCGATCAGCAACGGCTTCTTCGACTTCGGCTTCTTCGCCGGCTCGACGGCGAAGGCGCCGAGCCCGCCGTACTGCGCCGGCTGGAACCCGCCGCCGTACTGCTGCTGCCCGTGGCCCGGCGCCGGCTGCTGCGGCGTCGGCTGGGACGGCGGCTGTCCCGGTTGCCACGGCCCGCCACCCGGCTGCCCGGGCTGTCCCGGCTGCCACGGCCCGGCACCCGGCTGTCCCGGCTGCCAGGGCCCGGAGAACGAGCCCGACGGCTGCCCCGGGTGCCACTGGCCGGTGTAGGACCCCGTGGTGTCGGGGCCGGGAGCCGCGCCCGGGTCGGCGTTCTGCTGCCACTGCCCGGCGTGCGGACCGGTCGCCTGGTGTTCCGGCGGCCACCCCGCGGGGGCGCCGGGCGGGTTCGACGGCGGCTGCCACCACTGCTGCTGCCGCGGGTCGGGTGGCTGGGACGGTGGCGACGGTGTTGACGGTGTGGTCATCGGAGATCACCTCGGGTCGTGGTCACGCCTCAGCTGCCCTGCGCTTCGCCGAGCCGGCGGTAGAAGTCGTCCATCGCCGCCCGGTCGGGCAGCACCGTGATCTGGCTCGCGTCCGGCAGCTTCGGCATGTCCTGCAGGCTCGCCTTGCCGGTGAACCGGAACTCGTACTTGAGTTCGAGCTGGTGGCCGTCGCCGGCGAACTTGGCCTCCATCACGAAGGAGACGAGGCTGCCGTCCGGGTTCAGCGTGATCGTGGCCGGGACCGCGGCCTTCTTCAGCTCCGGCCCGATCTGGCCGGTGATGCTCGGCGGCAGGATCTCGACCTTGTCCTTGACGAAGATCCCGAACGGCACGTTCACCGTCAGCGCGGTCTTGCCGTCGCCGAGGCTCTTCGCCCCGCGGACGGCGCGCTTGTCGCCCTGGTACGCCTCCACGGTCGAGTCCGCCATCCGGCACGGCGTCAGCACCCCGCCCCAGGCGCACGGCACGACCAGCCCGCCCTCCGGCTTCGGCATCGACACCCACGCCGTCGGCGAGACGCCCTTCTGCACGTACATCGGGCCGAGGTAGGTGTACTCGACCGTGCCGTCGGCGGGCGTGTACGTGTCGATGATCTCGTCCGGGTTCTTCTGCGACCGGTGCCGCACCGCCCGGTTCTCCGGGCTGCCCGTGCGCGCCGACGTCACGGTGCTGTGGATCCACTTGTCGTCGAACTTGAAGTAGGCGTCCAGCGAGTTGGTGACGTCGCGCGTGTCGGTGATCGCGTCGCCGAGCTTGCCGATCACCTGCTCGAACTTGGCGCCGACGTAGTCGGCCGCGTCGTCGCCCTTCGGCAGCGCGGTGCCCGCCTTCGCCTGGCCGCAGGCGCTGACCAGGGCCAGCAGGGCGCCCAGGACGAAGATCGCCGTCGGTCGTTTGCTCATGCGCCGTCCCCTGCTCGCCTGGTACCGCCGGAATGGCCCCATCCTCGCGTGTCGCGGTGGCCCGTGCAGGCGCTTCGGCGGGAAAACTCCGGTAGGGTCCCGGCTGCGCCCGGGCCGTCCGGAGCTTAATATGGGCGCTTCCACCACCCCCCATGCGCGGGTGCGGTGACCGTGGGGGTATCTTCATATGTCGTTGTGCGCTGCGGCGCGTAAGCGCTAGGCCCGCACAGAACCCACACGCAATGTTGACGACGAGGTAGACCCTTGCCCACGTACAGCCCCAAGCCCGGCGACGTCACTCGTGCCTGGCACGTGATCGACGCCGAGGATGTCGTGCTCGGACGGCTGGCGACCGAGGTCGCCACGCTGCTGCGCGGCAAGCACAAGCCGACCTACGCCCCGCACGTGGACACCGGTGACTTCGTCATCATCGTCAACGCCGAGAAGGTCGCGCTCACCGGAAACAAGCGCGAGCAGAAGTTCGCGTACCGGCACAGCGGTTACCCGGGCGGTCTGCGGAAGCGCTCGTTCGGCGAGCTGCTGGACACCAAGCCCGAGCACCTTGTCGAAAAGGTCGTCAAGGGCATGCTGCCGAAGAACAAGCTCGGCCGCGCCCAGGCGAAGAAGCTCAAGGTGTACGCCGGCCCGCAGCACCCGCACGCCGCGCAGCAGCCGTCGGCGCGCGAGATCACCAAGATCGCGCAGGTCGCGCAGTGAGTGAGGAACAGTCTGTGACCAGCACCGAGACCGAGACCCCCGAGGTCGTTGAGGCCCCCGAGGCGACCGAGACCGGCGTCGTGGCCACCAGCGAGACCCCCGCCGCGACCAGCGAGACCCCGGTCGCCACGAGCGAGAGCGCTGCCGCGCCGCGCCCGTCGCGGGCCGCGGGCGGCAATGCGCAGACCGTCGGCCGCCGCAAGGAAGCCGTCGTCCGCGTGCGCGTCGTCCCGGGCACCGGCCAGTTCAAGCTCAACGGCCGCACCCTCGAGGAGTACTTCCCGAACAAGGTGCACCAGCAGCTCATCAAGGACCCGCTGGTCCTGGTCGAGAAGCCGGACTCGTTCGACATCTTCGCCAACCTGCACGGTGGCGGCGTCTCGGGTCAGGCGGGCGCGCTGCGCCTGGCGATCGCCCGAGCGCTCATCGAGGTCGACGCCGACGACCGCCCGGCCCTCAAGAAGGCCGGCTTCCTGACCCGTGACGCGCGCGCCACGGAGCGGAAGAAGTACGGCCTCAAGAAGGCCCGCAAGGCCCCGCAGTACAGCAAGCGCTGATCGCGCCCCCAGGCGCGGACCACCGGAGCGCCCATCCGTCCATCGGATGGGCGCTCCGGCGTTTTTCCCGGGGGTCTGGTTCGTTTCCGGGCCCCGGTGCGACTTCACCGGGGCGGGGGAACGCGGTCCGCCGGGATCGCTAGGTTGTCGTGGTGGTCGCAGAAGGAGGTCGACAGATGGCACGCCTGTTCGGAACCGACGGGGTCCGTGGCCTGGCCAACGCCGAGCTGACGCCGGAGCTGGCGCTGGCATTGGCGGCCAGCGCCGCTCGCGTGCTCGCTGCGCACGACCGCTCGCACCGGCCGGTCGCGGTCGTCGGCCGCGACCCGCGCGCCAGCGGCGAGATGCTGGAAGCCGCGGTCGTGGCGGGCCTCACGTCCGCCGGGGCCGACGTGCGCCGCGTCGGGGTGCTGCCCACGCCCGCCGTCGCCTACCTGGTCGGCGCGCTCGAGGCCGACCTCGGCGTGATGATCTCCGCGTCGCACAACCCGATGCCCGACAACGGCATCAAGCTCTTCGCCGCGGGTGGGCACAAGCTCCCCGACGGCATCGAAGACGAGATCGAAGCCGGCCTCGCGGCCGGCAAGGTCCGCCCCACCGGCGCCGGTGTGGGGCGCGTCACGGACGTCGAAGACGCTCTCGACCGCTACGCCGCCCACCTGCTCGACGCCACGCCGAACCCGCTCGCCGGGCTCAAGGTGGTCGTCGACTGCGCCAATGGCGCTGCCTCCGCCGCCGCGCCCGAGGTCTACCGCCGCGCCGGCGCCGAGGTCGTCGCGCTGCACGCCGACCCGGACGGCATCAACATCAACCAGCACTGCGGCTCCAACCACCCGGAGAAGCTGCGCGAAGCGGTGGTCGCCCACGGTGCCGACCTCGGCATCGCCCACGACGGCGACGCCGACCGCTGCGTGGCCGTCGACTCCGCCGGCGAGCTGGTGGACGGCGACCAGATCATGGCGGTCCTGGCGCTCGCGCTGGCCGAGGCCGGCGAGCTGACCAAGGACACCCTGGTCGCGACCGTGATGAGCAACCTCGGCCTGCACCTGGCCATGAAGGCGCACGGCATCACGGTGCTCACGGCCGCGGTGGGCGACCGGTACGTCCTGGAGGAGCTGCGCGCCGGCGGCTTCGCGCTGGGCGGCGAGCAGTCGGGCCACGTCGTGCTCCCGGCGCACGCGACCACCGGCGACGGCCTGCTGACCGCGCTGCGCCTGATGAGCCGCATGGCCGAGACGGGCAAGTCGCTGGCCGACCTGGCGGCCGTGATGAACCGCCTGCCGCAGGTGCTGGTCAACGTGCCGGTCGCCGACAAGGCCGCGGTCGCCGGCTCGTCCGAGGTCCGCACCGCCGTCGGCGAGATCGAGGCCGAGCTGGGCGAGGAGGGCCGGGTGCTGCTGCGCCCGTCCGGCACCGAGCAGCTGGTCCGCGTGATGGTCGAGGCGCCGGCGCAGTCCACCGCGCAGGCCGCGGCCGACCGCCTGGCCGGCGTCGTCTCAGCGGTTTCCTGACGCGAGGGTGACCACGGCCTTCGCCGGGCCGTGGAACACCGGGTGGGTCTTCCAGCGGACTTCGTCCACCCGGCAGCCGCCGCCGAGGACTTCCGCCAGCGCCGTGAGCGCGATCTCACCTTCGGCCACCGCGACCCCGGAGCCGGGGCACGCGTGCCGGCCGAGCCCGAACGGCAGGCCGTCGGCCAGGGAGATCGCCACCGGGCCGTCCGGGCCGAACCGGAGGACGTACCGGGCCGGGCAGATCGCCGTCACCAGCTCGCGCACGGTCCGCGGACCCGAAGTCGCGAGTTCGAGGCCGGCGCACGCCAGGAAGTTCAGCGAGTTCTCGTAGGCCGCGTGCGCCAGGACCACCGGGTTGAACATCAGCTCGTCGTCGTCCAGCCGCCCAGCCGCGTGCGCGGCCCGCAGCGCCGTCAGGCCGCCCGGCCCGGCCGGGGCCCGGCTGAGCTGCACCGCCAGCCGGAACGCCGACGCCTGCCCCGCCCGGTCGGTGCCGCCGAAGACGTCGAGGTTCGCCGTCGTCGCCTCGAGGTGGTCCAGGAACACGTCGTCGAGGGGCACGCCCAGCACCGCCGACGTCACCGCGCCCGCCACCGGCCGCGCGAAGTCGCGCACCAGGTCGAACGACGTCCCCAGCCCGGCCACGGTCGTTTCGATCCCGGCCCGCAGGGCCTCGGGAATCGGCTCCAGCCCGGCGATGATCTCCCGCAGCACGGCGCGCAGGCGAGTGTGCTCGTCGCCGTCCCGCAGCAGCACGCTGGGCGAGCCGCCGCCGGGATCCGACGTCAGCCCGGGTGACCGCAGGGCCCGCGCGCACGCGTCGCGGCCGGAGACCACCCCGATGCCGTGCCGTTCGAACTCGTCCATCGCTTCGACACGGTAGGGCAGGATGGGGCCGTGCCGCCCGCAGAAGTCCCGGATGACGTCCTGGCCACGCCGTTCACGGACTACCTGCTCCGCAACGCGGGCGAAGATCGTCCCGCCTTCACCTGCCGCACCTTCCCGGGACCCGCCGACCACACGCTGACGTGGCCGCAGGTGCTCGCGCGCGTCCGCGGGGTCGCCCGCGAGCTGCGGCGCGTCACTCGCCCGGGTGACCGGGTGGCGATCGTCGCCCGGCAGGACCTCGGCTACGTCACCGCCTTCCTCGGGACGCTCTACGCGGGGCGCGTCGCGGTGCCGCTGTCCGTGCCGACCGGCCGCACCGGCCGCGCCCGGATCGAGTCGGCCTTCGCGGACGCCACCCCGGCGGCCTGCCTGACCTCGACGGACTTCCTGGACAAGGTCCCGCCGGCCACCGCGCTCGCCGTCGAGGACATCGAGGACGCCGGGCCCGGCGACGCCGAGCCGCCCGCCGCCGTGGCGATGACCGATCCCGCGTACCTGCAGTACACCTCCGGCTCGACGCGCCGCCCGGCCGGCGCGGTGATCTCGCACCGCGCGCTGGTGGCCAGCTGCTGGCAGACCACGCGGTGCTACCGCGCCGACGCGTCGACCCCGCTGGCCGGCTGGGTGCCGTTCTTCCACGACATGGGCCTGGTCCTGCTCATCGGCACGCCCGTCTTCCTCGGCTCGCGGTCGGTCTTCTTCACGCCGATGGAGTTCGTGCGCGATCCGCTGCGCTGGATCCGGCTGCTGGCCGAGCACCCGGGAGTCGTCAGCGCCGCGCCCAACTTCGCCTTCGACCTGGCCGCCGAAGCGGCGGGGGACCTCGAAGCCGTCGACCTCTCGCGGGTGAACTCGGTGCTCAACGGCAGCGAGCCGGTCCGCCCGGCCACCGTCGAGGCCTTCGAGCGGGCCTTCGCCCCCTTCGGGCTGTCGCGGGCCGCGCACAAGCCGTGTTACGGGCTGGCCGAGGCGACGGTGTTCGTCACGAGCGCGGGTGCCGAGGGGCCCACCGTGCGGGCGTTCGACGGCGAGCCGCGCGTGTCGGTGGGGCGGCCGTACGGTCAGCGGATCCGCGTTGTCGACAAAGAGATCCAGGTGTCCGGGCCCAACGTCGCCGACGGCTACTGGGGCCGTGACGACGTGCTCGCCCCCGGCGGCTGGCTGCGCACCGGCGACCTCGGCTTCGTCCACGACGGCGAGCTCTACGTCACCGGACGGCGCAAGGACCTGATCATCGTCGACGGCCGCAACCACCACCCGCAGGACATCGAAGCGACCGTCGAGGCCGCGCACCCCGGCATCCGGCGCGTCGCCGCGTTCGCCGTGCGGGACGGCCACGGCGAAGGCGTCGCGGTCGTGGCCGGCTGCCTCACCCGGGACGAGTCGGTCGAGACGGCCGTGCGGCGGGCCGTCTCGGCGGCCCACGACCTGCCGCTGCGCGCCCTGTGGCTGGTCCGGCCGGGGGAGGTGCCGCGGACCTCCAGCGGCAAGGTGTCCCGCACCGCCGCCCGTGAGCGCTGGTGGGGCGAGAATGAGCGGCATGGCTGACCCGGGCACCTACGTCGACGAGATCCGGCGGATCATCAGCTTCGCGCTGGAGATCCCGCCCGAGCGGCTCGCCGACACGACGCCGTTCGACGACCTCGGCATGACGTCCCGGCAGCGGATCCAGCTGCTGGCGCGGGTCGAGGTGAACTACGGCGTCTCGGTCGACATCGACGAGCTCGACCGGCTGGTGGACATCCGCGGCGTCGCCGAGGTGATCGCCGAGGCGGTCACGGCGCAGCGCGCCGGCGGGTAGCTCCCGCCCGGGTGCACTTCGCGGAAGCCCAGGTCCGCCGCCCGGCCGGCCGCTAGACTCTGTGCATCTGCGACGGCACCGAACGGTGTCCGGGCGCGTCACAGTCCCGGAACATCAGCGAGGACTGGCACATCGCAGGACTGTGTGATCGAAGGGGGCAGCGACCATGCCGAACGGGTATGAAGCGAGTTCGGAGGCGATGACGCGGGCGCAGATCCGCCTGGCGGACGTCGCCGACGACCCGGCGGCCGAGGCCAAGAAGGTCGCGCCGACGGAGATCGTCGCCGTGGACTTCGGCCGCGTGCACCAGGAGAGCTTCGGCAAGTACAAGGCCGGGTTGGACGAGATCGGCGCGGGCCTGACCGGGCTGTCGAACGCACTGCTGAACCTCGGCGGCGGAATCGGGACCGCGGGCGGCAAGTACACCACGCAGGAAGCGAACGCCGGGGCGACGGCGAACCAGGCCGGGGGTAACCGCTGATGGCCGAATGGGCTGAGATCAAGAAGGTCCTCGACGACCCGAACGTGTCGATGGAAGCCAAGTCCAAGCTGATGGACGAATACGGCGAGGACACGTTCAACTTCAACGCGGAAGAAGAGGAATACGCGAAGAAGTACATCGAGGACTACTCCGGCTGGAACCCCACCAACGACTGGCTGCCGGGCTCCTCCTCCGATGTCGACGAAGCGCTGAAGGAAGCCCAGCAGGAAGCCGCGGCCAAGAACCAGGAACACCAACGGCAGACCGCCGAGCGCGACCAGGCGAAGAAGAACCTCGACGGAATCGCCACGCCGACGCTGGGGGCCGGCGCGAAGAGTTCCGACGAACAGCTCGACCAGGGCAACGTCGCGGTCGACCTGCTGGCGAAGTGGACCGACGAGGTCTGGAACCAGATCAAGGGCGGCGAGAGCGAGAAGAAGAACTCCCAGACGGACCTCAAGGACAAGTTCCACGAGAACCGCGGGATCCAGTACCAGAAGTTCCTGAGCGACGCCGACGACCTCGGCAAGGCGCACAAGGTCGTCGAGGACACCCTCGGCAAGAGCGACACCGAGCTCCAGACCCTCTTCGGCGAGTGGAAGGGCAAGGGCGCCAACGCCGCGGAGATCAAGTACGACGAGACGATCAAGCCGCACGCCAAGGAGCTCTCGCAGCAGATCGACGGGGCGGCGAAGCTGATCCCGCAGACCGTGACGCAGGTCTACACGGCGGTCAAGAAGAAGGTCGACGAGGTCCTGCAGCTGCACCGCCCGGTGATCGCCGAGGCCGACATCCCGATGGCCAAGGACGTCCTCAAGGTCGCCAACGGCGACACCGGGGAATTCGACGACTTCATGAAGGTCGCGAGCTGGATCGACTCCGTCAACGCGAAGCACGGCAACCCGTCGAACCTCGCCGAGCGCCTGCAGAACGACGACTGCGGCTTCAACGACGAGAACAAGGAATACGGCCGCAACGTCTGCCGCTACTGGCGCGACGGCGCGTTCTCGACCGAGTACAAGAGCCTGATCGCCGCGTTCGACGGGTCCTGCAAGGCGGCCAAGCAGACCATCGACCAGCAGTTCGGCGCGCTGGCGCGGTACCTGGACGGCTACCGCAACCAGCTGACCGAGGCCAAGAACGAGGGCGGCGGCGACAAGACCGGGAACACCGGCAACACGGGGAACACCGGCAATACGGGAAACACCGGGAACACCGGCACCGGCAGCACGGGGAGCACCGGCAGCGGGAGCACGGGCAGCACCGGGAGCGGCTCCACGACGCCGTCGGCGGCCGAGCCCCCGAAGGCCGAGGAGCCCGCGAAGCCCGAGGAGGGCAAGAACCCGATCACCGGGAAGCCCCTCGAGGTCGACCCGGCGACCGGCGAGCCGTACCCGATCGACCCGAAGACCGGCGAAGCCATCAAGGACACCGACGACACGGACACGGTGTCGGTCAAGAAGGGCGACAACACGATCTCGATGTCCGAGCCCGACAAGGAGGGCAAGCAGGACATCTCCGTGGACGACGGCCACGGCAACAAGAAGGACTACCACCTCGACTGGGGTGACGACGACAAGGCCGAGGCCGGCAAGGACGGCGCCGGCAAGGATGGCGCGGGCAAGGACGGCGCCGCCGGGGACAAGGCGTCCTTCGGGCCGCAGGGCAGCCAGCAGGCGGTCAAGGACGGCCAGCCCTCGGCCGACGGCTCCTACAAGCCGGGTGCGGACGGCAAGATCCACATCCAGGACGGCAACCTCAAGATCACCGCGGAACGGCCGGAGGGCCCGGACGGCCCGACGATCGTGACGGTCGACGACGGCAAGGGCGAGCCGACCACCTACACCCTGGACGAGAAGGACGACCCCAAAGCCGCGGACCTGAAGGCAGACGGCCTCAAGGCGGACGTCAAGCCGGTGACCGACGGCGCCGGCGCGGAGATCCGGCACGACGCGAACGCCGAGCCCCCGCTGGCGAAGGACCCCGCACCGCCCAACCCCGACCCGGGCTTCACACGCAGCGAAGCGGCTTCGGGCACCGGCGGGTTCAGCGCGCCCGGCGGCTTCGACGGTGACCTCGGCGGCGGGGGCAGCGTCGGGGCCGAGCCCGCGGTGGCGACGGCCGACGCGGGCGCCGGGGCCGGGACGGGGACCGGCTCCGCCGACTCGACCACGACGGCCGGCGCGAGCGACTTCGGCTCGGCCGTCACCGGTGGCGGGTCGCCGGACTTCGCCGGTGCCGTCTCGCTCGACCCGGGTGCCCAGACGGGCAGCGACACCTCGCTGCCGATGTCCGACGGCGGCGGCGGGCTCGGTGCCACTCCGGTCGACCCCGGCATGCACCAGGCCGCCGCGAGCTCGTCGAGCTCGAGCGCGATGTCGGGCATGGGCGGCATGGGCATGATGGGCGGCATGGGCGGCGCGCCGGGCGGTGGCGGCGGCGACCAGCAGCGCGGGCCCAGCCAGTACCGCATCGAGGGCGGCGTGTTCGAGACGAGTGGCGCGAAGGGCCGCATCAGCGGCTCGCTCGACGACGAGGGTGACCGTTCGATCCGGTACGACCGGTGACGAGGGCCGAGGAGGGCCGATGAGCAGCGCCGAAGACCGGTATCGCGCGGCGATTTCGACGATGGAAGCGGCGGCACGGGAGCAGGACGAACAGCGGGGACTCCGCGAACGCCGGCTCGCCGAGGCCCAGCAGCAGGCCAGCGAGGGCATGCAGAAGGAGCTGGCCGCCGCGCAGAAGTACGCCGAGCACATGGACGAGCTCAACAAGCGCAAGCAGAGCGCGGGCGGCTGGGCGACGGAGAAGACGCTGGCCGACAAGTCCCGCGAGTCGCTGATGGAGTTCGGCGTCCACGAGGAAGAGGCGGGCACCGGCTACCCGAACTACCCGACGCCGAGCTACGGAACCCCGGTCGCGGCGGCGGTTCCGCCGCGGCCGGAACCGGCACCGGAACCACCACCGGCGGCGCCGGAGCCGCCGAGGCGGGGGCGGCACGCGCGTCAGCCCGACGACGAGGACGACTTCTCCAGCACCAGCTGGCTGGTCTGACCGGAAGGGCCCGGCTCCGGCCGGGCCCTTCCCGCGTCAGTGGGCGGGTTCTTCTTCCCGCTCGATGGGCGCGCGCTTGACGTCCGCCTCGAGCAGGGGCCGGTACTTGTCGGTGCCGGTCAGGTGGGTCAGGAAGAACGCCGTGAACAGCGCGCGCGTGAGCTGCTGGGTCTTGCGGTGCGGCTTGCCGTGCATGAACAGCTGCGACCAGTGCCGGCCCTCGGTGACGCCCAGGTGGGACGCCTTGCCGAGGAACCGCAGCTGGACGTCGTCACCGCCCCAGGCGCCCGCGATCGCTTCGGCGTGCGCGACAGCGGGGGCGACCAGGTCGGCTTCGGCGGCGAGGTGCAGGCCGGGGACCGTGATCACCGTCGCCGACTCGGTGGCCGGCGGCAGCGTCTGGGCCGCGGTGATGGTGGCGACGGCCTTGATCCGCGGGCTGTCGCTCCGCGCGTCCTGCGCCGCGGCGAGGACGGCGGATCCGCCGCCGGTGGAGTGGCCGGCGAGGCCGAGCTTGGCGGGGTCGACGCTGATGCCGTCCGGACCGAGCCGGACGGTCGTGACGACGTCGAGGGTGGTCAAGAGGTCGGCGGCGAGCAGCCGGTGCGAGGGCAGCGGCCCGCGCTGGGTGGCCGGCGCGGCGGCGACGATGCCCCAGCTCGCGAGGTGGCGCAGCAGCTGCTGGTACCGGTCGGGTGGCTGCAGCCACCCGTGTCCGAAGGCGACGGCCGGCAACCCGAGCCCGGCGCGCGGCGTGAAGACCACGCCGGGCAGCCCGACCAGGGCGAGGTCGCCCCGCAGGACCTCGTGCGGACCCGGATGTGTCAACTCCGCGAGCAGCTGCTTGGGCTTGCTGGCCATGGTCGCCAACCCTACTGTGCGAGCCCCGCCGCGGCTCGCCCGCCGCCCCGGCGCGCCGCCAGCTCGCGCGCTGCCTCGGTCACCCCAGCGCCCCAAGGTGGCGCCGGGTGCGTGTGGCGCACCGGCGTGGTGCCGGGTGGCCCGCGGGGGCGCCCCCGTTTTCCACGTTACCGGCCGCCACCGACGGTTTCGGTCGCCCGCGCGTCCCGAGGTCTCGGCCGAGCCGCATTGGTTCGAACCACGCGTCGCGCTTTTCCGCAGGTCGGAGGGTGATCTCGGACCCCGTCAACCGGCTGGATATCCCTCGTTAGGCTGGTGAGCGTGTGTGGAATCGTGGGATATGTCGGGCACCGCCCGGCTCTGGACGTCGTCCTCGGCGGGCTCCGGCGCATGGAGTACCGCGGTTACGACTCCGCCGGGGTCGCGGTCCTCGACGGCGCCGGCGCGTTGACCGTCGAGCGCAAGGCGGGCCGGCTGGCCAACCTGGAAGGGCGGCTCGACGAGGTCGGCCGCGAGCACTTCGGCGGCACCGCCGGCATGGGGCACACCCGCTGGGCCACCCACGGTGCGCCGATCGACCGCAACTCGCACCCGCACCGGGACGCCTCGCAGCGCGTCGCCGTCGTGCACAACGGCATCATCGAAAACTTCGCCGCCCTCCGCGCCGAGCTCGAAGCCGACGGCATCGAGATGGCCAGCGACACCGACACCGAAACCGCCGCCCACCTGGTGGCCCGCTCGTACACCGAAGGCGACACCAAGGGCGACCTCACCGCCAGCGTCGCCGCCGTCTGCCGCCGCCTCGAAGGCGCGTTCACCCTGGTCGTGACGCACGCCGAGCACCCGGACACGATCGTGGCCGCCCGCCGGTCTTCGCCGCTGGTCGTCGGGGTCGGCGAGGGCGAGCACTTCGTCGCCTCCGACGTCGCCGCCTTCATCGAGCACACCCGCGAGGCCGTCGAGCTCGGCCAGGACCAGCTCGTCGTCATCACCCGCGATGGCTACGACGTCCTGGACTTCCACGGCGACGCCGCCCAGGCCAAGCCGTTCACGGTCGACTGGGACCTCTCCGCCGCCGAGAAGGGCGGCCACGAGTACTTCATGCTCAAGGAGATCGAGGAGCAGCCCGAGGCGCTGGCCAACACGCTGCGCGGGCACTTCGAGTCCGGCCGGATCATCCTCGACGAGCAGCGCATCTCCGACCAGGACCTGCGGGACGTCGACAAGGTCTTCGTCGTCGCCTGCGGGTCGGCCTACCACTCCGGCCTGGTCGCCAAGTACGCCATCGAGCACTGGACGCGGCTGCCGGTCGAGGTCGAGCTGGCGTCGGAATTCCGCTACCGCGACCCGGTCCTCGACCGCGACACGCTGGTCGTCGCCGTGTCGCAGTCCGGCGAGACGGCGGACACGCTGGAAGCCGTCCGGCACGCCCGCGAGCAAAAGGCGCGCGTCCTGGCCGTCTGCAACACCAACGGCGCGCAGATCCCGCGCGAGTCCGACGCCGTCCTCTACACCCACGCCGGGCCCGAGATCGGCGTCGCCTCGACGAAGGCGTTCCTCGCCCAGATCGCGGCCAACTACCTGGTCGGCCTGGCGCTGGCGCAGGCCCGCGGCACGAAGTACCCGGACGAGGTCGCGCGCGAGTACGCCGAGCTGGAGGCCATGCCCGCGGCCGTTCAGAAGGTACTGTCCACTGTGGAGCAGGTGCGGGACCTCGGTCGCCGGATCGCCGACTCGAAGGCGATCCTGTTCCTCGGCAGGCACGTCGGCTTCCCGGTCGCCCTCGAAGGCGCGCTGAAGCTCAAGGAACTCGCGTACATGCACGCCGAGGGCTTCGCGGCCGGCGAGCTCAAGCACGGCCCGATCGCGCTGATCGAAGACGGCCTGCCGGTCGTCGTCGTGATGCCGTCGCCGAAGGGCCGCGCGGTGCTGCACTCGAAGCTCGTGTCGAACATCAGCGAGATCCAGGCGCGCGGCGCGCGCACGATCGTCATCGCCGAAGAGGGCGACGAGACGGTCCGGCCGTTCGCAGACGAGCTCATCGAGGTCCCCGCGGTGCCGACGCTGCTGCAGCCGCTGGTGTCCACCGTGCCGCTGCAGGTGCTGGCCGCGGAGATCGCCCGCGCCCGCGGGTACGACGTCGACAAGCCGCGTAACCTGGCGAAGTCCGTCACCGTCGAGTAGTTGCGGGAGGCCCCGCCGTGCAGGGAATCTGGACCACGGAACGGATTCGTGAGGCGGAGGGACGGGCGTTCGCCGTCACGCCCGAGGGCGAGCTGATGCGGCGGGCGTCGTTCGGGCTCGCGGTGCAGCTCGCGGACTTCCTCGACGACCACACCGGCGGCGTGTCCGGCCGCCGGGTCGTCCTGCTGGTCGGCTCGGGCGACAACGGCGGTGACACCCTGTGGGCCGGGGCGTTCCTGCGCCGCCGTGGAGTCTCGGTGACGGCGATCCTGCTGAACCCCGCCAAGGCGCATCCGGCGGGGGTGAAAGCCCTGCGCCGCGCCGGCGGTCGCGTGGTGTCCGCCGAGGACGGTCCACAGTGGATCGCCCGCGCCGACGTCGTGGTCGACGGGATCGTCGGCATCTCCGCCCGCGGCTCACTGCGGCCCGATGCGGCGCGGCTGGTCGAGCTGGTCGAGGCCCCGATCGTCGCGGTCGACCTGCCCAGCGGCGTCGACCCGGACACCGGCGCGGTCGACGGGCCCGCGGTCGAAGCCACCCGCACGGTCACGTTCGGCGCGCTCAAGCCGGTGCACGCGCTGGCGCCGTCGTGGTGCGGTGAAGTCGTGCTGGTCGACATCGGCCTCGAACTGACGGACCCCGATCTCCGGCGGCTCGACATCGTGGACGTCGCCGCGGCCTGGCCGGTGCCCGGCCCGGAAGACGACAAGTACAGCCAGGGCGTGGTCGGCGTCGCGGCGGGTTCGGCGACCTACCCGGGCGCGGCGGTGCTGGCCGCGGGCTCGGCGGTCCGCGCGACGTCGGGTCTCGTGCGGTACGCGGGCCACGCGGCGGACACCGTCCGCGCGCAGTGGCCGGAGGTCATCGCGACCGGCACGGTGGCCGACGCGGGCCGGGTCCAGGCGTGGGTGGTCGGGCCGGGCATCGGCACCGGCTCCGAAGGACGGGATGTCCTGCGGTACGTGCTGGGCCGGGGCGTCCCGGTCTGCGCGGACGCCGACGCGACGACGATCATCGCGAAGTCCCCGGAGGTCCTGGACGCCCGCGACCCGGACACGCCGCTGGTCCTGACGCCCCACGCGGGCGAATACGAGCGCCTGATGGGCCGGAAGCCGGGCGCGGACCGCGTGACGGCGGCGCGCGAAGCGGCGAAGAAGTACCACGCGGTGGTGCTCCTGAAGGGGCACTGCACGGTCATCGCGGCCCCGGACGGCCGGATCGCGGTGAACCGTCCCCGAGGAGCCTGGCTGGCCACGGCCGGTTCGGGTGACGTGCTGTCGGGCCTGGTGGGCGCCCTCCTGGCGGCCGGCTTGGACCCCTGGCTCGCCGCCGCCGCGGCGGCCGATGTGCACTCGCTCGCCGGGGCGATCGCGGCCCAGAACGCCCCGACCTCGGCGTCCGGCCTGGTCCACGCCATCCCCGAGGCCATCCGGTCGATCCGCTCCCTCACGACCTGACCGGACGACACGCGTACCTGCGCGGACGACACGCGCACCTGGATGGACGACACCCCGGCCGGCCCATCCCGGCTGCCGTGTCGTCCGCCTGCGTACGCGTGTCGTCCGGCTGGGTACGAAGGGGCGGCGACGGATGTGCGAAGACTTATCGAGTTCTCTGTTAACTTCGCGCGATAAATCTGGTAAGAAGTCCGTGTGAGCGGCGGCACAGCAGCATCCGGAGACCGGAAGACCCGGCCGTCCGATGCTGTCGTCGAGCGGCGGCGGCAGGACATCCTGGATCACGTCATCGAGGAGGGCGAGGCCCGGATCGACGACCTGACGTCGAAGTTCAAGGTCAGCCTGATGACCATGCACCGCGACCTCGACGACCTGGCCGAACGCCGGCTCCTGCGCAAGCTGCGCGGCAAGGTCGAGGCCTACCCGGCGCTCACCATCGAGAGCGCCGCCCGCTTCCGCGACACGCTCCACCACGGCGAAAAAGAAGCGCTCGGCGAGGCCGCCGCGAACCACGTGCAGCCCGGCCAGACCGTCTTCGTCGACGACTCCACCACCCTCCTCCCGCTGGTCAAGCGGCTCGCCGAGATCGACGCCCTGACCGTCGTCACCAACTCGCTGCACGCCGCCCGGCTGCTCGGGCCCCAGGTCGAGGTCGTACTCGCCGGCGGCCGCTACAGCCACGAGTACGACTCCTGCGCCGGGCCCGAGGTCCTCGACCTGCTCGACAGCATCCGCGCCGACGTCTCCTTCGTGTCGGTCACCGCCGTCGCCGTCGGGCGGCTGTTCCACCCCGATCGTGACTACGCCGAGCTCAAGAAGGCCGCGCTCAAGGTCGCGAACCACACCGTCCTCGTCGTCGACCACTCGAAGTTCGGCCGCACCGCCACCTACGCGCACGGCGACGTCGGCGACTACGACCTGCTGATCACGGGCCAGGCCACACCCACCGAGGAGATCGAGGCCGCGCTGAACGCGGGCACCGCGATCGAGATCGTCGAACACGTCGCAGAGGGGCAGCCCTATGACAGCTGAACTGGTCGCCGGCATCGACTCGTCCACGCAGTCGACCAAGGTCGTCGTGTGTGACGCCGCCACCGGCGAAATCGTCCGCACCGGCCGCGCGCCGCACCCCGACGGCACCGAGGTCGCTCCCGCCGCCTGGTGGGACGCGTTCAAGGAAGCCACGAACGGCCTGCTCGACGGCGTCACGGCCATCGGCGTCGGCGGCCAGCAGCACGGCATGGTCACGCTGGACGAAAACAACGACGTGGTCCGGCCGGCGCTGCTCTGGAACGACACCCGCTCCGCGCAGGCGGCCCTCGACCTCATCGAGGAGCTCGGCGGGCCGTCGGCCTGGGCGAAGTCCGTCGGCTCGGTGCCGGTCGCCAGCTTCACCGTCACGAAGCTGCGCTGGCTGGCCGACAACGAGCCGAAGCTCGCTGACCGCGTCGCGCGCGTGCTGCTCCCGCACGACTGGCTGACCTGGAAGCTCACCGGCGGTGACCCGGTCACCGACCGCGGCGACGCCTCCGGCACTGGCTACTTCTCGCCGTCCGACAACGCCTACCGCCTCGACGTCCTGAGCCACGCCTTCGGCGGCCGGACGCCGGAGCTGCCGACCGTGCTCGGCCCGGCCGACGCCGCCGGCCACACCCCGGACGGCGTGCTCGTCTCGGCCGGCACCGGCGACAACATGGCCGCGGCGCTCGGGCTGGAACTCAAGCCCGGTGACGCCGTCGTCTCGCTCGGCACCAGCGGCACCGTGTTCGGCGTCGCCGAGACCGGCGCGGCCGACGTCAGCGGCGAGGTCGCCGGGTTCGCCGACGCGACCGGCCGCTTCCTCCCGCTCGCCTGCACGCTCAACGCCGCCCGCGTCCTCACCGCGACGGCCGCGATGCTCGGCGCGACGCTCAGCGAGTTCGACCGGCTCGCCCTGACCGCCGAGCCCGGCGCGGGCGGGCTGACGTTCCTGCCGTACCTGGACGGCGAGCGCACCCCGAACCTGCCCGGCGCCACCGGCTCGCTGGCCGGGCTGACCAGGGACAACATGTCCCCGGAGAACCTCGCGCGCAGTGCCGTCGAAGGCATGCTCTGCGGCCTGGCCGCCGGCCTCGACGCGGTGCGCGCGCACGGCCTCGACGTCCAGCGCGTGCTGCTGATCGGCGGGGGCGCGCAGTCGCGGGCCGTCCGCGCGGTCGCGCCGCTGGTGTTCGGCGTGCCCGTGCAGCTGCCCGAAGTCGCCGAGTACGTCGCGCTCGGCGCGGCGCGGCAGGCGGCGTGGGCCCTGGCGTCCAGCGCGGAACCCCCGTCCTGGCAGGAGAACCAGAAGCTCCGGCTCGAGCTGGACGAGCCGACCGAGGCGCAGCGCGCCGCGGGCCACCGGATCCAGCAGCGCCACCTCGAAGCCCGCGAAGCGGCTTACGGGGTCCGGCGGAATCTCGGAGAGGACTGACCGATGGCTTCCATCACCTACGACAAGGCGACCCGGCGCTACCCGGGTTCGGAGCGTCCCGCGGTCGACGCGCTGGACCTGGAGATCGCCGACGGCGAGTTCCTCGTGCTGGTCGGCCCGTCCGGCTGCGGCAAGTCGACCAGCCTGCGCATGCTCGCCGGCCTCGAGGACATCGACGACGGCGCCGTCTGGATCGGCGAGCGCGACGTCACCCAGCTGCCGCCGCGCTCGCGGGACATCGCGATGGTGTTCCAGAACTACGCGCTGTACCCGCACATGACGGTCGCGCAGAACATGGGCTTCGCGCTGAAGATCGCCGGGCGCCCGGCGTCCGAGATCAAGCAGAAGGTCCTCGAGGCCGCGAAGCTGCTCGACATCGTGGACTACCTCGACCGCAAGCCGAAGGCGCTCTCCGGTGGTCAGCGCCAGCGCGTCGCGATGGGCCGCGCGATCGTCCGCGAGCCGCAGGTCTTCCTCATGGACGAGCCGCTGTCGAACCTCGACGCCAAGCTGCGTGTGTCGACGCGTACGCAGATCGCCGCGCTCCAGCGCCGCCTCGGCGTCACGACGGTGTACGTCACACACGACCAGGTCGAGGCCATGACGATGGGTGACCGCGTCGCGGTGCTGTCGGACGGCCTGCTGCAGCAGTGCGACACCCCGCGCGCCCTGTACGACCGGCCCGCAAACGCTTTCGTGGCGGGCTTCATCGGCTCGCCGGCGATGAACCTCGCCACCGCGAAGCTGACCCAGGACGGGGCCGAGGTGGGTGGCGCGCGCGTGCCGCTGACCCGCGAGACGATCGCCGCGGCCGACGGCGACACCGTGACCCTGGGCTTCCGGCCCGAGGCCCTCGAGGTCGTGACGAACGAGGACGGCGCCCTGCCGATCAAGGTGGACCTGGTCGAGGAGCTCGGCTCGGACGCCTTCGTCTACGGCAAGCTCGCCCAGACCGACGCCGACGACACCCGGCCCAACGTCGTCGTCCGGGTCGACCCGCGCACGCCGCCGGCCATGGGCGACACGCTCCACCTGCGGATCCGCCCCGACGAGCTGCACGTGTTCTCCGCCACGTCCGGGGCGCGCCTGCCCTGACCTCGGGTCATGGGAAACTGGAGGGCGCCATGTCCTCCAGTTTCCCCCGCGCGCAGGTCGACATCGACCTCGGCGCGATCCGCCACAACCTCACCCTGCTGGGCGCCCGCGCGCCCGGCTCCCAGGTGATGGCCGTGGTCAAAGCCGACGCCTACGGCCACGGCGCGCTGCCGGTGGCGCGCGCCGCGGTCGAGGCCGGGGCCACCTGGCTGGGCACCTGCTCGCTCGCCGAGGCACTGGGTCTTCGCGCGGCCGGGATCAAGGCCCGGCTGTTCAGCTGGCTGGACACCCCGGACGTCGACTTCGGCGCCGGTATCGAGGCCGACGTCGACCTCGCGGCCAGCTCGCTGGGTGAGCTTCGCCGCATCGCGGCCGCGGCGAAACCGGGTACTCCCGCTCGTGTGCACCTCAAAATCGACACCGGCCTGTCGCGCAACGGCTGCCCGCCCGCCGCGTGGGCCGAGCTGGTCGAAGCGGCGGCCGTCGAACCGCGGGTCGAGGTCGTCGCGATCTGGTCCCACCTCGCGTGCGCCGACGAGCCGGAACACCCCTCGATCGACCTGCAGGCCAAACGCTTCGCCGTGGCCTACGACGCCGCCCGGGCCGCCGGGCTCGACCCGATGCGGCACCTGGCGAACTCCGCGGCCCTGCTCACCCGGCCGGACCTGCACTTCGACGTCGTCCGGCCCGGCATCGCGATGTACGGGCTGAACCCGGTGCCGCAGCCGGAAGACCTGCGCCCGGCCATGACGTTCCGGTCGGCCGTCGCGCTGGTCAAGCGCATCGAGGCCGGGGAATCGGTGTCCTACGGGCACACCTGGACCGCTTCACGGGACACGAACCTGGCGCTCGTCCCGGCCGGCTACGCCGACGGCGTCCCGCGTTCCCTTTCGGGCCGCATGGACGTACTCCTCGGCGGGCAGCGCCGGCCGGTCGCCGGGCGGGTCTGCATGGACCAGCTGGTGGTCGACTGCGGTGACTACGAGCCCGCAGTCGGCGACGAGGTCGTCCTCTTCGGCGACGGCGCGCACGGGGAGCCGACCGCCCGGGAGTGGGCCGACAAGCTGGGCACCATCGACTACGAGATCGTGACCTCGATGTACCGCCCACGGGTCCGGCGCCGGTATCTGGGGGCGAGCTCGTGACACCTTCACGACGATTGCTGGCCATCGCCGGCGGGGTCGGGGCCCTGGCCACCGGGACCGCCGCCGCCATCGCGGTCGCCGCGCAGCAGCGGCGGCACAGTGAGGATCCGTACGTGGACGAGCCGCTGGGGGAGCTGAAGCCCGACCGCACTTCGACGGTCGCGGCCGAGGACGGCACGCCGCTTTCGGTCGAGGAAATCGATCCGGAAGACGGCGGCGAACCGGAACTGACTGTCGTGGGAGTACACGGCTTCGCGCTTTCGCGGCGCTGCTGGCATTTCCAGCGTCGTGACCTCGCGTCGCTCCGGCTGCCTCGCGTGCGTCAGGTGTACTACGACCACCGCAGCCACGGGCTGTCCGGCGCGGCTTCGACCGAGACGTCGACCATCGAGCAGCTGGCCCGGGACCTGGACTGCGTGCTGCGGTCCGTGGTGCCGGAGGGGCCCATCGTGCTGATGGGGCACTCGATGGGCGGCATGGTGATCATGGAGCTGGCCGCCGAGTTCCCCGCGCTGTTCGAAGAGCGGGTGGAAGGTGTCGCCTTCATCGCGACGGCGGCGGGCGAAGTCGGCGCACGCGGATTGCCGCGTTCGCTGCTCTCGAAGTACAACCCGCTGACGCGCGCGGCCGGCGGGCTCGCCGGCTGGCAGCCTGGGCTGGTGGAGTTCGTCCGCGCGGCGGGTGGCCAGCTGACGCGCCAAGCCGTGCGCCGGCTGGCGTTCGGCAGCCGCGACGTCGCCCCGCGGCTCGTCGACTTCATGCTCGAAATGCTGGAAGTGACGCCGGTGCGCGGGCTCGTCAACTTCATCGACACCCTCGGCAGCCACAACCGCTACGCCGCGCTGGCCGGCCTCAAGCACGCGGAAGTGCTGGTCATCGGCGGCGATTCGGACCGGTTCACGCCGTTCGCGCACGCCGAGCGGATCGCGGCCGAGCTGCCCGACGCGGAGCTGGTGCGCGTCCGCGGCGCCGGCCACATGGTCCAGCTCGAGCAGCCCGAGCTGGTGAACAGCCATCTGATCGACCTCCTGCAACGCTGTTCCGGTGTGGACGGCGAATCCTCGTCCCGGCGAACCTGGTGGTGGCAGCGTTGAGCATGGTGTTTCCCACGCCCGAAGAGACCATGGACTTCGGGCGGGCCCTCGGCCGCGTCCTGCGGGCGGGCGACCTGGTCCTGCTGGCCGGGCCGCTCGGCGCGGGCAAGACGACGCTGACCCGCGGCATCGCGGACGGCCTCGGCGTCGGCGGCCGCGTGAGCTCCCCGACGTTCGTCCTGGCCCGCGTCCACCCGGCGGGCTCTCTTGGCGTGCCGTTGGTGCACGTGGACGCGTACCGCCTGGGCGGCGACCTTTCGCAGCTGGACGACCTGGACCTGGACACCGACCTCGAGCGTTCGGCGATCGTCGTCGAGTGGGGCGAGGGTTCGGCGGAGCGACTGTCGGACGACTACCTGGTGGTCCGGATGGACCGCCGCGAGGACGACGTCCGCGAGGTGACCCTGGAGCCGCACGGCACCTGGGCCGACCGCACTCCGGAGCTGGTGCGGGCGTAAGTCCGCGGCAGAACTGCCGGAGGGCAGCGACCGCCGTGTGTCCACGGTGGTCGCTGCCCTCGGTAGCTGCTCTCAGCCGCCGTTGTACTGCTGGTAGGCCGGTGCCCGGAATGTCCTGGCCCCGGCGCCCGCGATCTTGTCGACCGCGCGCAGGAACTTCGGCCCCATCTTCGCCGTGGCCTGCCGGACCGGGTGCGTGGCCCCGAAGTCCTCCGGGTTCGCCTGGCCGTGCGCGAACATCGAGTAGATCAGCACCGGCTTGCCCGCGGCGTCGAACATGATTCCCGCCTCGTTGCGGCCGTCGTTCAGCCAGCCCGCCTTCGTGGCGATCCTCGCGCGGTCGGCGGACGACATCTCACGCCGGATGCCGTCGGTGAACGCCACCTGCGACCGCAGGAGGGACAGCAGGTGATCCGTCGACGCCGGGCTCAGCAACGTGCCGGCGATCAGCGCCTTCAGCAGGTCGTGGGTCTCGCGCGGAGTGGTCTGGCCGAGGAAGTAGCGGTTCGGGTTGGCCACCGGCGTCACCTGGGTCTTGGGGAAGCCCTTGGCCACCAGGATCTGGTTGATCTCGGCCGCCGGGACCACGAGCCCCACCAGCCGGACGCACGTGTCATCCGAGACGGTGAGGAACAGCGACAGGACGTGACCCAGTGTGAACGCGCTCGGGTACGCCTTGTCCAGGATGATGATGCCGTCGCCACCCGGCACGACGATGCTCGCCGGCACCTGGACCTGCTGGTCCAGCGTGAGCAGGCCACGGTCGATCTTGTCCATCAGGGTGACCGCGACGGCCACCTTGTTGACGCTGTACGCCTCGACGACCTCGTCGGACGCCACGTCGACGGCCACTTGGTCGGCCACACTGATGTAGGAGTTCCAGATGCCGCCTGCCTCAGCGGCCGCGTTTTCGTAGACGCGCTTCACTTTCTGCCTGGCCCGGTCCGGTGTGGCCGGGCTGGCCTCGATGTCTGCTTCCTGCGCGGACGCGGGAGAGCCGGCCAGAAGGCTGCCAGCGGCGACAGCGGTCCCCAAACCGAACGCCGCTCGCCTGTTGAGTCGATACCCCATCGCAAGATCCAACCACGGATGGTCGAACCGAAACACCTCATCGAGGAATACCGTGCCGCCGGCGGCCGCGACGTCGATCAGCGAGCCGGACCCACCACCGCCCGCGCCACCCCCAGGTCCACCAGGTCCTGCGGCCGCAGGTGCAGCTGGTTGGCGATGTCCGGCACCTCCGAAGCCGGGCGCTTGAGGATCGCCGCCGCGGCTTCCGGTGAGGTCACCGAGAAGTACGCGTCCGGGGCCACCCACGTCGAACCCGCCGCGGCGAACGCCAGTGCGCCGCCCGAGCCGCCTTCGCCGATCACCAGCGTCGTCACCGGGACCGAGGCCGTCGCCACCGCCTCGAACATCTCCGCGATCGCGCCGCCCGCGCCGGCCTGCTCCGCCGCCGCGTCGTTCGCCGCGCCGGGGGTGTCGACCAGCGTCAGCACCGGGATGCCCAGGCGCGACGCCAGCCGCACCAGCCGGGCCGCCGTCCGGAACCCCGACGGCAACGTCGGCGTGCCGCACTGGGCCGCGTACGCGACCGTCCGCCCGTCGCGCCAGCCGAAGCCGCACGCGACACCGGGATCCGCGCCGCCGACGCGGTCGCCGCTGATGTCCTGCCGCCAGTCGAAGTACGCGTCGAGGTACTCCGCCGCCCGGGCCCGCGATGGTGACCGCGCCGCCTGAACCGCTTCCCAGCCCGTCGAAGGCACCGAAACGGTTCGCAGCGCGGACGGCGGCGGAGCCGCGGCCGACGAATGCGCGGTCAGCAGCCGCAGCCACCGTTCCAGCGTCGTACCGAGTTCGCCCGGGGCCACGACGGCGTCGACCTGACCCCAGCCGAAGTGCGCCTCCGCGGTGTACGCCTCCGGCGAGCCGGCCGGGCGCACCCGCGAGCCCGCGAACCCGACCTGCGCTTCCGGCAGCGCGAGGACGACGTCGGCGCCCGCGCCGAGCGTCGCCCAGCCGCCGCCGGTCGTCGGGTCGCGCAGCACCGAGAGCTGCGGGATGCCCACCGAACGCGTCAGCGCCGACGCCCGCGCCACCCGCTGCAGCTGCATCAACGCGCGCATGCCCTGCTGCATGCGGCTGCCGCCGGTCGCGATCAGCGACACCACCGGCAGCCGCACGTCGCGGGCGTGCGCGAACGCCGCTTCGATCCGGTCGCCGGTGCGCTGCCCGAGCGACCCGCCGAGGAACCCGAACTCGAAGGCGATCAGCACGGCTTCGACGTCGCCGATCTTCGCCGTCCCGCAGAGGACCGATTCCTTCTCACCCGTGCGCTCTTCCGCGGCGGAACGCGCTTCCCGGTAGCCCGGCCAGCCGATCGGGCCGTCGGCGGGTTCCTCGCGCAGCGGGGTCGGGAACTCCGTGAAACCGCTTCCGATGGCGCCGACGATCTCGCGCGCCGGCAGCCTAGGCACCGAGCGCCCGCTTCATGACCTTGCCCATGTCGTTGCGCGGCAACGCGTCCAGGTACCGGACGACCCGCGGGCGCTTGTGCGGTGCGAGCAGTTTCGCGACGTGGTCGGCGAGCTCGTCGGCGGCCGGTGGCTCGCCGGAGGGCACGATCCACGCGACGATCCGTTCGCCGAGGTCGTCGTCCGGCTCGCCGGTCACGGCCGCTTCGGCGACGCCGGGGTGTTCGAGCAGCGCGTTCTCGATCTCGCCCGCGCCGATCTTGTAACCGCCGCTCTTGATCAGGTCGGTCGCCTTGCGCCCGACGATCTTGACGTACCCGTCGGCGCCGCGCGTCGCCATGTCGCCGGTGCGGAACCAGCCGCCGTCGAACGCGGCCGCGGTCGCGTCCGGGCGGTTGAGGTACTCGGTGAACAGGTTCGGGCCGCGGACCTGGATCTCGCCGACGCTCTCGACGTCGTCGAGCACTTCGCCGGCGTCGCCGACCAGCCGCAGTTCGACGCCCCGCAGCGGGACGCCGACCGTGCCGGGCTTGCGCTCGCCGTCCGCGCGGACGCTGGTGTTCATCAGCGTCTCGGTCATGCCGTAGCGCTCGACGACCTGCTGGCCGGTCGCCGCGGTGATCCGCTGGTGGTCGTGCACCGGCAGCGCCGCGGACCCGGAGACCAGCAGCCGGGCCCGCTTGAGCGCGTCGGCGAGCGTGGCGTCGGAGCCGACCTCACCCGCGATCCGGTGGTACATCGTCGGGACGCCGAACAGCATCGTCGCGCCGGCCGCCAGCTCCCGCGCGACGCCCTCGGTCGAGAACCGGCCGAGGTGGCGCACCGAGCCGCCGCGGCGCAGCGGGCCGAGGATGCCGAGGATCAGCCCGTGCACGTGGAACAGGGGAAGCGCGTGCACCAGTGTGTCCGCGTCAGTCCAGCCCCAGGCGTCTTCCAGGGCGTCCAGTGTGGTCGCGAGCGCGCGGCGGGGGAGCACGACGCCCTTCGGCGGGCCGGTGGTGCCCGAGGTGTAGACGATCAGAGCGGGGGACTCGGCGTCCGGTTCCTCCGGGATCGAGGTGCCCTCGCCGGTGATGGGGATGTCGCGGCGCGGCAGGGCGGCGAGGCCGGCGGGCAGTTCGGCGCCGGGTTCGGCCAGGACGAGCGCCGGTTCGCTGTCGGCGAGGATGTGGGCGAGCTCGCGCTCGCCGATCTTCGGGTTGAGCGGCACCGCCGGCACCCCGGCGAGCAGCGCGGCGACGACCGCGACGCTCGTGTGCACGGTCGGCGTCGCCCACACGGCCACCCGGCCGGGTGGCAGGTCACGGGCGAGACCACTGGCGACGGCGGCGAGGTCGTCGTAGGACAGGGCGTGGTCGCCGAAGCGCAAGGCTTCCTTCGCGGCGCCGGCGACGAGCGTGGGGAACAAGGGGTCGGGCACCGCGGGGACCTCCCAGTGTCGGACTCGATCAGCACGTTACCGCGCGGATCGATCCCCTGCAGCAACCAGCCGAAGGCGCTGGTCGTAGGCTGGGACACCGTGTTGGTACTGGCGATCGATACTTCGACCCCGGCGGTGACCGCGGGCGTCGTCGCGCTGGACGGCGGCCTGGTCGAGACGCGCGGTGACCGCGTCACGGTCGACCCCCGCGCCCACGGAGAGCTGATCACGCCGCACGCGCTGGCCGCCGCCGAGGCCGCCGGGGTGACGCTCAAGGACCTCGACGCGATCGTCGCCGGCGTCGGCCCCGGGCCGTTCACCGGCCTGCGCGCCGGCCTGGCCACCGCCGCCGCGCTCGGCCACGCCCTCGGCATCCCGGTGTACCCGGTCTGCAGCCTCGACGCACTGGCCGCCGACGTCGCCCCGGGGGACAACGCTTTCCTCGTGCTCACCGACGCCCGCCGTCGCGAGGTCTACTGGGCCGCCTACGACGCCGCCGGCCGGCGCACCGACGGCCCGCACGTCCAGCGTCCCGCCGACCTCGAGACCGACGTCGAGGTGGCGGCCGGGGACGGCGCCCTCCTGTACGCCGACGTGCTCGACGTCCGGCCGGTCGAGCCGCGCTTCCCGTCGCCCGCCGGGCTGGTGAAGGTCGCGAAGGACGCGTTGCTGGCGAAGGAACCGCCCGCGCCGCTGACCCCGTTGTACCTGCGCCGTCCCGACGCCGCCGAGCCCGCGGCGCCGAAACGGGTGACCGCTCCGTGAGACTCGAACCCCTGCGCCGCATGGACATCGCCCGGTGCGTGGAGATCGAGAAGATCCTGTTCCCCGGCGACGACCCGTGGAGCGCCCGCGCCTTCCACTCCGAACTGGACGTGGGCAACTTCTACCTCGCCGCCCGCCCGGACGAGGGCGGCGAGCTGCTCGGCTACGCCGGGCTGGCCGTCGTCGGTCGCCGCCGCGGCGAGTACGAGGCGACCGTGCACACCATCGGCGTCGCCCCCGAGCACCAGGGCCAGGGCATCGGCAAGGCGCTGCTGCAGGCGCTGCTGGCGCGGGCCGACGAGTTCGAGGCGCCGGTCTTCCTCGAGGTCCGCACGGACAACACCACCGCGCTCGCTTTGTACGAGCGCCACGGCTTCGAACGGCTCGGCATCCGGAAGCGCTACTACCAGCCTTCCGGCGCCGACGCGTACACGATGGTCCGCCCGGCGCGGACGCGAGACGGGGTGGCGGGCTGATGGCACGCATCATCATGGGCATCGAGAGTTCGTGCGACGAGACCGGCGTCGGGCTGGTCCGCCTGCACGACGACGGCACGGTCGAGCTGCTCGCGGACGAGGTGGCTTCCAGCGTCGAGCAGCACGCCCGCTTCGGCGGCGTGGTGCCCGAGGTCGCCAGCCGCGCGCACCTCGAAGCGATGGTGCCGACGACCGAACGCGCGTTCGCCACGGCGGGCCTGGCACTGTCCGATGTGGACGCCATCGCGGTGACGGCCGGCCCGGGCCTGGCGGGCGCGCTGCTCGTCGGCGTCTCGGCGGCGAAGGCGTACGCGACGGCGCTGGACGTCCCGCTGTACGGCGTCAACCACCTGGCCGGGCACATCGCGGTCGACACGCTGCAGCACGGGCCGTTGCCCACGCCGTGCCTGGCGCTGCTGGTTTCCGGCGGGCACACGCAGCTGCTGCGCGTCGACGACATCGCGTCGTCGATCACCGAGCTCGGGTCCACTGTGGATGATGCGGCCGGTGAGGCGTACGACAAGGTCGCTCGCGTGCTCGGCCTGCCGTACCCGGGTGGCCCGCCGATCGACAACGCGGCCAAGAACGGCAACCCGGCGGCGATCGCGTTCCCCCGTGGCATGACGGGCCCGCGGGATGCTGCGTTCGATTTTTCCTTCTCGGGGTTGAAGACATCGGTCGCGCGCTGGGTCGAAGGCGCTTTGCGGCGTGGCGAGGAGGTTCCGGTGGACGACGTCGCGGCGTCGTTCCAGGAGGCCGTCGCGGACGTGCTGACCGCGAAGGCGATCCGCGCGGCGAAGGAGCAGGGACTCGACACGATGGTGATTTCCGGTGGGGTCGCGGCGAATTCCCGGTTGAAGGAGCTGGCTGCGGAGCGTTGCGCGGTCGCGGGTATTGAGCTGCGGGTTCCTCGGCCGAGGCTGTGCACGGACAACGGTGCGATGATCGCGGCCTTGGGTGCGCATGTTGTGGCTGCGAAGCGGCCGACGGCGCCGTTGGACTTCAGCGCGAACCCGGCGTTGCCGGTGAACGTGGTGTCGTTGTAGCTATCGGGCGGTTCCCTTCAGCAGCCGCGGGCGACTGAGCCGGCGTTTCCCCGCCACCCCGAAGCCCGATTGTGACTACGGCCGGCGGCACCGCGTCAAGGCGGGAAAGCGTGCCTTGACCCGGCGCCGCCGGCCGTGTTCTGGCTTCGGATCGGGGTTGCGGGGGGTGTGGGTGTCGTCTCGGGTTGCGGTCCCCGCGATGTTCGGCGGATGCTCGGTCTCGGGCTACGAAGCTGCCGCCGGGGCTGCTGCCCGTACGCCCAGCAGCTCCTCGATCGCCGCGACCGCCAGCGCCGCCGCATTTCCTTCGCCGTAAGGGTTTCCCACCTGGGCCGGGCGCAGTTCCCCGCTCAGCAGCCTTGCCGCCGTGTCGGCTATGCGCTCGGTGTCCGTGCCCGCGAGCCACGCGCACCCCGCCGCCACGACCTCCACTCGCTCGGTGCTGTCGCGCAGGACCACCACCGGGGTGCCGAACGTCGGGGCCTCCTCCTGGATGCCGCCCGAATCCGTCAGTACCAGGGCGGCCAGCCGCAACGCGCGGACCAGGTCGGGGTACTCCAGCGGGTCCGTCACCGTCACCCGGGGCAGGCCGGCCAGTGCCGCCTCCACCTGGGCGCGGACCTGGGGGTTGGGGTGCGCCGGGAACAGCACCTGGACGTCCGGGTGCTCGGCCACGATCAGCTGCACCGCCGCCAGCGTCCGCTCCAGAGGCTCGCCCCAGGACTCCCGCCGGTGCGAGGTGACCAGCACCAGCCGCTCGCCGGCTTCCGCGAGTTCCATCTCCAGCAACGCCAGCGCCGTGTCGCGCGCCGGCAGGTCGCGGGCCGCGATCTCCAGGACCGCGTCGACCACCGTGTTGCCCGTGACGGCGATCTGCTGCCGGGCCACGCCTTCCGAGCGCAACGCCGCCGCCGCGCCGAGCGTCGGGGCCAGGTGCAGCGCCGCGATGCGGGACACCATCTGCCGCGCGCCCTCCTCCGGGAACGGCGCCGCCAGGTCGTGGGTGCGCAGCCCGGCTTCCAGGTGGACGACCGGGATGCCCAGCCAGAACGCCGCCAGCGCGCCGGCGAGCGTCGTCGTCGTGTCGCCCTGGACCACCAGCGCGGCCGGGGTGTGGCGGCGCAGCACGTCGTCGAGCGCGGGCAGCAGGCCCGCCACCAGCTCGGCCTGGCTGCCGGTCACCCGGGGCGGCACGTCGAGCCACACGTCCACGGCCAACCCGAACGGCTCCAGGGCCTGCTCGACCATGCCCGGGTGCTGGCCGCTGTGCACCACCACCGGGCGCAGCACCGGGTGGGCCGCCAGTGCCAGTGCCAACGGCGCGAGCTTGACGGCTTCCGGCCGCGTCCCGGCCAGCAACATCACGTCCACCTCGCGGTGCCCCTTTTCCACATCGACCAGTGTCCAGGAAATAACCAGCCCAGGGCGCCGGCGTGCGAGGGGCACACGCCGGCGGCCCGGGGTCACCGTCTCAGTCCCGCGCCTGGGAAAGACGGCGGTTGCGGCGGTGGACGGCGATCAGCGCGCCGGTCCCGAGCAGGACCAGGAGCACGCCGAGGGCCAGCCACCAGCCGATGTCGGCGCCGGTGGCGGCGAGGGTGCCGACCCCGCCCCCGGCCACGCCGACGCCCGCGCCCGGCATCTTGTACATCCGGACCTCGCTCAGGCCTGCGCGGAACGGCGGCGGAAGATGCGGGTGCCGACCGGCACCGCGACGGCGCCGAGCAGGCCGAGCCCGATCCACAGCCCCGCACCGGACGCCAGCGGCATCGGCGGCGCGGCCGGGCCGCAGGTCGCCGACGACACGATCACGTCGCCCGAGCCGAGCGCCTTGAGCCCTTCGCCGAGCAGCCGCACGTGGACGGCGTTCACCGTGAGGCTGCCGTCCTTGTTCGCGACCTGCTCGTTCAGGGTGATCGTCGCGACGTTGAGCGCGCCGAGGCCGACCTTGATCTGCGTGTTCGGGGCCGGGCTGGCGTCGACCGCGCCGACGCTGCCGAGGTTCGCGCCGACGAGTTTCGTGCTGCCTTCGACGCCCTTCTGCGTCGCGGTGCACACGGCCTCGACGAGCTTGATGCCGACGTCGCCGAGAGCCGCCTTGAGCAGCGGCAGCGCGACGTCGGCGGTGCTCGCCTTCGCCGTCACCGCACCGGAATTCTCGTCGCGCTCGGCCGCGGTGTTGATCGCGCCGGCGGTGAGGACGCCGGTGAGGTCGACCTTCGCCAGGCTGCTGCTCGTCGGGCCCGCGGTGTTCGCGGCCGCGAACGGACCGGCCTTCACCGCGTTCTGGCCGAGCAGCTTGACGTCGACCTTGACGCCGTACGCGGATCCGTCGCCGGGGGCTGCCGAAGCGGGGGCCGCGCCGGCGAGCACGACGCTCGCCACGACCGCGGCGAGCAGCCCGCCACGGCGCACGAGGGAGCTCTTCATCAAGTGGTCCTCCGAATTCGCTGGATTTATCGGGGGTGCGTGACGGCGGCGCGGAACGACCCGGCTTGCCAGAACTCGGCACGCGGATCGACTATCGCGAAGACCGGGCCGAATAGCACACAAAATTTTCCGAATCACCGGATCGGGTAAGGCTCAGCGCCGTTTCCGCTGGTCGTTTTCGTATCACTCGAACGGCGTAACAAGTTCGGCTGAGGTCCAACCGATTGGGGCGGCTTTTCCACCCCTCCGGGTGGAAATGCGCGGCACATATGTCCTACGCTCGCCGGTGCCCCCAACTCGATCGGGAAATCGACACCGAGAGGAACGTCGTGGCGGTAGCGAGCGCTCCGAACTCAGGAATGGCAAGGTTTCCGCTGCTCGTGGCGCTGAGCGCGCTGGCCGCGGCGGGGGCCGGGGTGGTGCTGGCCGAGCGGTTCTACCGCGAGCTCGAAGTGCGGCTCGCCGGAGTGCTCCTCGATCTGTTCACTACATCGGGTGTTTATGTCGCGCCCGATCGGGAGTCTGTTTACTTTGGGTTGACCAGTGCTACTCCGTTCGGGTTGAGAATGACGCCGGAATGTTCTTCGGCGTTCCTTTTGCTCCCGCTGCTCGTTGTGACGATGGCCATGCTGTACTTCCGGCCGTCGAATGCGCAGCGGCTCTTCTTTTCGCTCGGCATTTCGGCGCTCGTCATCGTGCTGGTGAACCAGCTGCGCATTCTGACGATCGTCGGGCTGGTGCACTGGTTCGGTACCGACGAGGGCTACTACTGGGGCCACACGCTGCTCGGTTCGATGGTGAGCGTGTTCGGCGGCGCCGTCTCGATCGTCCTGTTCGTCTGGCTGTCCACGCGAAAGAAGCAGGCATGAGCGTCAAGGTCCTGCTGGCCATCACGCAGGCGTTCGCGCTCACCATGAGCGTGGCGTTCCTCGTCTACGTCGTGGTGATCGTGGTGCCGTACCTGCGCCGCAAGCCCGGTCCGGCCGGCGACCCGGCCGGCTTCACGTGGCACTTCTTCGTGCCGTGCCGCGACGAGCAGGCGGTCATCCGCGAGACGATCCGCTACCTGCGCACCACGTTCCGCAAGGCGCACGTCTGGGTCGTCGACGACGACTCGGAGGACCGCACCGCCCGCGTCGTCCGGATGCTGTGGCGGCGCCACGGCGGTTACGACCCGTACCTGCACCTGGTGCCGCGCGTGCGTCCCGAGGCCCGGACCGGCAAGGGCGACGCGCTCAACGCGGCCTACCGCGCCCTGAACGACTGGATGGGGCCGGATGCCGCCCGCGACGACGTCGTCGTGGTGGTCGTCGACGCCGACGGCCGCCCGTCGCCGAACTGCCTGGAGGTGTGCGCGGCGGACCACCTCTTCGGCGATCCGGACGTCGGTGCGGTCCAGCTCGACGTCCGGATGGGCAACGTGGAGACGCCGCCGCCGTCGCGCAACCCGCTCGGCCGCTGGTTCGGCCTCAAGCTCGCGCAGCTGCAGGACCTGGAGTTCCGCACGGCGATCGCGGCGATCCAGACCTCCCGCGGGTTCACGGGCACGATCTCGATGGGCGGCAACGGCCAGTTCACCCGCCTCACCGCGCTGGACTCGATCGCCGGCGGCGCCGGGGAGCCGTGGCGCGGCTCGCTGCTGGAGGACTTCGAACTCGGCGTCCACCTGCTCACCGCGGGCTGGCGCACCGGCTTCACCCCGGATGCCCATGTGTCGCAGGAAGGTCTGTACAGCCTGCGGCGGTTCCTCGTGCAGCGCACGCGGTGGGGCCAGGGCACCATGCAGTGCGCCCGGTACCTGCGCCGGATCTGGGATTCCCCGCACGTCAGCACGCTCGGCGCGGCGGAGATGATGTACTACCTGGCCCAGCCGTGGCTGCAGCTGCTGGGCTCGCTGCTGTACCCGATCCCGTTCGTCCTGCTGGTGCTCGGCACCGCGGGCGACCCGGCGCAGATGTGGACGTGGTTCACCGGCGGCGCCTGGATCCTGTTCGCCGTCTACGGCTCGTTCGGACTGCTGCCGTTCCTCGTCTGGGGCCCGATTTACCAGCTGAAGTGCTTGCGCAGCAGGAACTTGCTGCGCGGGCTGGGGATGGGCTTCGCGTACGCCGCGTACATCTACACGTTCTACGTGACGTCCTGGCGCGCGCTGTTCCGGCTCGTCCGCGGGCGCAACGGCTGGGCGAAGACGCGGCGCAACACCGAGCAGGCGGCCGGGGTGAAGGTCGCGCTCGACGCGTGAGCGCGACCCCCACCCACCGGCTCAGAACGCCGGGACGATCCGGACGTCGTCGGCCTTGACGAAGGCGATCCGGTGCCCGAACTGGATCTGGACGTACTTGAGCTTGCCCTTCACCACCACGTGGTCCGCCGGGTCGAACGTGGTCGCCCAGTAGTACTCGGACCCGACCGTCCCGCCCGAGGAGTACTTCTGGCCGGCGGAGAGCGTGTACGGCAGCGGCGTGATGGCCTGCACGGTCACGTTCGCCGGGTAGGCCTCCGGCTCCGGGTAGGCGCGGCCGTACACCGGCACCGTCGCGAGGCCGGGCTTCGGCGTCACGACCCAGCCGATCGCGGGCTTCGCGACCCGGGCGTTGCGCGGGTTGTGGAACCAGCCCTTCTGGCCGAGGTACCAGATCGCCGTCCAGTCACCGCGGACTTCGGCGACGGCGTACCGCTGCCCGGTCGCGGCCCGGCTGCCGACGTCGGCGACGTCCATGGTCGACGCGGTGCCCTTCGGGTGCAGGCCGATGTCGACCAGCAGCGGCGAGGACTCACTCGGCGCGGAGTGGAGCACCACGGCTTCCGACCCGCGTGGCACGCAGGTGGTGCCGGGGCCGTCGCAGCCGGTGAACGCGGGCTGGTTCTTCGCGAAGTCCGGGTCGATGGTGACCAGCGACGAGCCGGGCAGGCCGAACCCGCCGAGCGGCGCGCCGAGCAGGTCGAAGTAGTGCGACCAGTCCCAGTAGGGGCCCGGGTCCCAGTGCATGCCCGGGATCGTCAACGGAGTCGTGCCCGGCACGTTGTCGTGGCCGATGATGTGCGCCCGGTCGAGCGGGATGCCGTACTTGCGCGAGAGGTAGCCGACGAGCTTCGCGCTCGAGCGGTACATCGCCTCGGTGTACCAGGTGCCCTTCGCGGCGAAGCCCTCGTGTTCGATGCCGATCGACTTCGCGTTGACGTACCAGTTGCCGGCGTGCCAGGCGACGTCCTTGGTCGGCACGTGCTGCGCGATCAGGCCGTCGGCCGAGCGGATGGTGTAGTGCCAGCTGACGTACGTCGGGTCCTGGACCAGGTCGAGGACGTTGGCCCAGTAGCCCTCGGTGTCGTGGATGACGATGTGGTCGATCTTCTGGCTCTCGGGCCGGTTCGCGAGGTCGTGGTTGCCGTAGTCGTCCTTCGGCAGCTGCTGGTACGGCGCGGGGACCGACTCGCAGGTGACCCGCTTGGGGCACTCGACGCCCGCGGGCACCGGATCGGCGTGCTGCGGGACGACCACGTCCGGGGCCGGGCTCAGCGTGACCCGCTGGCCGTCGTCGGTCGTCCGGGCGGTGCCGGTCTTGATGGTGTCGAAGACTTCGTCGGCGAAGGTCTGCGCGGCGGCCTGGTCGGCCGAGCCGCTGTAGCGCGCCACCGCGTGGTACCAGTCGCTTTGGCCGGCGTGGTACTTCGCGAGGAGGGCGGCGCCGCCGCGGATGTTCTGGGTGGCGTCGGTCCGCAGCGTTCGTGCGTCGGTTCCGAGCAGCTGCGCGGCCTCGTCGACGGTCTGCAGCGTGGGCGGCGGGACGGCCGGGCCGGCCTGCGGGTGCAGCGCGGGGCGGGCGTCGTCGCCGCGGGGGTCTTCGGTGCCTTCGTCGTGGTGGCTGGTCGCCGCTCCGGCCTCGCGCAGGTCCGTGAGGTGCATCGGGCCGTAGCCGGCGGACGTGCTGGGCGTGCCGGCGTTCGTGTCCCAGCGAGACTCCAGGTAGGAGACCCCGAGGAGGACGTTCTCCGGGACGTCGAACTCGGCCGCCGCTGCCGCGAAGTCGCGTTGGCGTTGGCTCGTGGGGTCGGCTTGGGCGTGGGCCGGAGCGGCGGCCAGGCCGGTGAGGAGGGTTGCGGCGGCGAGGACGGCCGCTGTTCTCGGGATGGGATGGGACATGGGCATAAACCCCCAGGGTCCAGGTGCCAGAGGTGAGAACTTAACCAGAAACTCACGCCGGGAGTAAGAGGCGCCTCCGACCTGCCGGAAGCAGGGGCGCCACCCTTCGGGTGGACCCTGGTTGCACGGCTGGCACTCACGTGGCTAGAGTGCTAATCGCACGGCCCGACAGCCCCGGCACCCGCGACGGCGGGGGTGGTAGAGCCGTAACCACATCCTGCCAACGCTTTCGACGACCGTGGAGGTCAACCCGGTGAGCGTGAACATCAAGCCGCTCGAGGACAAGATCGTTGTCCAGACGAGTGAGGCCGAGGAGACGACCGCTTCCGGCCTCGTCATCCCCGACACCGCCAAGGAGAAGCCCCAGGAGGGCAAGGTTCTGGCCGTGGGCCCGGGCCGGATCGACGACAAGGGCAACCGCGTCCCGCTGGACGTGAACGTCGGCGACGTCGTCATCTACTCCAAGTACGGCGGCACCGAGGTCAAGTACAACGGCGAGGACTACCTCATCCTGTCCGCCCGCGACGTGCTGGCCGTCATCAACTGACGTCCGCTCGCAGCGCATGACGCCCCGGGCCCCGCACAAGCCGGGGAACGGGGCGTTCGTGCGTTCAAGACCACCGGAAGGTAAGCGGAAAACGCTATGCCCAAGCAGATCAAATTCGACGAGGACGCTCGTCGCGCACTCGAGCGCGGGGTGAACAAGCTCGCCGACGCGGTCAAGGTCACCCTCGGCCCGCGCGGTCGCCACGTCGTGCTCGACAAGAAGTTCGGCGGGCCGACCATCACCCTCGACGGCGTGACCGTCGCCCGTGAGATCGAGCTCGACGACCCGTTCGAGAACCTCGGCGCCCAGCTCGCCAAGAGCGTCGCCACCAAGACCAACGACGTCGCGGGTGACGGCACCACGACCGCGACCGTGCTCGCGCAGTCGCTGGTGAAGGTCGGCCTGCGCAACGTCGCGGCCGGCGCCAACCCCTCGTCGATCGGCCGCGGCATCGAGGCCGCCGCGGAGAAGGTCATCGAGATCCTCAAGGCCAAGGCCACCCCGGTCAAGGGCCGCGAGAACATCGCCCAGGTCGGCACGGTCACCTCGCGTGACGCCAACATCGGCGCCCTGCTCGGCGAAGCCGTCGAGAAGGTCGGCGAGGACGGCGTCATCACCATCGAGGAGTCGTCGACCCTGGCGACCGAGCTGGTGATCACCGAGGGCGTCCAGTTCGACAAGGGCTTCCTCTCGGCGCACTTCGCGACCAACCCGGAGGAGCAGAAGGCGATCCTCGAGGACGCCTACATCCTGCTCGTCCGCGAGAAGGTCTCGTCGCTGGCCGAGCTGCTGCCGGTGCTCGAGAAGGTCGTCGAGGCCAAGAAGCCGCTGCTCATCATCGCCGAGGACGTCGACGGCGAAGCGCTGTCCACCCTCGTGGTGAACTCGCTGCGCAAGACGATCACCGCCGTCGCGGTCAAGGCGCCGTTCTTCGGTGACCGCCGCAAGGCGTTCCTGGACGACCTCGCGGTCGTCACCGGCGGCGAGGTGATCTCCGCGGAGATCGGCCGCAAGCTGTCCGACGTCGACCTCGGCGCGCTGGGCAAGGCCCGCCGCATCGTCGTCACCAAGGACGACACCACGATCGTCGACGGTGACGGCACCAAGGACGCCATCTCCGGGCGGATCGCGCAGATCCGCAAGGAGATCGAGACGACCGACTCCGACTGGGACCGCGAGAAGCTGCAGGAGCGGCTCGCGAAGCTCGGCGGCGGTGTCGCGGTCATCAAGGTCGGCGCGGCCACCGAGACCGAGCTGAACGAGCGCAAGCACCGCATCGAGGACGCCGTGGCTTCGACCAAGGCGGCCGTCGAGGAGGGCATCTTGCCCGGTGGCGGTTCGGCGCTGGTGCACGCGGTCAAGGAGCTCGAAGGGCGGCCTCGGCCTCTCCGGTGACGAAGCCACCGGCGTGCGCATCGTCAAGGACGCGCTGACGGCCCCGCTGTTCTGGATCGCGACCAACGCGGGCCACGAGGGTGCGGTCATCGTCAACAAGGTGCAGGAACTCGGCTGGGGGCACGGCTTCAACGCCGCCACCGGCGAGCTCACCGACCTGCTGGCCGCCGGCATCGTGGACCCGGTCAAGGTGACCCGGTCGGCGGTGGCGAACGCCGCCTCGATCGCCCGGCTGGTGCTGACGACGGAGTCCTCCGTCGTCGAGAAGCCGGCCGAGGAGGAGCCCGCCGCGGCGGGCCACGGCCACTCGCACTGATTTCGACGGGACCGGGGCGGTACTCCTGAGAGGGAGTGCCGCCCCGCTTTCGTTTGCGGCCGGGCCGCCGGGTGCCTCCCGGCGGCCCACCGCGCCCCGTTCCGGCACGCCGGAACGGCCCTGAACGGCACGGAGGGCGGCACCCCACCCGGTGCCGCCCTCCGATGTCTGTGGCGCGCTCAGCCGCCGGACATGCTGAGCGCGCGTTTGTCCGATTTGATGATGTGCTCCCGCTCGGACTCCGAGAGCCCGCCCCAGATGCCGTACGGCTCGTGCACCGCCAGCGCGTGGCTGCGGCACATCTCCAAGACCGGGCAGCTCAGGCAGACGGCCTTCGCCCTGGCCTCCCGCCGTGCCCGCGCCGGGCCGCGCTCGCCGTCCGGGTGAAAGAAGGACGCGCTGTCCATCCCCCGGCACGACCCTTCGAGCTGCCAGTCCCACATGTCGGCGTTGGGTCCTGGGAGCCTGCGCGTGTCTGCCATCCTGACCGCCTCCGTCATTCGGTCGATGCCGCTAGCTGCTCTGCTGTGGTGCCGATACTCCATTCGGTGCAACGGCGGTAACGTTAGAAGCGCGCCAATAGTTGTTCAAGCGATTCGGGTCGATTCAGCCGTTAGGCATCCCCCGGATGTGTGAGCAGGGCTTTCGCCTCCGGTTGCCGACTGCGCTGGGTGCCTGGATATTGAGGCTCGTGGGAGCTGGGTCGGGCACCGAAGAACCCACCCTGCCGGTGGCCTCGGTCGCCCGCCGGCTCGGGGTCGCGCCGTCCACCCTCCGAACCTGGGACCGCCGCTACGGGCTGGGCCCCAGCCGGCACACCGACGGACGGCACCGCCGCTACGGGACTTCCGACATCGGCCGCCTCGAACTGATGCAGCGCGCGTTGCTGAGCGGCGCGTCGACGGCCGAGGCGGCGCGCTACGCCCTCGAGCAGATGCCCCGCTCCGGCCCACCCCAGCCGGAGGAGTCCGAGGTTCCCCCGGGGGCTTCGGTCGCCGACGACGGCCTCGAGGTCCGTTCCCGCCTGGCCCGCCGCCTGAGCACGGCGGCGCTGGCGATGGACGTCGGCGCGGTCCAGCGGATGCTCGCGGACACCATCGCCGAGCTCGGCGTGCTCCCCGCGTGGACGGGTGTGATCGAGCCGGTGCTCTCGGCGCTCGGGGCGCGCTGGCGCGGCGCGAGCGCGGGCGCGGAGGTCGAGTACCTGCTCGCGGAGTGCGTGTTCGCGGCGCTGGTCCGCGCGACCCCGGTGCTCGACGAGCCCCGCAACACCCGCCCGGTCCTCCTCGGCTGCGTCCCCGGCGAGCGCGACTCGATGCCGATGTACGCGCTGGCGGCGTCCCTGGCGGGCCGGCGCATCGGCGCGCAGCTGTTCGGGGTCCCGTTGCCGGCGGAGGTGCTGGCGGTGGCGGTGCGCCGCAGCGCACCGGCGGCGGTGGTGCTGTGGGCGCACGGACGCGGCGTCGCGGAGGCGCGGCTGTTCGCGAGGGTGTCGCGCGGACGCCAGCGCAGCAGGTTGTTCGCCTGCGGCCCGGGCTGGGACCCGGCGGGCCTGCCGGACAAGGTGGAGCTGCTGACGGACCTCCCCTCGGCGGCGGACCGCCTCGAGCACGTCCTGGTCGGCGCGCGCCTTTAGCGGGCGCTCCGGCCCGCGTGGCCGGTTTCGGGTGGTCCGTGGCGAGGTGGGGTGCCGGTTGTCGGCGGTTGGGTCGGTGGCTCTGCCGGGCAAGGTGGAGCTGTTGACGGACCTTCCCTCGGCGGCGGACCGCCTCGAGCACGTCCTGGTCGGCGCGCGCCACTAGCGCGGCCCGCTCCGGAATGCGCGGCTGGGCTCCGGCGGCCTGGGGCTGGTCGGGTGCCGGTTGTCGGCGGCTGGGGCCTGCCTGACTACACGCCCCCGGGGATCGGCACTTCCCGGCGGCAGCATTGTGCAAGCCGGGTTCGCGGAGGTGGCGGTCGCTCGGGCCCGCACGGGGATCGGCCCCGGCCAGCAGCAGCACTGTCCGAGCCGGTCGCGAAGGTCGCGGCCGCTCGAGCCCTGCCCGGTGGGGGGCGGCTTGCCTGCCGTCCGGGGATCGGCGCCTGCTGGCGGGAGCACTGTGCGAGCGGGTGGCAGAGGTCGCGGCCGCTCGAGCCCGCCTGGTGGTCGGGCGGCGGCGGTGGGCCCGTCCGGGGAGCGCCTGCCAGCGGCACCACAGTCCGAGCCGGGGCTCAAAGATCGCGGCCGCCTGAGCCCGCCCAAGTGCGTGGCCTGCTCGATCACGCGCCGTCGGTCACTTCGATCAACTTTTGTCGGTCCTACCCACTAGAAAGGACGGGTGCACGAACCCGCCCTCAGGGCCGCCGCGTTCGGGAGCGATCCGCTGCCCGATCCCGCCGCCGTGCGCGGCGCCGGCCGCCCTCGGGCCCGGCTGCTCGCCGCCATCGTCCTCGGCGCCCAGGGCCGGTACGCCGCCGCCGCGACCCTCCTCGATGCCCTCCGGCACGACAGCGACCCGGTGATGGCCTCCCTCGCCGCCAGCACCCTCGCCTCGCACCGGCGGCAGCTGGGCGGCCACCGCCGAGCCCGCGCGCTCGACGGCGAGGCCTTCGCGAAAGCCGCCCACCTGGACACCGGGCAAGATCCCGACGGCCTCGACGCCGCCGGCGCGAAAGCCGACGCCCTCCTCGGCCTGGCCGCCGACAACCTCGCCCTCGGCCGCCTGGCCGCCGCCCGGCGGCTCGCCGAGCGGGCCGCCGCGGGGGACGCCGGGTGGCGGGCCCGGGTCCGCGGCGGCTGGGTCGGCGCCGAAATCGCCCTCGCCGCAGGTCAGGGTGCCGATGCCGTGCCGCACGCCGAGCGCGCTTTGGAAACCGCGCTCGCGCGGGGCGCGCGGCGGCACGTCGTGAAATCCCGGATTGTGCTGGCCGTGGCCCTGCGAGCGGCCGGGGCACCCGATCACCGGAAGATTTCGGACGACCTTGTCGGAAATGCAATGGCGGCCGCGGAGGAATGCGAACTCCTTTCACTTTCGTGGCCGGCAGCGCTCGTCGCGGCCGACCTGCGCCCAGGACACGCCGAGGAGTATCGATTCAGAGTGGCGCAGGTGTTGCACGCAGTGTTACGAAGCGCCGATCCTTGCGGGAGGAGGGTTGCGGGGGAATCACCATGGGTCCCCGTCCCGGGTGGTTGAGCCGTCGGAATGGGGTGTTCCGGCATCCGGGCTAAGAAAGTTCAAAAAAAGCCACCGGATCGTGTCAAGGTTCGGGCTAAAGCGTCCGATAGGGGAAGAGGAATGTCACCCGGCTGCAGGAAGGAAACCCCGTGACGACGGTCTTGATCTGCGACGACCGACGCAGTGTCCGTGAAGGGCTCACCCGAGTGATGTCCGCGGTCCCTGGGGTCAGTCGCATCGACTGCGTAGCGCACGGTGACGAGCTGCTGGCCCGGTACTCCCGTCAGCCCGTCGACGTCGTGCTGGTCGGGACGCAACGCGCGGTCCCGACGGGTGTCGAAGCCACCCGGCGGCTCGTCTCGGCCAATCCCCAGGCGAACGTCATCGTCTTCGGCGCCCCGGACGACGCGGGCAGCATCGCCGCCGCGATCGCCGGCGGTGCCCGCGGCTACCTCCGCTGGGACGCGTCCCGGCCGGAGCTGGTCGCCGCACTGGCCCACACCCTGGCGAGCACCTCGGTGCCCGCGCCCCGTCAGCCGTCCGACCCGGGCGTCCAGCTGACCGAGCGCGAGCTTCAGGTGCTCCGCGGGATGAGCCAGGGCAAGAGCAACGGCCAGATCGGCCGCGAGCTCTACCTGTCCGAGGACACGGTCAAAACCCACGCTCGGCGGCTGTTCCGCAAGCTCGGCGTGCGCGACCGCGCGCAGGCCGTCGCCCACGGCTTCCGCCGCGGCCTGGTCAGCTGACCTGCCGCTCTCCCCGTTCCTGACACGGCCGGTTCACAGGTGACGACGGGCCAGGGCGCACCGCCCTGGCCCGCACCTATGTGGTCCCCATCACAATCCGGCGTTCGATGTGGCGGATTCCCGCCTCGCCACCCCGCCCCTCCGGCGGATCTCGTACCCGCAGCCGGGTTCGCTCGTTGAATCGGCGACCTCGACCGCGGGTGTGCAGGACGACTCGTAACAACCGCGGCTCCGCCCGCCGCGGCGCGCCCGGGTACACCGCGCGCGCCGGTCCGGAGCGAGCCGACGGTACGGTAGCGGTCACCGGTGCGCGGTGGAGGCGACCACGGGCCGGGTTCTTTGCACACCTACACGTAACACTGGGACTGTTGTCTGCGATGGCCAATGTGGGGGATGGACTGGATGAACCGGTCGCCGCTGCTGTCGAGGGAGATCCCCAGGCAGTCGAGCGGCTGCTGGCTGCTATCCGTCCACTGGTAGTGCGGTATTGCCGCGCTCGGGTTGGCAGGCAGGAGCGATCGTTCGCTTCGGCGGACGACGTTGCGCAGGAGGTGTGTCTCGCGGTGCTAACGGCATTGCCCTCGTACCGCGATCAAGGCCGCCCTTTTCTGGCCTTCGTCTACGGGATCGCCCAGCACAAGGTGGCCGACGCGCACCGCGCGGCGGCGCGCAACCGGGCCGAGCCGGTGGCCGAGATCCCCGACGAGGTCGAGGGCGGGGTCGGTCCCGAGCAGCGGGCGCTGCAAGGTGAGCTGAACGAGCGGATGTCCCAGTTGTTGCAGGTGCTGCCGGACAAGCAGCGGGAGATCGTGGTGTTGCGCGTGGTCGTCGGCCTGTCGGCGGAGGAGACCGCGGACGCGGTCGGCTCCACCCCGGGTGCCGTCCGCGTCGCCCAGCACCGCGCCCTCGCGCGGCTGAGAAAGGTCCTGGCCGCGGAGGAGGTGATCTGAGTGACCGGTCACGAGAAGAGATTCGAGCCGGATGACGTCTTCGGCAGTGGCTTGACGGCGTCGGAGGCGGAGTTCGCTGCCGACCTGTCGGCCGTGCAGGCCGACGACGCGCTGCTCGATGCGCTCGGCGGGTCCGACCCGGCACTGGCCGACGGTCTCGGCGACCAGGAGCTCAACGCGTTGCTGGTGGCGTGGCGAAGAGACATCGACAGCGAGCCGCTGGCCGAGCTCGTCGACGTCGACACCGCCGTGCGCACCGTCAGTACCGCCGCTCTCGCGAAGCGGCACGCTTCGAGCGGCCGCCGCCGCAGGCTGCTCGTCCCGGTCGCCGTCGCCGCCGCCGTGCTGGCGATCGCGTTCACCGGCACCGGGCTGGCCGCGCGCTCCGCGCAACCCGGCGACACGCTGTGGGGCCTCGCCAAGGTCCTCTACTCCGACCACACCCGATCCGTCGAGGCGGCCGCGACCGCGAAGCTCGACCTCGAGAAGGCCAACCTCGCCATCGCCGGCGGCAACCTCGACGCCGCCCGCCAGGCCCTCCAGGACGCCCAGGACGCCCTGACGCAGGTCACCGACGAGGAGAACCGCGACCAGCTGATGGAGCAGCACCGGCAGCTCGCCGCCCAGCTCCAGAACCCCGAAGCGCCGGTCCAGGGCCCGATCCAGACCTCGATCCCGGCGGTTTCGCCCGGCGCGCCGACGAGCCAGGCGGCGCCGGCCGGGTCGGCGTCGTCCCTTCCGGGCAGCGGCAGCGGCACCACGAGCCTGCCGGGCAGCGCGACCCCGACGCCGACGCCCCCGCCGCCCACCACGACGCCGCAGCCGACCACGACCCCGCCGCCACCGACCACCACCGGCGCCACCGGCAACGACCCGGGCACCCCGCGCAGCGAGTCCGCAGGCGGTCAGCCCCAGGGCGTCAGCGAGACGCCGTAGGACGGACAGCGAAAAGCCCTGGTGAGGAAACTCACCAGGGCTTTTCTCGTGGGTCAGGAGCGCTCAGTAGGCGCTTTCGTTGGCCGTGACACCGTCGGCGAAGCCGCGGCAGTAGTCCCAGCTCACGTAGTCGCCGGGGTTCGGGTCGTAGGCCGGCTCGTGCGGGCGCATCCGCCCGTCGGCCAGCAGCTGCTCGAGGCTCGCCCGCAGCAGGTGCCAGTCGTGGTAGTGCGGTTCGTCGCACTCACCGCAGTCGACGACGATCCCGCGGACCCCGCGGGGTTCGAGGAGAGCCTGGTAAACGGCCAGATCCGAGAGATCGGCCAGTAGTTCGGTGCGTTCGGAGTCGCTGATCGGCTCGTCCAGCCGGTCCTCGGGGTCTCCGAATGCGCGGGCCGGGTCGTCCGGGTCGTCCGCGAACGGGTCTGGAGGCAGGACATCGTGCGCCACGGCCTGCACGGTACCGGGCGGCCCCGCCGGCCCGCCCACCGCCCGGGGCGGGCGGCGGGCGGCGGATATCATGAGGGGAAGGCTCCCGGTCGTCACTGATCTCGAATCGAATACCGGCGACTCCCGCTCATCCCGCGCCAGGAAGGCCCTTCACCCGCATGACCAGCGACGGCACCACCGCCCCCGTTCCGGCCAAGTTCGCCATGCTCGGCCTGACCTTCGACGACGTGCTGCTGCTGCCGGCCGAATCGGACGTGGTCCCCAGCACGGTCGACACGAGCACCCGGCTGACCCGGAACATCACGCTCGGCGTCCCGCTGGTGTCCGCGGCGATGGACACCGTCACCGAGGCGCGGATGGCCATCGCCATGGCCCGCCAGGGCGGCATCGGCGTGCTCCAGCGCAACCTGCCGATCGACGAGCAGGCGGCCGCGATCGAGGTCGTCAAGCGGTCCGAGGCCGGCATGGTCACCGACCCGGTCACCTGCGCGCCGGACGCGACGCTGGCCGAGGTCGACGCCCTGTGCGCGAAGTTCCGCATCTCCGGCGTGCCGGTGACCGACGCGGCCGGGACGCTGGTGGGCATCATCACCAACCGCGACATGCGGTTCGAGGTCGACCACAGCCGCCCGGTGTCCGAGGTCATGACGAAGGCGCCGCTGGTCACCGCCCAGGTCGGGGTGTCGGCGGACGCCGCGCTCGGCCTGCTGCGCCGGCACAAGATCGAGAAGCTGCCGATCGTCGACGGCGCGGGCAAGCTCCGCGGGCTGATCACGGTCAAGGACTTCGTGAAGACCGAGCAGTACCCGAAGGCGACGAAGGACCCGGACGGCCGGCTCATCGTCGGCGCCGCGGTCGGCGTGGGCGTCGACGGGCACAAGCGCGCGATGACGCTCGCCGAAGCCGGCGTCGACGTGCTGATGGTCGACACCGCGCACGGGCACTCCCGCGCGGTCGTCGACACGGTCTCGCTGTTGAAGAAGGAGCTGGGCGAGTCGGTCGACATCGTCGGCGGCAACGTCGCGACCCGGGCCGGCGCGCAGGCGCTGGTCGACGCGGGCGCCGACGGCATCAAGGTCGGCGTCGGCCCGGGCTCCATCTGCACCACCCGGATCGTGGCGGGCGTCGGCGTGCCGCAGATCTCAGCGATCTACGAGGCCGACCTGGCCGCGCGGCCGGCGGGCATCCCGGTGATCGGCGACGGCGGCATCCAGTACTCCGGCGACATCGCGAAGGCCATCGCGGCCGGCGCGTCCACGGTGATGCTGGGCAGCCTGCTCGCCGGCACCGCCGAGTCGCCGGGCGATCTGATCCTGGTCAACGGCAAGCAGTTCAAGGTCTACCGCGGCATGGGTTCGCTGGGCGCGATGCAGTCCCGCGGCCAGGGCAAGTCCTACTCGAAGGACCGCTACGCCCAAGACGACGTGCTCAACGAGGACAAGCTGGTCCCGGAGGGCATCGAGGGCCGCATCCCGTTCCGCGGCCCGCTGGCCAACGTCGTGCACCAGCTGGTCGGCGGCCTGCGCGCCGGGATGGGCTACGCGGGTGCCGAGACGATCGCGCAGCTGCAGGAAGCGCAGCTGGTCCGGATCACCGCGGCCGGGCTCAAGGAGAGCCACCCGCACGACATCACGATGACCGTCGAGGCCCCGAACTACACGACCCGCTAGTCCGTTCGCGTTACGGCGGCAGTGGGGCCCGCACCCCGAACCGGCCGGAAGTGCGGGCATCTCGCTGTGTCATCGTGACCTAGCGTGCTTACGGTAATCGGTCTATCGCCTTGCGTGGCAGTCGTGGTGTGCACTAGGACGCATGACGGTCGGCCGGCTCACCCAGGTGCTGCGCAAGGTGTTCTTCACGGCCGTCGCCCTGGTGTCGCTGATCCTCGGCGGCGTGGTGTGCCTGATGTGCCAGTTGCTGGCCGGGCGGGACGCACCGGTGTACCGCGTCGAGGGGCACGTGACGTCCCACACGCGTGGTGCGCTCCCGGTCGGCGGGGACGAGGAGGCGGTGAGCCACACCGTCGCGGTCGACGCCGGCGACCGGCACTACCGCGTCACCGCGGTGGACGCCGGCCTGGACCTGCCACCGGGCCAGCCGGTGACGCTCGACGTGTCGACGGCGGACGGGAGCATCGCGTACCTGCGGGCCGGCGGCGGCGTGGTCGACCTGCGCCCGGGCGTGGTCCGGCCGGTGCTGTCGATCGTCGCCAGCCTGCTGGCGCTGGGCGCGGTGTACTTCGGCGCGGTCCGGCTCAACGTCTACCCGCCGGTGGCGACCTGGCTGGCGCTCGCGCTGGGCGCGCTGCTGGCGCCGGTCGCCGTGTTCGTGCGGGTGTAGCCGTGACCGGGAACCGGTTCGCGGCCGCGATGGGCGCGGCTTTCGTCGGGGCCGCGCTCACCTTCGGGACGTACGGGGTCCTCGACGCGGGCGGACCGGCCGGGCGGGAAGAAGCCACCGTCCAGACGCGGGGCCAGCACGTGGACAGGTCGATAGGCCACCTGTACGACCTCGTCCTCCGCACGGCGTCCGGCGAGCGCTTCGAGGTCAGCTCGCCCGACGCGACCCTCGACCTGGAGCCGGGATCGCCGGTCCGCCTGGAGATTTCCGAGGTCGGCCGGTCGGTGCAGGCCGTGGAGGCACGCGGCCACCGGGTGGGGGTGGGGAATTCGCCCGTCGCCGTGGGCATCTTCGTGGCGCTGATCGCGGTCATGACGCTGGTCTTCACGCTGGTCTGCGTCACGGAGGCGGACCGGCCCGCACTGGCCGCGCTGAGCGCGGCAGCGGGGTTCCTGCTGGGCGCACTGCCCGGGGTGCTGCTGTTCTAACCCCCGTGCGCGGGTCACCCACGCGGCCTAGCGACAATGGGGCACGGCAGATTGTCGTCGGCGGAGGAGGCTTCACGTGCGGGACCTGGTCGAGATCGGGATGGGCCGCACCGCGCGGCGGGCGTATGACCTCGACGACGTCGAGATCGTGCCGTCGCGGCGGACGCGCTCGTCCTCGGTGGTGTCCACCGCCTGGCAGATCGACGCCTACCGCTTCGACCTGCCGCTCGTCACGCACCCGACCGACGCGATCGTCTCGCCCGGCACCGCGGTCGCCGTCGGCGAGCTCGGCGGGCTGGGCGTGCTCAACGCCGAAGGGCTCTGGGCGCGGCACGCGAACGTCGAGGACGCCATCTTCCAGCTGGTCCGCGCGGCCGAGGACCTCGAGGACCCGACCGCGGTGGGCCGCGTGCTGCAGGAGCTGCACGCCGCGCCGATCCGGCTCGACCTGCTGACCGAGGCGATCAAGACGGTCCGCGAGTCCGGCGTCACGGTGGCCGCGCGGGTCAGCCCGCAGCACGCCGCCGAGCTGACCCCGGACCTGATCGCGGCCGGCGTCGAGATCCTCGTCGTCCAGGGCACGATCATCTCCGCCGAGCACGTCCAGCGCGACGCCGAGCCGCTGAACCTCAAGGAGTTCATCGGCCGCCTCGACGTCCCGGTCATCGCCGGCGGCGTCAGCGACTACCGCACCGCGATGCACCTCATGCGCACCGGCGCGGCCGGGGTCATCGTGGGCCACGGCTACACGCCGGGCGTGACGAGCACCGATCGCGTGCTCGGCATCGGCGTCCCGATGGCGACCGCGATCATCGACGCCGCGGCCGCCCGCCGCGACTACCTCGACGAGACCGGCGGCCGGTACGTGCACGTGCTCGCGGACGGCGGCATGACGGTGTCGGGTGACATCGCCAAGGCCATCGCGTGCGGCGCGGACGCCGTCATGCTCGGCTCCCCGCTGGCCGCCGCCTCGGACGCGCCCGGTCAGGGCCTGTACTGGACGGCGGCCGCGGCGCACCCGTCACTGCCGCGCTCGCGCGTGGCGGCCGGTCCCGATTACGCCGTGGACCTCAAGACCCTGCTGTTCGGGCCGTCGTCGGACGCGGAAGGCGTGGTGAACCTGTTCGGGGCGCTCCGCCGCGCGATGGCGAAGACGGGTTACTCGGACCTCAAGGAGTTCCAGCGGGTGGGCCTCACCGTCCGGCGGTGAGGTGGCCGAGGAACGCGGCGAAGGCGGCCGCTGAGTAGACGAGGACCGGCCGGGGCACCGCCTGCTTGGTGTCCCGGACCCCGACCACGCCGGGGCCGGTGCCGACCTCGACGCAGGCGTTCTCTTCGAAGTGGCTGTGGCTCGACTTGCGCCAACCGGTGAGCGTTCGTGGGCTCATCGTGCTGTCTCCCGCGTTTGTGTCCCGCCCGGCGGTGATTCGCCGACGTGGACATCAAGCACCGTGGAGATTACCCACTATTGTCGTCGGACAAGCATAACTGGCCGGTAACTTACCTCTGGTCAGAACGCGGGGCCGGAGTTACGCTCCAGGTGTGACTGCCAGTAACACCACCACCAGTGCGGGTGGCCCCGACTACGACGTCGTCGTGGTGGGGTCGGGGTTCGGCGGCAGCGTTGCGGCGCTGCGGCTCACCGAGAAGGGCTACCGGGTAGCCGTCATCGAGGCGGGCCGCCGGTTCGCCGACGACGAGTTCGCGAAGACGTCGTGGGATCTCAAGCGCTACCTGTGGGCGCCGCAGGTCGGCTGCTACGGCATCCAGCGCATCCACATGCTCAACGACGTCATGGTGCTGGCGGGCGCCGGTGTCGGCGGCGGCTCGCTCGTCTACGCGAACACGCTGTACCGGCCGCTCAAGCCGTTCTACGCCGACCGGCAGTGGGCGCACATCACCGACTGGGAGTCCGAGCTCGCCCCGCACTACGACCAGGCGAGCCGGATGCTCGGCGTCGTCACGAACCCGACGATCACCCCGTCGGACGTCGTGATGCGCGAGGTCGCGAAGGACATGGGCGTCGCCGGCTCGTTCCACCCGACGCCGGTCGGCGTCTACTTCGGCAAGCCGGGCGAGCGTGCCGCCGATCCGTACTTCGGTGGCGCCGGCCCGGCCCGCACCGGCTGCACCGAATGCGGCTCCTGCATGACCGGCTGCCGCGTCGGCGCGAAGAACACGCTGGTCAAGAACTACCTCTACCTCGCCGAGCAGGACGGCGCGCAGGTCATCCCGCTCACCACGGTGACGGCCGTGACGCCGATCGACGGCGGCTACGAAGTCAGCCTCAAGAAGACCGGAACCACCTCGAGGAAGTTTCGCACGACGATCACGGCCGAGAAGGTCGTCTTCGCCGCGGGGACGTGGGGCACCCAGAACCTGCTGCACCGGATGAAGGACACCGGACGGCTGCCGAAGCTCTCGCGGCGGCTCGGCGAGCTGACCCGCACGAACTCCGAGGCCATCATCGGCGCGGCCCGGACCGACGTCGACGAGAGCCGGAACTTCAGCCGCGGCGTCGCGATCACCTCGTCCATCCACCCGGACGAGAACACCCACATCGAGCCGGTCCGCTACGGCAAGGGCAGCAACGCGATGAGCCTGCTGCAGACGATCGCGACGGACGGCGCCTCGCCGGTGCCGCGCTGGCAGCAGCTGGTGCGGTTCCTGCTGAAGCACCCGGTCCAGTCGGCGCGGATGCTCAACGGCTACCGCTGGAGCGAGCGCACGGTGATCCTGCTGGTCATGCAGAGCCTGGACAACTCGATCACGACGTACACCAAGCGCGGGCTGTTCGGCCGCCGCAAGTACACGTCCAAGCAGGGCCACGGCGAGCCGAACCCGAGCTTCATCCCGGCCGGCCACGAGGCCAACGAGCGCACGGCCGAGCGCATCGGCGGCATCGCCGGCGGCACCTGGGGCGAGATCTTCGACATCCCGCTGACGGCGCACTTCATCGGCGGCGTCCCGATCGGTGCCACGGCCGACGAAGGGGTGATCGACCCGTACCACCGCGTGTTCGGCTACCCGGGCCTGTCGGTAGTGGACGGCGCGGCGATCACCGCCAACCTCGGCGTGAACCCGTCGCTGACGATCACGGCCCAGGCCGAGCGCGCGTTCTCCTTCTGGCCGAACAAGGGCGAGGAGGACCTGCGGCCGGCGCAGGACGTGCCCTACGCGCGGCTGGAGCCGATCGCGCCGAAGAACCCGGCCGTTCCCGCGGAGGCCCCCGCCGCGCTGTATCGATCCTCCTAGGGCCTCTCCTCCTAGACTCGGGGCCGTGACGGCATCCGAGAAGGCACACGCACTGCTCGACGGCATCCGGAAGCTCGACGACGAATGGGCGCGGGCCATCGGTGGCCTCGGCGAACCCGAGCTGCGCGCTCCCAGCGCGCTGCCCGGCTGGTCGCGCGCTCACGTCCTCGCGCACGTCGCCCGCAACGCCGACGGCCTGCAGAACCTGCTGGCCTGGGCGAACACCGGCGTCGAGACGCCGATGTACCCCAGTGCCGAGGCCCGGGAGCGGGACATCGAAGCCGGCGCCCAGCACGCGGCCGCCGACCTGCTCGCGGACTTCGTCGCGTCGGCCGGGCGGTTCGAGCAGTACGCCGCCGCGATGCCGGACGACGCCTGGGCGCGGGAGGCCCGCAACCGGCAGGGCGCGCCCGTCACCGGGGCCGTCGTGGCGCGGATGCGGCTGTCCGAACTGACCATCCACCTCGCCGACCTCGACCGCGGCTACGACCTCGACCGCGTGCTCGCGCTGCTCGGCCCGCTGACCGAGGACGTCGTCCAGCACGCCGTCACCTCGCGCGGTGCCCACCTCCCGGCGCTGCGCCTGGCCGCCGACGGGTTCGAGTGGACGATGGGTGCCGCCCCGAAGACGACCGTCCGCGGGTCGGCCGGGGCGCTGCTGGCCTGGCTCAGCGGGCGCTCCGACGGCGCCGCCCTCGACGGTGACGTGCCCCGGATCCCGGCCTGGACGTGACCGGCCCGCTCCGCCACGTGAACGCCTTGCGCCCGCTCTACACTGGGCGTTCCCGGCACCGAGGAGTCCGCTGTGGACAGTGAGCACGACCAGGGGCGGACCGGCGTCCGCCGCCGGACGTTCCTGCGGATCGCGGGCGTCTCGGCCGCCGGTGCCGTCGCCGCCGCGTGCGGGCCGGAGAACCCCGCCGCCCCGGTCGCCTCGACCGCCCCGGCGGACCCGACGTCGGCCCCGCCGGCCACCCGGCTGCCCACCGGGCCACCGAACTGGGACGACCTGCGCCCCCGGCTGACCGGCGACCTGCTGCGGCCGGGCGCCGAAAGCTACGACACCGCCAAGCACGGCTTCAACCAGCTGTTCGACGGCAACAACCCGGTCGCCGTGGCGACCGTGGCGACCACCCAGGACGTCCAGGCCTGCCTGAAGGCGGCCGCCGGGCGCGTCGCGATCGCCGCGCGCAGCGGCGGCCACAGCTACGCCGGGTACTCGGTGCCGGTGGGCGGGCTGGTCATCGACGTGGCCGCGCTGAACAAGGTCGACGTCCAGGGCGGCAAGGCCGTGATCGGCGCCGGCGCGAAGCTGAAGGACGTCTACGCCGCGCTGGCACGGGCCGGGCGCGCGCTGCCCGCCGGATCCTGCCCGACGGTCGGGATCGCCGGGCTGACCCTCGGCGGCGGCATCGGCGTGCTCGCCCGCAAGTACGGCTTGACCTGCGACCACCTGAGCTCCGCGCAGGTCGTCACCGCCGACGGCCGGACGCTCACCGCCTCCGCCGGTTCCGAACCGGACCTGTTCTGGGCGCTGCGCGGCGGGGGCGGCGGCAACTTCGGCGTCGTCACCGAGTTCACCTTCGACACCGATCCGGCGCCGGAGGCGCTGACGGTGTTCTCGCTGCACTTCCCGGCCGGGGCCGCGAGCGGCGTGCTCGCCGCGTGGCAGCAGTGGATCGCCGCGATGCCGCCGGAGCTCTGGGCGAACCTGGTGCTTTCGGGCGGGTCGCCGGTGCAGTGCCGCGTCGGCGGCTGCTACGTCGGAGGCGCCGCGGGGCTCAACACGCTGCTGAACAACCTGACGGCCAACGCCGGCGCCCGGCCGACGCAGCGCGTGGTGAAGACCCTGGACTACCTCGGCGCCATGAAGTACTTCGAGGGCAGCTCGAACCGCCAGTCGTTCATCGCCTCCTCGCGGATGATCACCACCCCGGTCGACGCCGCGAAGGTCGTCGCGGTCGCCGACGGCCGGTCGGGCATGGACCTGCTCATCGACGGTCTCGGCGGCGCGGTGGCCGGGCCGGCCAAGGACGCCACGGCGTTCTGGCACCGCGACGCGCTGGCCAGCATCCAGGTCTACGCGCCCGCGACGACGAAGACCCGGACGAAGGTCACGCAGGCGGTCGGCGACGTTGTCGCGGGACTCGCCGCGGCCGGCGCGGGCGGCGGGTACGTCAACTACATCGACCCGGCCCTGCCCGACTGGAAGGCCGCCTACTACGGCGACAACGCCAAGCGCCTGCAGGACGTCGCGAACAAGTACGACCCCAACAACGTCTTCCGGTTCGGGCAGGGCGTCGTCAGCTAGAGGTCGATGCCGGTGAAGACGGTGACGCGCTCCTCCGTCAGGTCGTGCATCGCGGCGAGCACGCCTTCGCGGCCGACACCGGAGCCCTTCACGCCGCCGTAAGGCATCTGGTCGGCGCGGTAGGACGGGACGTCACCGATGATCACGCCGCCGACCTCCAGCTCCGCCGACGCGTGGAACGCCAGCTGGACGTCGGTGGTGAAGACGCCCGCCTGCAGGCCGTAGGCGGATTCGTTGACCGAGCGGAAGGCCGCGTCCACACCGTCCACAACGGACACCGCGAGGACCGGGCCGAAGATCTCCTCGGACCACGCCTTGGTGTCCGGCGGGACGTCGGTGAGCAGGGTCGGGGCGACGGTCGCGCCGTCGCGGGTGCCGCCGGTGAGCACCTTCGCGCCCGCTTCGACGGCCTCATGGATCCACGCGACGATCCGCTCGGCGGCGGCTTCGTCGACCACCGGGCCGACGTCGGTGTTGCGGTCGTACGGGTCGCCGGTCCGCTGCGCCTCGACGGCTTCCACCAGCGCGGGCACGAACTCCTCGGCCACGGCGGCGTCCACGATCACCCGCTGCACCGCGATGCAGGACTGGCCGGCCTGGTAGTTGCCGAAGGTGGCGATCCGGTGCGCGGCGCCTTCGGGGTCGGGCCAGTCGCGCAGCACGACGGCCGCCGCGTTGCCGCCGAGCTCGAGCACGACGTGCTTGCGGGGTGCGGCGTCCTTGAGCGACCAGCCGACCGGGCCGGAGCCGGTGAACGACACGACCGGCAACCGCGGGTCCGCGACGAGCGCCTGTGTCTCCTCGTTTCCGAGCGGCAGCACCGAGAAGGCGCCTTCCGGGAGGTCCGTCTCGGCCAGGATTTCGCCGAGGATCAGCGCCGACAACGGCGTCCGCGGCGCGGGCTTGACGATGATCGGCGCGCCGATCGCCAGCGACGGCGCGACCTTGTGCGCCACCAGGTTGAGCGGGAAGTTGAACGGCGCGATGCCGAGCACCGGCCCGCGCGGGACCCGGCGGGTCAGCGCCAGCCGGGCCTCGCCGGCGGGGTCGGTGTCGAGGCGCTGGACTTCGCCGGTGAAGCGGCGGGCTTCCTCGGCGGCGATGCGGAACACCGACACCGCGCGCTTGACCTCGGCTTCGGCCCACTTGAGCGGCTTGCCGTTTTCGGCGGTGATCACCTCGGCGATCTCCTCCGCACGCGCGGCGAGCACGCGGGAGACGTGGTCGAGCGCGCCCGCCCGCAGGTGCGCGGGGCTGCGCCGGAACTCCTTGGCGACCGCGGCCGCGGCGGCCACCGCGCGTTCGACCTGGTCCGGCCCGGGCACGGCGACCGTGGCGACCTCGCTGCCGTCGTACGGGTGGTGCACGACGAGGGTGGTCGCGCCCGGCTCCGGGCGGCCGGCGATCCAGGCGGGGCGCGGCTCGGGGGTGATCATGTCCATGCGTACCAACGTAATCCGGGTGGGGGTGCGACCGGCGCACCCCCACCCGGACGGGTCACGGCTTGATGAGCACCTTCAGTGCTTCGCGGTCGGCCATCGCGCGGTAACCGCCGGGGATCTCTTCGACGCCGATCGTGCGGTCGAAGACCTTGCCGGGCTGGTACTTGCCGTCGAGGACGTCCGGCAGCAGCTCGGGGATGTAGTGCCGCGCCGGGGCGACCCCGCCGGTGACGGTGATGTTCCGCCGGAACAGCGCCGGGCCGATCGGGCCCTCCTCGTACTGCGGGACGCCGACGCGGCTGACCGCACCGCCCGCGCGCACGACGCCGACGGCCATCTCGAAGGCGGGTTTCGTGCCGACGCATTCCAGGACGGCGTGGGTGCCTTCACCGCCGGTCAGCTCGCGCACCTTGGCGATGCCTTCCTCGCCGCGCCCGGCGACGACGTCGGTCGCGCCGAACTCGCGGCCGAGGTCGGTCCGCGCCGGGTGGCGTCCCATGAGGACGATCCGCTCGGCGCCGAGGCGCTTCGCGGCGAGAACAGCGGAGAGGCCGACCGCGCCGTCGCCGATCACGGTGACGTTCTGGCCCGGCGTCACGCGCGCCTTCGTCGCGGCGTGGTGGCCGGTCGGGAAGACGTCCGAGAGCGTGAGGAGCGACGCGAGCAGCCCGTCGTCCTCGGTGTGCGGCACCTTGACGAGGGTGCCGTCGGCCTGCGGCACGCGCACGGCTTCGCCCTGCCCGCCGTCGACGCCGTTGGCGCCCCAGAACCCGCCGTGCACGCAGGAGGTCTGCAGGCCTTCGCGGCAGTACTGGCAGGTGTTGTCGGAGTAGACGAAGGGCGCGATGACGAGGTCGCCCTTGGTGACGGTGGCGACGTCCGCGCCGGTCTCCTCGACGATCCCGAGGAACTCGTGCCCGATGCGGCGGCCGTGCTCGCTCGGTGCCATGTCGGCGTACGGCCAGAGGTCGCTGCCGCAGATGCAGGACCGGACGACCCGCAGGATGACGTCGGTCGGCTCCACCAGCTTCGGGTCGGGAACGGTCTCCACCCGCACGTCGCCGGCGCCGTAGATGACTGTCGCTCGCATGCAAGTCCTTTCGTTAGCTTCCCTAAGTAAGACCGGCGGCGAGGGGACGGGCATTCCGGGGTGTGTCGACCGTGACAAACGGCGGAGGTGCGGCGGCGGTGTCGCGCCTAGATTTTCGGTCATGACCACTCGCGCCGCACCCCGCAACCCGTTCGGGGCCCTCGCCCCGGTGGCCCGCCGCCCGTACCTGACCGCCGTGGTCTTCGCGGTGACCTTGGCCTGCGGCATCGCGCAGCTGGTGCACCCGCCGCTGTACGACGTGATGCACCGTGACGCCGCCCGCATCGACGCCGGCGAGTGGTACCGCCTGGTGACCGGCATGTTCTTCCAGGACGGCTGGGCCTTCGGCCTGACGTCGAACCTGCTCTGGCTGGCGTTCTTCGGCACGCTCGCCGAGCGCGTGTTCGGCCGCGCGCGGTGGCTCGTCCTGTACTTCGGGTGCGGCCTGTTCGGCCAGGTCATGAGCTACGTCTGGCTCAACCCGGTCGGTGCCGGCAACTCGATGTGCGTGGTGGGGCTGATCGGCGGCCTGGCGGCGGTCGTCATGGTGGCTTCCCGCCGGTACGGCGTGGCGCTGCCGATGCAGTTCCGGGTCATCGCCTACGCCGCGCCGGTGCTGGCCGTGGTGGACACGCTGGCGCACGACAACCACGGCCTCCCGCTGCTGCTGGGCCTGGCGCTGGGCTTCGCGCTGCTACCGGCTCCGGTGAAGGTCGCGCAGCAGTAGGACTTCGGCGCAGTGGTGGATCAGCTCGCGGTGGATGTGCAGCACCAAGGTGGCCATCGGGTACTCCGCGTACGGCCCCTCGGCCGGTCCGCACGGCCGGGCGAGGGCCTCTTCGTCGAGCGACCTCACCCCTTCGACCCACTGCGCGTAGAACTTGTCGAGTTCCGACAGCGCTTCGGCGGCCGTCCCCGGGTACGGGTAGCTGTCGTAGCCGACCGGCGCGCCGCCGAAGTGCGACGCGATCCGCGCGCCGAGCACGCCGACGAGGATGTGGCCGAGCCGCCATGCGATCGTCGTCACCGGCGGAGGCGTCGGCTCGGGGAAGGCGAAGTCGATGGTGAACGGGCCCGAGCCGGGCTCGTCGTCCGACTTGCGCGGCCGGACGGTCCAGCAGTTCGCGACCGGCTCCCAGAAGTACTCGTCATCGGTGAGTCCTTCGAGCTTCGGGCGCACCAGGACGGTCCAGTGGAAGTCGAGCTGGTCGGTCAGTTCCTTGGTCCAGTTCACAGCCATACCGGGCACCGTAGGCCCGATCGAGGACAGGATCGGCCCTGAATCCGGGTGACCGGGCCCACCTGGGACGATGGTGGGGAATCCCGCTTCTCGCCAGGAGGTCGCCAGGTGCCCAACCCCATCGGTCCGGTTCTCGTCGTGGACTTCGGGGCGCAGTACGCGCAGCTGATCGCCCGGCGCGTCCGCGAGGCGCAGATCTACTCCGAGGTCGTTCCGCACAGCGCGTCGACCGAAGAGATCCTCGCGAAGAACCCCGCGGCCATCATCCTTTCCGGCGGCCCGTCGAGCGTGTACGCCGAAGGTGCCCCGGGCATGGACCCGAAGCTCACCGAAGCGGGCGTGCCGATGTTCGGCATCTGCTACGGCCACCAGCTGCTGGCCAGCGCGCTCGGCGGGGTCGTCGAGCCGACCGGCGTGCGCGAGTTCGGCCGCACCGAGGTCCGCGTGACCGGTGACGGCGGTGTCCTGCACGCCGGCCTGCCAGCGCACCAGCCCGCGTGGATGAGCCACAACGACAGCGTCACCAAGGCCCCGGAGGGCTCGGTCGTCACGGCGTCTTCGGACGGCGCCGAAGTCGCCGGCTTCGAGGACGTCAAGCGTCGCTTCGCGGGCGTCCAGTACCACCCGGAGGTCGCGCACTCGCCGCACGGCCAGGAGGTGCTGCGCCGGTTCCTGCGCGACATCGCCGGCATCGAGCCGCAGTGGACGACGTCGTCGATCGTCGAGGAGCAGGTCCAGCGGATCAGCGACCAGATCGGCGACGGCCGCGCGATCTGCGGGCTGTCCGGCGGGGTCGACTCCGCCGTCGCGGCCGCGCTCGTGCAGCGCGCCATCGGCGACCGGCTGACCTGCGTGTTCGTCGACCACGGCCTGCTGCGGGCGGGCGAGCGCACCCAGGTCGAGCAGGACTTCGTCTCCGCCACCGGGGTCAACCTCGTCACCATCGACGCGCGGGAACGCTTCCTCGGCGCGCTGGCCGGCGTCACCGACCCGGAGCAGAAGCGCAAGATCATCGGCCGCGAGTTCATCCGCGTGTTCGAGCAGGCCGAGCGCGACCTCAAGGCCCAGGGCGACTACCGGTTCCTGGTCCAGGGGACGCTGTACCCGGACGTCGTCGAGTCCGGCGGCGGCGAGGGCACGGCCAACATCAAGAGCCACCACAACGTCGGCGGCCTGCCGGACGACCTGCAGTTCGAGCTGGTCGAGCCGCTGCGGCTGCTGTTCAAGGACGAGGTCCGCCGGGTCGGCCTGGAGCTGGGGCTGCCCGAAACGATCGTGCAGCGCCAGCCGTTCCCCGGCCCCGGCCTGGGCATCCGGATCATCGGCGCGGTCGACCAGGAGCGCCTCGACACCCTGCGTGCGGCGGACCTGATCGCGCGTGAGGAGCTGACGGCGGCCGGGCTGGACCGCAGCATCTGGCAGTGCCCGGTGGTGCTGCTCGCCGACGTCCGCAGCGTCGGCGTCCAGGGTGACGGCCGGACCTACGGGCACCCGATCGTCCTGCGGCCGGTGTCGTCCGAAGACGCGATGACCGCGGACTGGACACGCCTGCCCTACGAGGTCCTGGAGCGGATTTCCACCCGCATCACCAACGAGGTCGCGGAGGTCAACCGGGTGGTGCTGGACGTGACGTCCAAGCCGCCGGGCACCATCGAGTGGGAGTGACCGCCCCCTGAACAGGACTCGAGGCCCCGGCGTGGGATCCGGGGCCTCGAGAGATTCCGTCCTTCAGTGCCGCCGTTTGCCGCGGAACGACGCCGCGAGGAGCAGCAGCCCCACGAAGACCGCACCGCCGGCGATCACCCAGCGGAAGTCGAACGGTGGCAACCAGCTGGCGCCGTCGGAGAGGACATACGCCGACACCAGCAGCGTCGCGATGCCGAAGATCAGGGTGAAGACGTCCAGGCCGCCGCGCTGGGCGGGCTGGGTTTCGGCCGGATCGTCGTAGGCGTAAGGGTTCTGGTCAGTCACGCCGCACCTCCACGTTGCCCACGTTGTTCGAAACCTTCAGCGTGATCTTCTGGCCGCCGGGGCCGTCGGCGCCGTTGTCCGTGCCGACCAGCGCGGCCTCGCCGACGCCGTCGTTCCTGCGGCCGAAGCACGACGTCTCGCCCGCGCCGGTGTGGCAGTCGAAGGTGACGTCCGCGTCGGCCGGCACGATCACCGTGGTGTCGCCCGCGCCGTTGGACACGGTCGTCGAGTACGGCGCTCCGGCCGGCAGCTTGGTCAGGTCGAGGTCGATGTCGCCCGCCGCGTGCTGGTAGAGCGGCTGCAGTTCGGCCAGTGACTGCGGCACCGGGCTGATGTCGCCGAGACCGCCGCGGACGTCGAAGCTCTTGAACGGCGCGCTCGTCAGGACCAGCCCCGCGATCGCCAGCGGGATCGCGAGCCCGATCAGGCCGCGTCCGCCGCGGGCGAACGCGCCGGCGACCAGGCCGATGCCGACCACGCCGAGCACCAGGCCGATGATGTGCTGCGCGTCGAACCAGGCGGCGCCGTTGAGGCCGGCCAGCACACCGGCGCCGGCGGTCAGCACGGCCAGCGCGAACGTCGCCGAGCCGACCTTCGACCGCGGACGCCGCTGCGGCGCCTGGTACGACGGTGGCGGCGGCGTGGGCCGCGGCTCCTGCGCGGGCGGGGCGTCGGGAAGGTCCCAGCCGGCCGGGTCGGCGGCCAGGGGATCCCAGCCGCGCGCCGGCGAAGGCGCCTCGGCGGTGTCGGTCATGGTGAAAGCTCCGTTTCCGGTGAAGGCCGGGTACGACGTCCGCGCGGCGACCGGCGCGGGGCGGTTCTCGTGGCCGCGGCTGCGGTGCAGCAGGTAGAGCGCGGTGGCGATGAGCGCGCAGCTGATCAGCCCGCCACCGTCGAACCACGACCCGGTGATCGAGCCCCCGGCGCTGACGACGGTGAGGACCATGAGCACGACGGCGAACGCGGGCGACACCGACGACCGGCCGCGCCCGATGAGGCTTTCGAAGCCGGAGACCTCGTCGCTTTCGCCGGGCAGGAACAGCCACCCCAGCAGGTAGAAGGGAACGCCGAAGCCACCGAAGATCGTCGTGACCACCAAGGCGATCCGCACGACGACGGGATCGATCCCGTACCGCCGCCCGATGGCGGCGGCCACCCCGGCCAGCTTCCGCCCGGAGTGCGGCCGCCGGGGCCGGCTGACCCAGAAGTCCTTGACGGTCTCCTCGAAGCCGTTCAGGGCACCCGGCTTCGGCGACCGGGTTTCGCTCGCACCACTCATACCGAGAAGCATGCGGCACCTGCGACGGCGGGACATCCGGGATGGTCCCTGAGGTTTCCCGGAGGGGACACGGGGGTCGCGCTCAGCGGCGGAAGCCGCCCTCGGAGCTGATCGTCTGGCCGGTGATCCAGTCCGCATCGTCCGTCGCCAGGAAGCCCACCAGCTTCGCCGCTTCTTCCGGTGTGCCCCACCGGCCTCGCGGGAACCGGCGGCGCACCGCCTCGTGCACCTCCGGGGGCGCGTATCCGGTGTCGACCGGGCCGGGATTGACCGTGTTGACCGTGATCGCGCGATCGGCCAGCGCATCCGCGAGTGAGCGCGTGATCGACGCAAGCGCACCCTTGCTCGCCGCGTACGCGATTTCACCCGGCATCGGGCCGAGGTCCTGCCCGGACGTGAAGAACACGATCCGCCCGCCCGGGCGGCCGTCGTGCTGGGCCGCGAACGCCTGCGCCAGCAGGATCGACGAGCGGGTGTTGACCGCCCAGTGTGCGTCGAGCATCGCGGCGTCCAGTTCGCCGAGACCGCCGTCGGATCCGCTGAGCGCGTGGTTGCAGACCAGGATGTCGACGTGCCCGTGCGCTGCGACGGCTGCTGCCATCAGCCGTTCCGGTGCCTCCGGAGCCGCCAGGTCCAGCTCCAGGCCTTCGGGCCGAGCGGGATCCGCGCCCCACGGCTGTTCCCGGTCGTGCGGTGCGTAGTGGTGGCGGAAGACGGCGGCGCCGAGCCCGCCCAGCCGTCCGGCGATCGGCGTGGCCGATCCCCGCCCGGCGGCTGACTCCGGTGACCAGTGCGACGCGGCCGTCCAGTGATGCGGGCATGATCGGCAGTCTTCCACCGGATCAGGGGTTTCCCCGATGGAACAGCACCCCGGTGCGTGTGACCATGGACGGCGTGCAGGAGTCCCTCGACCACGTCACCGCCGAGCAGGCGATCGCGACCACGGAACCGGCCGCGCCCAAGATGTTCCGGCGCCGGTCCGGGCGGGCCATCGCCGGCGTCGCCGGGGGGCTCGCCGATCACCTCGGTGTGCCGGTCGTCTGGGTGCGGACGGCCTTCGCGCTGCTGGCCGCGCTCAACGGCGCCGGGCTGCTCGCCTACGGCCTCCTCTGGGTCTTCGTCCAGCAGCAGACCGAAGAGGCCGCGGACGCGCCGACCCCGAAGGAACGCCAGCAGGCGTTCGGGCTGATCGCGCTGGGCGTCGGCCTCGCCGTCGCCAGCGGGACGCTCACCGGGTTCATCAGCGGCTGGGTCGCGGTGCCCCTGGCCGTCGCCATGCTCGGTGCCGCGGTCGTCTGGCGCGAGGCCGACGAGTCGCAGCGCCGCCGCTGGAAGGTCGGCGCGAAGGACGGCTTCGCCGGGGCGTTCCTCGGCGGGGGCGGCTGGTCGGCCGCCATCCGGATCGTCGCCGGGGTCGCGCTGGTGATCACCGGCATCGGTGTCGTCGTGCTCCGCAGCGGCAGCCTCGACCAGGTCCAGTTCGCGCTCATCGCCGTCATCGCCACCCTGATCGGCGTCGCGGTGCTGACCGTGCCGTTCTGGCTGCGGCTGGTCCGGGACCTCTCCGACGAGCGCAAGGCCCGCATCCGCACCGACGAACGCGCCGAGATCGCCGCCCACCTGCACGACTCCGTGCTGCAGACCCTCGCGCTGATCCAGAAGCAGAGCGAGTCGCCGCGTGAGGTCGCGCGGCTGGCCCGCAGCCAGGAGCGCGAGCTGCGTGGCTGGCTCTACGGCCCGAACGGCTACGGCAAGCCCGCCGAGAACGTCGAGGAAGCGACCGGCCAGCTGTCCGAAGCGCTCGCGACTGCGTGCGGCGAGGTCGAGGACACCTTCGCGATCTCGGTCGGCCAGGTCGTCGTCGGCGACGCCGAGCTGGACGAATCGCTGGTGGCGCTGGTCCAGGCCGCGAGGGAAGCGATCGTGAACGCGGCCAAGCACGCCGGCGTCGACGAGGTCAGCGTCTACGCCGAGGTCGAGCCGACGTCGGTGACGGTGTTCGTCCGCGACCGCGGCAAGGGCTTCGACCCCGACCTCGTCCCGGAGGACCGCCACGGCCTCGCCGACTCGATCCGCGGCCGGATGACCCGCCACGGCGGCACCTGCAAGGTCCGGGCGGCGCCGGGTGAGGGCACCGAAGTGCAGCTCGCCATGCCGGTGAAAGCGGGCAAGGGAGCGGCGTGAGGCGGCTATGCTCGATGACGTGACGGACAACCAGCGTGAACCGGTCAAGGTGTTCCTCGTCGACGACCACGCGCTGTTCCGCGCGGGGGTGCGCACCGAGCTCGACTCGATCACCGACGAGGTCCGCGTGGTCGGCGAGGCCGGTTCGGTCGCCGAAGCGGTGGCCGGCATCGTCCGCACGAAGCCCCAGGTCGTCCTCCTCGACGTCCACATGCCCGACGGCGGCGGCGCCGAAGTGCTGCGCCGGGTCCGCCCGGAGCTGCCGGACGTGGTGTTCCTGGCCCTGTCGGTCTCGGACGCCGCCGAAGACGTCATCGCGGTCATCCGCGCGGGCGCCCGCGGCTACGTCACGAAGACGATCTCGTCGAAGGAACTGGTCCGCGCGGTGGTCCGGGTAGCGGACGGCGACGCGGTGTTCTCGCCGCGGCTGGCCGGCTTCGTCCTGGACGCGTTCGCCGACCGCCCGGGTTCGGCGCCGATCAACGACCCCGAGCTGGACCTGCTGACGCCTCGCGAGCGGGACGTCCTGCGACTGCTCGCGCGCGGGTACGCGTACAAGGAGATCGCGTCGGAGCTGTTCATCTCCGTGAAGACGGTGGAGACGCACGTGTCGAGCGTCCTGCGGAAGACCCAGCTTTCGAACCGCTACGAGCTCTCCCGCTGGGCCTCCGACCGCCGTCTCGTCTAGACGCGTTCCAGCACCGGTTCCGCCGCCGGCACCCGCTTGGGAAGCCGGGTCAACGCCACGCCGCCGAGCACGATCACCATGCCCGCGATCACCCGCAGGTGCAGCTGCTCGCCGAGGAACACCGCCCCGAGCAGCACCGAAACCACCGGCAGCAGGTACCCGACCACCGAAGCCGCCACCGCGCCCTCGCTGGCCAGCAGCTGGTAGTTCAGGGCGAACGCGATCCCCGTCGACCCGATGCCCAGCACCAGCACCGCCAGCAGCGGTCCCGGCGAAACGTGCACCGGCGCGAAGCCACCCGCCGGCAGCGCCAGCACCAGCATCCCGCTGGCCAGCACCATCTGGCCCGCCGAAGTCGCGTACGGCGACACCGACGGGTCCGACAGGTACTTGCCTTCGTAGACGAACGCGAAGCCGTAGCTCGCCGCCGCCGCGAGGCAGCCCAGCGCGCCCCAGCTCAGCAGGCCCGACGCCTGCCACGGCGCGAAGATCAGCAGGATCCCGCCGAGGCCGGCGACCAGGCCGGCCAGCCGCGTCCCCGTCATCCGGGACGACGTTCCCATCAGCGGCGCGGCGAGCAGCACCCACAGCGGCGTCGTCGAGTTGAGGACCCCGGTGATGCCCGAGTCGACCGTCGTCTCGCCGATCGCGAACAGCAGGAACGGCAGCGCGTTGTGGAAGAACGCCGCGACCGCGAGGTGGCCCCACGTCCGGCGGTCGCGCGGGAGCCGGGCCCGCTGCAGGCGGCACAGCACCAGCAGCATGGCGGCACCGAGCACCAGCCGCGCCAGGACGAGCTGAACCGGCGAGAACATCCCCAGTCCCAGCTTGATCCAGAAGAAGCTCGAGCCCCACATCAGCGCCAGCGCACCGATCCTGAGCAGGGTCTTCGTCTCGCCCACCCCAGTCCTCCTTCGACAGCCGACGTCAGCTTCACCCGGACCAGACGTAAGGACAAGCGAAATTAACTGCATGAACACTTAAGCCGATCTGTACGATCGGGGGCATGCTCGACGTCCGCCGCATGCAGGTCCTCCGTGCCGTCATCACCAGCGGGTCGATCACCGCCGCGGCCCGCAACCTCGGCTACACGCCGTCCGCCATCAGCCAGCAGCTGTCCACGCTGGAGCGCGAGGCCGGCACCGAACTGCTCGAACGCGTCGGGCGCGGCGTCCGCCCGACGGCGGCGGGTGCCCTGCTGTCCGAACACGCCGAGACCCTCAGCACCGAGCTCGCCAAGGCCGAAGCCGCGTTGACGGAGCTCAAGGAGGGCCGCATCGGCCGCGTCTCGATCCGCTACTTCGCCACGGCGGGCGCGTCGCTGGTCCCGCCCGCGATCGCCGCGGTCCGCCGCGAGCACCCCGGCGTGCGCCTCGACCTCAAGCTGGTCGAACCCGACGACCCGATGACGGACGTCGAAGCGGGCAACGCCGACGTCGCGATCACCGTCTTCCCGCGCAAGACGCCGCCTGGCAAAGGCGTCGAGCTGGTGCACCTGCTCGACGACCCGTACCGGGCCGTGCTGCCGAAGGCCCACCCGCTGGCGCGCAAGCGCGTACTGGACCTGACGGACTTCGCCGAGGAGCCGTGGGTCGGCGTCGACGGCCTGCCCGGCGTCTGCCGCGACATCCTGGACAGCGCCTGCGCGTCCGCCGGGTTCGCGCCCAACGTCGTCGTCGAGTCCGAGGACTACCAGACGGCGCTGGGGTTCATCGCCGCCGGCATCGGCGTCGGGCTGATCCCGGAACTCGGGCTGGGGCTCGGCGCACAGCACCCCGGCGTGGTCGTCCGCCGGATGCGCAACCCCGAGCCGGTCCGCGCGATCCACGCCGCCGTCGCGTCACGCGCCTGGGGCCACCCGGCCGTCCGCACGCTGCTGGAAGCCATGCGCGCGGCGACCGCCAAGGTGGCCTAGACGAGCAAGTCTCAACTGGTCGGTGGTCGTAGGCGATCAGTGATCGTGTGACGGGCTGGCCGGTGGCGCGGTTGTGCCGGATGGCGGTGGTGGCCGTCCGGTGCGGGCGGGCTTGCCGAGATGGTCATCGATCTCGACGCAGAGTGCGGTCAGCGGGGTTCAGGTCTGTCTTCACCAACGGATCTTGAACACCCTTCGTCCGTCTCCGAACACCGCCCGGACTCAGGACTTACTCGTCTAGACGAAGAACAGCTCCGTGACGAGGATGCCGACCAGTACCGCGGCGAGGATCGCGGCCACGGTGACCAGCGTCTTCTTCGACACCGGCAGGTTCCAGGCCTCGGCCTGCTGCGCCGCGGCCGCGGGCGGCGGCGCGTACTGCGTTGCCTGAGGAGCCGGCGGGACCGGCGGGATCTGCTGGGTCGCGCCCTGCGGGTAGCCGGGCGGCGGCGTCATCGGGTACTGCGGCTGGAACTGCGGCCCCGACGGCGGCACCGGCGGTCCCTGGGGCGGCCTCGGCGGGCCGCCCTGCGCGGTCGGCCAGCCGACGGGCATGGTCGGCATCGCCGGCGCGGTCGGCGGGATGAACGCCGTTTCGCGGCCTTCGGTGATCGCCTTCAGCGAGTGGACGGTGTCCGCCATCGTCGGCCGGGAGGTCGGGTCCGCGCGCAGCATCTTGCGCAGCGCCTCGGTCAGGACGCCCGAGTTCTGCGGCGGCCGCTCGGACGACTGGCCGTCGTCCCCGAACGGCGGCACGCCCTCCACGGACGTGTAGAGCGTCGCGCCGAGGGAGAAGACGTCCGCCGCCGGCGTGCCCGGCAGCCCGCGGGCGACCTCGGGTGCCACGTATGCCGGGCTGGGCCCGCCGCCGCTGATGCCGATGTCGGTGAGCTTGACGCCGCCGTCGTCGGCCAGCAGCACGGTGCCCGGCTCGAGGGTGCGGTGCACGAACCCGGCTCCGTGGATGGCCGCCAGCGCGTTCCCGAGCTGGATGCCCAGCAGCGCCGCCTGGTCGGGGGTGAGCCGGCCGTGCTCGGCGAGGAACGTCGCCATGCTGCGCGACGGGATGTACTCCATCACCAGCCAGACGTCCTGGCCGTCCGGCAGCACGTCGAACACCTTGATCGCGCACGGGTGCTCGATCCGGGCCGCGTCCTTGCCTTCCTGCATGGCGGCGGCGCGCGCCTGCTCGGCGCGCTCTCCCGCGCCGACCGGCAGGTACATCCGCTTCATCGCGACGGTGCGGAACAGCCGCGTGTCGAACGCCAGCCACACGATGCCCGCGCGGCCGCGGCCGATCGGCTGGTCCAGCCGGAACCGGCCGCCGACGATGGTGCCTTCAGAACTCAAGTCGGTCCTCGATCATCCGTTGGCCGGCGGCTGCGAGCTCGATTGGGCTGGGGAGCTGGAAGCAGAGGACGACGCCGGCGGCGACTCGGACTCCGTCGTCTTCGGCGGCGTCGTCGTCTTCGGTGTCGTGGTCACCGGCGTTTCGGTCGCTCGCGACGTCGTCGCGCGCTTCGTCGACGAGGTCGTCTCCGACGCCGGAGGGGGCACCTCCACCGGGGTGAACGAGTCCTCCGTCGTCGACGGTTCCGACGACGACGACGTGGCAGCGGGCGACGGCTTGCTGCTGGACACCGGCGCGGCCGGCGCCTCCGGGTTGTTCGGGCTCAGCAGCCAGACGACGAGCGCGACCAGGCCCACGACCACGATGCCGCCGATGATCGCCGGGCGCTTCCACGCGCCGGGCTTGTCCTCGTCCTCGTCGACCGGGCTCAGCTGGGGCCGTGACCGGGCCGGGGGCGGCTCGGGATCGTCGTCGTAATCGTCGTAGTCGTCCTCGTACCCGCCCTGCTCGTGCGGCGGCACCGGCACGGCGCGGGTCGCGGCCAGGCCGGGCGGCACGCCCCCGGCCGCGTGGTGGTCGTCCTCGGGGTAGTGGCCGTACCCGTCGTAGTCGTCCTCCGGGTAGCCGGTGCCCTCCGGGTAGTCGTCCTCGTCGTAGAACGGCACCGCCTGCGTCGGGGCCCCTCCGCCGCCGCCGACCAGCGTGCCCGAGTGACCGGCGGGGATCTCGTCGAACATCTGCGTCGCGTTCGGGTCGGCGACCGCCGCCGCGCCGAGGACGCCGGCGGACGGCGCCATCATGGTCTCGTCCGCGGGGCCTCCGAGCGGCGTCTCGCCACGGGCGACGGCGGCGAGCAGCTCCTCGCACTCCTCGGCGGTCGGCCGGTGCTCGATTTCCGGGTGCAGCAGCACGGCCAGCACGCTGGCCAGCGGCCCGGACTGGCGCGGCGGGTTGATCTGCCCGGCCGCGACCGCGTGCAGCAGGCTCAGCGTGTTCTCGGACAGCCCGAACGGGGGCTGGCCCTCGCAGGCCGCGTACAGCGTCGAACCGAGGGAGAAGACGTCGGACTCCGGCCCCGGCTCGCCGCCGATGGCGACCTCGGGGGCCAGGTAGGCGGGGGTGCCGGCGATCATCCCGGTCTTGGTGACCGTGACGTCGTCCTTGGCCCGCGAAATCCCGAAGTCGGTGATCTTCACGGTGCCGTTGCCGCCGAGGAGGATGTTGCCCGGCTTGATGTCGCGGTGCACGATGCCGACCGCGTGCGCCTCGCGCAGCGCCGCGGCGACCTGGGCGCCGATGCGCGCCACCTCGGTCGGCGGCAGCGTGCGGCGTTCCTGGAGCACGGCGGCCAGGCTGGTGGAGTTGAGGTACTCCATGATCAGGCACGGCTGGCCGTTGTCGTCGGTGACGACGTCGAAGACGGAGATCGCGTTGGGGTGGTGCAGCCGGGCCGCGATCCGGCCCTCGCGCATCGTCCGCTGGCGGGCGTCCTCGGCGTCGTGCTCGTCCAGGTGCGGCTGGAGCAGGAGCTGCTTGATGGCCACGGTGCGGCCCAAGACCTCGTCGTGCGCCTGCCAGACGGCCCCCATCGCGCCCGTGCCGACCCGCCCGACGATGCGGTATCGATCGGCGACCAGACGACCCTCGTCGCTCACGCGACCTCCCTTTGGGCTCCCGCTACACCAGGGCGTGCGGATCGGTGCCTGGTGGCGCGGCCACGAGCACGCCGCTTCGCTGGAGCGTATGCACATGTCGTGGGCTCTGAGCCGGCTTTTCCGAGACCGGCCCGTGACAAGGCTAGGCGCTCACTCTGCGCACACGAAATCGGCACGGGCACTTGAACCAGGGGTGAAGGAGTGATCGCGGTGGGCTACATGTACTGGGCCGAGACGAGCTCGGCTTCGGTGATCAGCCCACCGCTGTCGGCGACCCGGAACAGCTGGGTGACGCGCACCAGGGCGCCGTCCGGCCGGTGCAGCGTCGCGACCGCGAGGATCGAGCCGTCCGGCTTGATCTGCGTGTCGGCCTCCTGGACGTCGATGGCGTCCATCGAGCTCCAGGTGCGGACCAGCTCGCCGGCCGTCCCCTCGACCAGCGCCGGGCTCAGCAGCGCCAGCGCGCCGGCGGAGTCACGGGCGATCTTGGCGTAGAAGTCCTTGACGGCCTGGATCTTGCGGCTCGCGCTGCGGGCGTCGGCGGCCTTGTCCGGGACCGGGGCGGCGGCGACCGGCGTCGGCTGGGTCCGCGGGGTGCCGTTCGCCGGCTGGGTGGCCGGCGTGCCTTCGACGTGCGTGCCCGGCGTGGCCTGGCTGCGCTGCTCCGGCGCGCCGCCGCCGGCCTGGTGCTGCGGGACGGCGAGGCCGCCGAGCTCGGCGGCGCCGGTGAACCCGGCGGGCGTGGACTGGCCGCCGGGGGAGGCGGCGCGGTGGGAGCTGGTCAGCATCGGCGCGGCGACCACGGCACCGGCGACGAGCGCGCCCGCGGCGACGAGCCCGGTCAGCTTCGCGCGGCGCGCGAACCGGCTTTCCGGCTCGCCGCCGTCTTCGCTCTGCACCGGCTCGCGGGCCGGCTCGGTCCGCGACGGCAGGAACCGCTGCGGGTCGCGGAAGACCTGCTCGAGGTGGTCCCGGTCGGCGTCGGCGACGCCGACCAGGATCTCGGCCGGGATGACGTCCTCGACGCGGACGGCGTGAGGTGACTCACGCCGTGTGCGCTGCCGATCAAGCACGAAAGTCCTCGCTCTGGGTTCCGGGGACGGTCACTCGGCCGGTCGGCCGGGCGCCCGTTGGTCCGGTCGGCCGACTCGTGGCCGGTTTCCGGATTCGCTGTCGTCAGGTAACCCTGTGCGGACGGCGACCACCAGGCTCTGTCGCCGGAATGCCGTCGCGATACGACGAGCGGCAGCTTATGTCACCCACCCGGACCAGGCATAACCGCTCGGCGCACCGCACGTGCATCAGAACGGGCGAACCGCACGTGCGAGACCGGCTACTGACCGTCAGCCGTGATCTTGTCGCCGTCGCCGAAGGTCAGTGTGCGCTCCTCGACGGTCTTGGTCCCGTCGGTGTGGGTGACCTCGACGGTGTTGACCGTGACGCCGCGCTGCTGGTCGATGCTGACCTTCTTGACTTCGAAGTAGGCGATGCCGGCGTACCGGTCGGCGAGCGCCTGTGGCCCCTGGTCGTGCAGGTGGCCGGTGGTCACCGACGACGCCGCGGACGGGTCGGTGGTGACGGTGTTGAAGAACTTCTCCGAGTTGTCCCCCATGGTCTGGGCGTCCGGCGGGAAGGAGTACCACCACGGCGGCTTGACCGGGTTTTCGCGCTGGGCGGGCGTGACCGGCGGCTTCCGCGGGGCCGCGCTCGGATCGGCGGTGCCGGGCTTCGCCTTGCCGGGGGTGGTGGTGGCGCGGGCGGGCGGGGGAGCCACGCCGTCGACCGGCCCGGCACCGCCGCCGCTGTGGGTCTTCCCGGCGGTGTTTCCCGGCCGCGACGCGGATTCCGGCCCCGGCGCGGAGCCGCCCTGCGTCGGCGGCCGGTGCTCGCCGGTGGGGTCGGCGATCGTCGGCACGCCCTGGTAGCCGGGCCAGGAGCCCTGCACGGCCTGGTCCATCGGCGGCTTCCCGACCAGGAAGGAGCCGGCGCAGAGGAGGCCGACGACCACGGCACCGGACGCACCGGTGGCGAACCAGGCCGCCTTCCGCCAGGTCTTCGGAGGCGTCACCGAGGCGGGAACGGACCCGATCGTGAAGCCCCCCAGGCCGTCGAGGGGAGGGGCGGAGTAGATGCGGACGTCGTCATCGTCGAAGTCCGCACTCCGCGGCGTGGGCGCGACCAGCGAGACGCGGGTCCGCCGGGCGGCCAGGTCGGCACGGCTTTCGGCGACCGGCGCCTCGTCCGGGCCGGGCTCGAGGTCGTCGTCTTCGAAGGCGTCGAGCGGAAGACTGCCGTGCGAGGCCGGGAAGAGCGGCGGCGCGGGCCGCCGGTCCCGCGGCTGCGGCAGCGACGGCTGCGGAAGCGGCAGGCACCCGGACACCGCCGGATCGGCCGGCGTGGGTCCGGTGGTCCCGCCCGCGAAAGGGCGGTTGCCGGCCTCCGGCGATCCGGCCGGCGGGTGGCGCCGCAGGGGATGGGAGCCGCCTTCGAATGGCTCGGTGGGCGCGTGGTGCGGCCAGGAGCGGGCGCCGCCCAGCGGTTCGGCGTCTCCGCGGTACCGCACGGGGTAGGAGCCCTCCGGTTGCTCGGCGGCTCCGCGGTGCCACAGGGGATGCGAGCCACCTTCCGCCGGCTCGGCCGCCTCGCGATACCGCGGGGAATACGAACCACTCTCCGGCGCCTCACCAGACCCGTGGTGCCGCAACGGAAGTGAGCCCGGCTCCGGTGCGTTCCCGGCCGCGCGGTGGCGCACCGGGCGGTGCTGGGGCAGCGGTGGCGTCCAGCTCTCCGCGCTGCCGCGCCGGTGCCGCCCCGGATGCGCGGCCGCCGCGGCGTGCCCGTGGAACTCCGTGCCTTGGCTCATGTGGGCTCGACCACCCGGCGGCGCGGTCCTGACGCCATCCGGCGGCGAGACGACCCGATCGGAGCATCCTCACGCGCGGAATCCCGTTCGAAATCCCGTTCGGAATACTGCGCAAATGCACGCGCACGCGACTGGAGGCGCGCGGGGCCAGTGCCCCCGCGCGTCTCGCGGGCATTGCCCGACCCAGACGCAAGGGTCCTCACGCCGCCAACCCTAGGAGCATCCGGCGGAGAAAGTCGCCCCCAAACCTGCAAGTTGCAGAGGTTTCACTCGGTCGGGCGCGACCGAACGGGCGATGGTGACGCTACGAAGTTTCACCCAGCGCCATCGACCCTGATCAGGAGTTTCAGCCTCCCGTGCGGTAACGGTCCCGCGTGGATTGCAGCGCCTTCGTCGCCACCACGCCGCTACCCGCGGCGACGATGATCGCGAAGATGTCCAGCGTCGGTCCGCCGGCCGTGAGCAACCAGGCGAACAGCGAAGCCGCGGTGGTACCGCCGGCAACGGCCCACCTGCTCTTGACGTACTGCGCGACCGGAGCGCCCCCGGCCCGCTTACCCGCCGCGTTGTTGAGCAGCGCCAGATACCCCACATGGCCCAGCGCGGCCAGCACGCTCGCGAGCGCGACGATGATGGCAATGAGATTCACGAGCCAGTCCATGGCCCCAGTCTGCCTGCCCCGGGGCCCCCGGTGCCTCGGGGAAGTCCCCGAATTCGGGTAACCGTTACCGGCCGAGCCGCCCGCGGCCCAGGTTCAGCAGCGCCATCGCCAGCTGCCGGCCGTCCGGGCCGAGCTCGCGGTAGCGCGCGAGCACGTCCATCTCGCGGTTGTAGACGATGCGCGTGCCGCCGGCGGCCATCCGCGCGGCCCCGATCGTCTTGGACACCTCGACCCGGCGTTTCACCAGCCGCAGGATCTCCTTGTCCAGCCAGTCGATCTCCTCGCGGAGCGACGCGATGTCGTCGCCCGCGGGAGTGTGCTCGGCGGGCTGGCCGTCGGCGTTCGTCGCGTGTGCGTTCATCGGGACCTCTTCCTCGAAGCCCGGACCCGGCCCCAGGGACGGCGACAGCCCCGGGTCCGTGGACTCCGGGGCTGGCGTGATGGCGGTTCGGGCACTACGCGATCACGGGAGCCGGAGTCCGGATCCCGTAGAAAAATCGCTCTGCGTGGTGCCGCATGTGCTCAGTATGGCACAGCGGCACGGGGCCGCTCCCGGACCGAGCGCACCCGGGCGTGGACCAAGAGGCTCACCCCGAGCCAGAACAGCGGGAACGCCGGCCAGAAGAACCCGGCGCCCAGCACCGCCCACCGGACGACCACCAGCACGGCGATCGCGACCACGACGGCGAGGTGGACGCGCAGCGCGGGATGGCGCCGCAGCGCCTCCCGGGTCAGCGGGAAGCCGGGCGACGGCGGCGCGGGCCGCGGCAGGTCGGTGGTGAGCGCGGCGAGTTCGTCGGTGAACCGCGCGGAGTAGACGCGGCTGAGGCGCTCTTCGACCTCGTCGAGGGTGAGCCGGCCTTCGGCACCGGCGGTCTGGACGGTGGTGGCGACGCGTTCACGATCGGCGTCGGCGGCCCGGATGCGGGCGGAGCTGGTGTCTTCCATGTCCACCGATGCTCCGCGCGTGGAGCCCGCGGCGCGTCGGGTGGCAAGCGACATCCGGCGCTACGCCCACCGCCGTAGCCGCTCTCGCTGACCGCCCCGCCACCGGAGCGGCTCGCGTCGGCACGCTGTGCCGCACTCCCACCCACCCGGGGTAGCGTGGACGCACGATGGACACCCTCTTCGATCTCCCCGCCGCGACCCCTGTGCGCAAGCCCGCCGCCGGCGGGCAGGCCGAGCTGCTCGACGACCTCAACCCCGCCCAGCGCGAAGCCGTCACCCACGCCGGTGGCCCGCTGCTGGTGGTGGCGGGCGCGGGATCGGGCAAGACCCGGGTGCTGACCCGCCGGATCGCCTACCTGCTCGGGCAGCGCCGCGTGCACCCGGGCGAAATCATGGCGATCACGTTCACCAACAAGGCCGCCGCCGAAATGCGCGAGCGCGTCGCCGCGCTCGTCGGGCGCCGCGCGAACGCGATGTGGGTGTCGACGTTCCACTCCATGTGCGTGCGGATCCTGCGCCGTGAAGCCAAGGTCCTGGACATGTCGTCGAGTTTCTCCATCTACGACTCCGACGACACCAAGCGGCTGATCACCCTGGTGGCGCGGGACCTCGACATCGACCCGAAGCGCTACGCCGCCCGCACGCTCGCCGTGCACATCTCGAACCTGAAGAACGAGCTCACCGACCCGGAGACGGCGGCGGCGAACGCGGGCAACGACCTCGAGCGCCGCGTCGCCGAGGTCTACGGCGAGTACCAGCGGCGGCTGAACCAGGCCAACGCCTTCGACTTCGACGACCTCATCATGCGCACGGTCTCGCTGCTGCAGGCGTTCCCGGACGTCGCCGAGTACTACCGGCGGCGCTTCCGCCACGTGCTGGTCGACGAGTACCAGGACACGAACCACGCGCAGTACACCCTGGTCCGCGAGCTGGCCGGGACCGCGCCGAACGAAGCGGGTGTCGAGCCGGCCGAGCTGGTCGTCGTCGGTGACGCGGACCAGTCGATCTACGCCTTCCGTGGCGCGACGATCCGCAACATCGAGGAGTTCGAGCGGGACTTCCCGAACGCGCGCACCATCCTGCTGGAGCAGAACTACCGCTCCACGCAGACGATCCTGAACGCGGCCAACGCCGTGATCGAGCGGAACCCGAACCGGCGGGCCAAGCGGCTGTGGACGGATTCGGGCGACGGCGAGAAGATCGTCGGCTACGTCGCGGACAACGACCACGACGAAGCCGCGTTCGTCGCGGGCGAAATCGACGCGCTGGCGGAGAAGGGCGAAGCCGACTACTCCGACGTCGCCGTCTTCTACCGCACCAACAACCAGTCCCGCGTCTTCGAAGAGATCTTCATCCGGCTCGGCCTGCCGTACAAGGTCGTCGGCGGCGTGCGGTTCTACGAACGCCGCGAGGTCCGCGACATGATCGCGTACCTGCGGGTGCTGGCGAACCCCGAGGACACGGTCAGCCTGCGCCGCGTGCTGAACGTCCCCAAGCGCGGCATCGGCGACCGCGCGGAGGCCGTCGTGGCGACGCACGCCGAGCGCGAGCGGATCTCGTTCGCGGCCGCGCTGCGGGACGCCGTCGAGGGCAAGGTGCCGTTGCTGAACCCGCGCTCGGTCAAGGCGATCGGCGGGTTCGTGGCGCTGCTCGACGAGCTCGGGACGCTGATTGCGGACGGCGCCGAGGTGCACGACGTCCTGGAAGCGGTGCTCGACAAGACCGGTTACCGCGTCGAGCTCGAGGAGTCGGAAGACCCGCAGGACCACACGCGCGTGGAAAACCTCGACGAGCTCGTCACGGTGGCGCGCGAATTCGCCGAGATCACCGCCGCGGTCGTCGCGGACGAGAACGCCGAACTGGTCGTGGACGAGGGCGTCCCGGCGCCGGGCTCGCTGCCGGCGTTCCTCGAGCGCGTGTCGCTGGTCGCGGACGCCGACTCGGTGCCTTCACCCGACGGCGGCGACGAAGGCGACGGCGGTGCGGGTGTGGTCACGCTGATGACCGTGCACACCGCGAAGGGCCTGGAGTACCCGGTGGTGTTCTGCACCGGCTGGGAGGACGGCGTCTTCCCGCACATGCGGGCGCTGGGCGACCCGACGGAGCTGGCCGAGGAGCGACGGCTGGCGTACGTCGCGATCACGCGCGCCCGGAAGCGGTTGTACGTCTCGCGCGCGATCACGCGCTCGGCGTGGGGCCAGCCGTCGATGAACCCGGCTTCGCGGTTCCTCGACGAGCTGCCGCCGGACCTGGTCGACTGGCGGCGGCTGGAGCCGTCCAGCGGCGGCTTCGGCTCGTTCGGTTCCGGTTCGCGCGGCACCCCGCGGGCGGCGACCACCTGGGGCGGCCGTCGGTCTTCTTCGCCGTCTTCGTCGGGCACGCCGTCGTTCGGCAAGGGCTGGAAGGACACGGTGGCGCTGAAGCTGGACGTCGGCGACCGCGTCAGCCACGACAAGTACGGCCTCGGCACGGTGATCTCCTGCGACGGGGTCGGCCCGCGCGCGACGGCCACGATCGACTTCGGTCAGGCGGGCAAGGTCCGCCTGATGCTCATCGGCAGCGTCCCGATGGTGAAGCTCTAGCCAAAGCGCCACTCGTCCGAGTGAATCCGGCGGCGATCTCTGAGATCGCCGCCGGAATCGTCGTACCCACCCGGTAGAACTGACCCCGCAATCGAACAAAGGTTCGATGGAGGGGGTAATGTGGTGTGGACGCGGTGCTGTTTGGGCTGTTGGCCGAGGGGGTACAAAAATACCTGCGAGGAGTCCTGGGGTCGACGGTTCCGGATCGGGGTCGGGAGCCTTCGGGGGCTTCGGGAATTCCTTCGCGTGCGGGAGCGGAGGCGTGCCGGCTGGCCGCCGCCTGGCGAGCGCTGCTCAGGCAGCACGAGCTCGGCGCGGACGGGCGTTGTGTCACCTGCGGCCGGGGACGCCGCTGGACGACCAGGGCCCGGAGTGCCGCGCGTGTCCGCTCCGCGGGGGGCGCAAGGGGAGTTGTGCCCTGGGGCTGGCTGCCGGTCCGGCAGCCAGCGGAGCTGTGCACGGTGTGGCAGGTCGCGGTGGCGTACTTCATCCGCCGTTTGCCGGGCGGACAGCGGTAGGCGGTTGCGGGCGCTGAGTCGGCTGTGGGCGGCTTGGATCGGATCTGCCGTGACTTCGGACGCCGGCGAGGATTCGCCGCGGTCTGGGGCGGTTCCGCTGTCGGGTGCGATCGGCCTGGAGGTCGACGCGGGCGAGCCGTGTCCGGAAAACTCCCGCGCGATCGGCTCCGGAGGAGCGATGACCGTGCCGGAGCCGCTCGATGACGTCCGGCGGCCTTCGCCGGGGAGCGGAGACGTACCCGATAGGAGTGTTTGCGTTTGGCCCGCAGTGGCCAACCTTGATCTTGTGACCGGTTTCAGCGTACGAGTGGCTCGGCGGAGCGCGTGTGGTCAGCGCTCTTCGTCGGCTGCCGTTGCCCGCGGTGTCCCGGCCGGAGCGGATGAGCGCTCTACGGCCGGGTTTCCGCTGTCGTACGCGCTGGTGGTGCCGGCTCCCGTGCCGGGAGCGAACGGATCAGAGAACGATGCCGCGCGCGGCCAGCCAGGGCCGGGGGTCGATCTTCTTGGTGCCGTTCTGCCAGACCTCGAAGTGCAGGTGCGGGCCGGTGCTCTGGCCGCGGTTGCCGATCTCGGCGATCTGCTGGCCGCACTTGACCTTCTGGCCCGCCTCGACGGAGTACTTGTTCATGTGGCCGTAGACCTGGATCGTGCCGTCGTCGAGCTGGACCCGCACCCAGAGGCCGAAGCCGCTGGCCGGGCCGGCCTCGATCACGGTGCCGTCGGAGGCGGCGTAGATCGGGGTGCCGATGGCGTTGGCGATGTCAATACCGAGGTGGCTCGTGCCCCAGCGGGCACCGAAGCCGGAGGTGAAGGTGCCGTGCGCGGGCAGGCAGGTCTTGGGGCGAGAGGCTTCTTCGGCGGCCTTCTTGGCGGCGTCGGCTTCGCGCTGCTCACGGGCCTGCGTGACGGAGGCGCTGTCGGCGAGCTTGGCGGCCTCGGCGGAGGCGTCGACGGTGTGGCCGGTCGGCAGGAGCTCGGGGGCACCCCCGGAGCCCGCACCTCCCGCGGTCAGGGAAGCGCTGGCGTCCTGGCTGTTGGCCAGCGGCGTGACGGCGGTGTCGGTGTCGGTGACTGTCTTGAGGGTCGAGCCCGCAGCAGCGGCGGCGAACGCACCAGCCGCAACAGCGGCAACCACGACACGGCCGCGAAGGGCCGAAGAGGGCGGGGCGATGCGGTGCGCACCCCGGACACGAACGACCGCACCTTCCAGTGCGTCCTTCAATGCCGGGGAAGGAGCTTGGCCGCCGGGGGAGCGGTGTGAAGCCAAGACAGGGCCTTCCATCGTCGGGGAGTCGGGTCGAGGACTGTGGGCGGGGGAACCCGATGAGCCAACCTCGGGGGTGGTTTGCTCGCGTCCTACTTCGTGACCTGACTGTAATGGGGACCCCGGGACAGTAACGAAGGGGTACCGCTGTCGGCAAGACGTGCCCCCGCTGTCGGCCGATCGGGTGGAACCGCCACCCCGCTCACCTGTGGAAATCACCCAAAGTTAGAGGGGGTTTACGGCGTTCGGTGTGACTTGCCTTACAGGCTTGACGGGTGCTGAAGGCCCACCAAATGGCCCAACGGGGCCTCCGGAGCGTCCGAAGAGCCTCCGAAGGCCGGAATAACGAATTGCGGAGGAGGGTTGAAGCGCGTCCGACGACTCGCGCCCCGCCACGGCTCCCGGGCGGCCCGAACTTGCTAGCGTCGCGGGCAATATGCCCCCACGCGCAGAGCCCCCCACCGGAAGCACCCCCGGCCCCCGCCAAGAACCCGAGGCACGAGGCCCGGACAACGCGCCCCCGAGCCCGCCCCCGCCCCGGCCGGGGTCTGCGCAGGCCCCACCCTCCACGGACCGGAGCGCACCGGGTCCCCACGAGCCCACGCGTCCGGTGCCTGCCGCGGGAGGCATGCCGGATGCGCCCGCGGGCGCTCCCTCGGCGGCCGGTTCCGCCGCCGGCGACCGGTCCGGTGAGCGGGCGCGGCAGGCGCCTGCCGTAGGAGGCGCGGCGGGCGATTCCGCCGGCGCCAACCGGTCCGGTGAGCGGGCGCGGACGGTGCCTGTCGCGGGCGGCACGGCGGGCGCGGCACCTGCGGGCGATTCCGCCGACGCCGACCGGTCCGGCGAGCCAACACGGCCCGTGCCCGCCGCGGGAGGCGCGGCGGGTGCTGCCTCGGCGCGCGATTCCGCTGGCGTCGACCGGTCTGGCGAGCCGACGCGGCCGGTGCCTGCCGCGGGAGGCGCGGCGGGTGCTGCCCCGGCGGGCGATTCCGCAGGTGCCGACCGGACCGGCGAGCGGGCGCGGCCGGTGCCTGCCGGGGGAGATGTGCCCGGGGCTGCTGCTTCGGCGCGCGATTCCGCAGTCGCCAACCGGTCTGGCGAGCCCACGCGTCCGGTGCCTGCCGCGGGAGGCGCAGCGAGTGCTGCCCCGGCGGGCGATTCCGCTGGCATCGACCGCTCCGGCGAGCCAACGCGGCCCGTGCCTGCCGCGGGCGGTGTGCCGGGTGCGCCCAGGGCCGCTGCCTCGGCGGCCGATTCCACCGGCGCCGACCGGTCCGGCGAGCCCACCCGGCCCGTCCCCGCCGCCGGTAGCGTTTCCGGCGCGCCGCAAGGTCCCGCAAGCAGTTCCCCCCAGCCCGCATCAGCCGGCCGAACTGCCCAAACGCGCAGCAACCCCTCGCAACCAAGCCGCACCCCCGGCAAGCCGCACACCTCCGTCGCCTCGCCGGGCGACGAGAGCGGGCCCTGGGCCGACGACACCGAAACCCGCTCCTCCAGCGCCCTGAAAACCGCCCTGGCCCTGGCCGCTCTCGGCGCCGTCGCCCTCACCGCCGCCTCGGTCGTGCCCGTTTCGCCCGCCGCCGGGCCCGGGTTCACCAGTTGGCCGTGGCTCGCCCTCCTCGCTCTCGCGCCCGCCGTTGCCGCCATCTGGTTCGCCGCCGTCGGGAAACCTGGCCTGGGCGGGGGCCTCGTTCTCGGGCTGGCCGCCCTCGCTCCCGGGCGGCTGGTCCTCGACCTGCAGTTCGCCGTCAACGGCCCGCTCACCATCCGGCCCGAGCTCTACCTGCCCGACCGGTTCCTCGGCAGCTCCGCCGTCGGCGGCGGGTTCTGGCTGCTCGTCGCCGGGCACGTCCTGACCGCGGCCGCCGGGGTCGTCGCGTGGCGGGCCCTGCGGAACCACGACGAGCCGGAACGCCGGCGGTGGCGGCTGCTCGTCCCGCTGCTCGCCGTCGTCGCCGGGGCCGGGCTGCTCACCGCTCCGGTCCACTCCGGCAACGGCTTCCTGCTCGCCCGCGCCGCCTTCGAAGGTCCCTGGCCCGCGCTCGGCGGCTACCTCCTGGTCGCCGCCGCCCTGCCGCTCGCCGCCGTGCTCGCCCTCGCCGCTCCGGCCGAGCACGTCGCCCGGGGGGCTCTCGCCGGGCTGGCCGCCGCGGCCGTCGGGGTGGCCGCGCCGCCCGTTCTCGCCGGGCTCTTCCGGGCTGACCTGGACGTCACCTGGGGACCGGCGCTCGCACTCGTCGCGGCGGCCGTCGTCGGCGGCCTCGCGGGCACGCGGCTGACCGAGCGCACCGAAAAGTCCGAAGCCGACCTCGCCGGCAGCGCGAAGCTCCCCGGGCTCTTCTGGTGGCGGCTCACCACCGGCCTGCTCGGTCTCGCCACCGCGATCGCCGCGCTCATCGGCGCCTTCGCGCCGCAGGTCGCCGTCACCGCGCTGAACCCGGGCGCCACCACGCCGGTCAGCGCCGCCGCCGACAGTCCCGCGCGCTGGTTCCTCCTCGCCGCCGCGCTCGTGCTCGCCGTCCCCGCCGCCGGGGTGCTCCTCCCGAAGACCGCCGCCGTCGCGCGGCCCGTGCTCGGGGTGGCCTGGGCCGGGATCGTCCTGGCCGGCACGGCCGTCCTCAACACCGCGCTGACCGCCACCCAGGCCGGCAACCTCGCCGGCTTCGGGGGCGCGGCCGCCCCCGTCTTCAGCTACGACCTCGGGGCCGGTGCCGCCTGGACGTTCGCCGCGCTCGTGCTCGCCGCCCTGGCCGCGCTCGCCGCCGCCGGCACCGGTGTCGTCGAACGCGAAGACGCCGGGGACGGCGCCGAGCCGGACCACCGGACACTCACGCCCGTCGCGGCGGGGGCGATCCTGGCCGTCGCCGCGTTCGGGCTGCCCGTCTTCGCCGTTCCCGGCTACGTCGCCGCGGGCCTCTGGTCCCACCTCGACACGCCGTCGTGGGGCCTGCTGACCGCCGCCGTGGTCGTCGTCGGCGCGGCCGCGCTCGCGACGCGGTCCCGGCCGAAGCCGGCGGCCGCCCTGCTCGCCGGCGCCGCCCTGCTGACCGCGCTGCACGCCGCGGAGCTGCCGCTCGTCGGCGGCTCGCTCGGCGGGGCGAGCCCGGCCGCCGGGTTCTGGGTCGCGCTCGCCGCCACGGCCGCGTTGCTCGCCGCCGCCGGCCTCTCGGCCGCCGGGGGACGCCGTGCGCCGTGAGCGTCTGCGGGTGCTGCTCGTGGAGTTCGAGAAACCCGATCCGGCGGCCGTCGCGCTGGGCCGTGTCCTGCGCGACGACGGCGTGGAGGTCGTCCACGCCGGGCCCGTGGGCACCGTCGAACAGATCCTCCGCACCGCCGAACAAGAGGACCCCGACGCGGTCGGCGTGCTCGGCGCCGCCCCGCCCGAAGACCTCGAGGACGCGCTCGGGGGTGTTCCCGTCTTCACGGCCGAGACCGCCTCGGAGGTGGTGAAACAGCTCGCCGGTGGGCGGTCTCACACCGGTGAAGCACCGTCTGACCGCGTACGGTGACCGACTTCACCAGGTGCGGAGTCCCCTGCGTCTGCGCAGGTCGCTAACCTCGACTGGTCCGACAGCGCGGTCCGGTCGCGGACCACCTGCAGTGGCGTGTCGTCAGGAGACTGGAGTAGTGGACCTCTACGAGTACCAGGCGAGGGATCTCTTCGCCGCCCACGGAGTACCGGTTCTGCCGGGCTCGGTGGCTAGCACCCCCGAAGAAGCCAAGGCCGCCGCGGAGCAGATCGGTAACCAGGTCGTCGTCAAGGCGCAGGTGAAGGTCGGCGGCCGCGGCAAGGCGGGCGGCGTCAAGCTGGCCCAGACGCCGGACGAGGCGAAGGAGAAGGCGGAAGCCATCCTCGGCCTCGACATCAAGGGCCACATCACGCGTCGCGTGCTCGTGGCCGAAGCCTCGGACATCGCGTCCGAGTACTACTTCTCCTTCCTGCTGGACCGCGCGAACCGCACGTTCCTGGCGATGGCGTCCTCCGAGGGCGGCATGGAGATCGAGCAGCTCGCGGTCGAACGCCCCGACGCGCTCGCGAAGATCCCGGTCGACGCGATCGCCGGCGTGGACAAGGCGAAGGCGCTCGAGATCCTGAAGGGCGGCAACTTCCCGGCCGACATCATCGACGAGGCCGCCGACGTCGTGGTGAAGCTCTGGGAGACCTTCGTCTCCGAGGACGCCACCCTGGTCGAGGTCAACCCGCTGGTCCGTGACCCGCAGGACAAGATCATCGCCCTCGACGGCAAGGTCACCCTCGACGAGAACGCGGACTTCCGCCAGCCGGGCCACGAGGCCCTGGTGGACAAGGACGCGGAGAACCCGCTCGAGGCGAAGGCCAAGGCCAAGAACCTCAACTACGTCAAGCTCGACGGCCAGGTCGGCATCATCGGCAACGGCGCGGGTCTCGTGATGTCCACTTTGGACGTCGTGGCGTACGCGGGTGAGAAGCACGGCGGCGTGAAGCCGGCGAACTTCCTCGACATCGGCGGCGGCGCGTCGGCCGAGGTCATGGCGGCCGGGCTGGACGTCATCCTCAACGACACCGACGTGAAGAGCGTCTTCGTCAACGTCTTCGGCGGCATCACCGCCTGCGACGCGGTGGCGAACGGCATCGTCGAGGCCCTGAAGATCCTGGGCGACGAGGCCACCAAGCCGCTGGTCGTCCGCCTGGACGGCAACAACGTCGTCGAGGGTCGCCAGATCCTCGCGGACGCGAACCACCCGCTGGTCACCGTGGTGGACACAATGGACAACGCGGCCGACAAGGCTGCCGAGCTCGCCGCGGCAGGTGCGTGAGATGTCGATCTTCCTGAACGAGAACAGCAAGGTCATCGTCCAGGGGCTCACCGGCTCCGAGGGCATGAAGCACGCCACCAAGATGCTGAAGTCCGGCACGAACATCGTGGGCGGTGTCAACGCCCGCAAGGCCGGTCAGACCGTCACCATCGAGGGCAAGGACCTCAAGGTCTTCGGCACCGTCGAAGAGGCGATCAAGGAGACCGGCGCCGACGTGTCGGTCATCTTCGTGCCGCCGAAGTTCGCCAAGGACGCGGTCATCGAGGCGATCGACGCCGAGATCCCGCTCGCCGTGGTGATCACCGAGGGCATCCCGGTGCACGACTCGGCCTACTTCTGGGCCCACGCCGTCGCGAAGGGCAACACGACCCGGATCATCGGCCCGAACTGCCCCGGCGTGATCAGCCCGGGCAAGTCGAACGCCGGCATCATCCCGGCCGACATCACCGGCCCCGGCCACATCGGCCTCGTGTCGAAGTCCGGCACGCTGACCTACCAGATGATGTACGAGCTGCGGGACATCGGCTTCTCCACCGCGGTCGGCATCGGCGGTGACCCGATCATCGGCACCACGCACATCGACGCCCTCGAGGCGTTCGAGGCGGACCCCGAGACCAAGGTCATCGTGATGATCGGCGAGATCGGCGGCGACGCCGAAGAGCGCGCCGCGGCCTACATCAAGGAGAACGTTACGAAGCCGGTCGTCGGCTACGTCGCGGGCTTCACCGCGCCCGAGGGCAAGACCATGGGCCACGCGGGCGCCATCGTGTCGGGCTCCTCCGGCACGGCCGCCGCGAAGAAGGAGGCCCTCGAGGCCGCCGGCGTCAAGGTCGGCAAGACCCCGAGCGAGACCGCCGTCCTCGCGCGTGAGCTGTACAACAACCTCGGCTGAGGTTGACGCAGTAACTCCTGGTGAGGCCGGGCACCCAGTCGGGTGCCCGGCCTTACTTCGTTTCGGTATGAAACCGGGCGAGGTATTCACACGTCTGGTGGGCTGACGGCCTTCGAGTGCGCTAGCGTTCTGCGCACACAAGCCGCCTCGTCTTTCTTCCGGGCGCCCGCGCGCCCGGAGTGCCGGTCGAACCGACAGGAGTGCATCCGATGACCTTCCCCAGCGGTGGGCCCGGCTACCCCCAGCAGGGTGGCGGCCAGCAGCCCCCCGGACCGCCGTCCAGCGGCTTCCCGTCGCAGCAGCCGCCGCATTCGCACCAGGCGCCCTCCGGTGGGGCCGGCCTGCCGCAGAACCTGCCGCTGCTGCTCGCCCTGGTCGTCGCCGGCCTCGGCCTCGTGCAGTACTTCCTCGGCTTCTCCGACAACGGTGAAGTCGGCCTCGGCGGGACGTTCCTGCTCGGCGGTGGCCTGCTCGCCGCGATGCACGCGCTGCCCAAGGGCCCGAAGACGCTGCCGTTCGCGGCGCTGTTCAGCGTCCTCGGCGCACTCGAGGTCCTGGACACCCTCGTCGGGCTGCAGACCTCGCCCGGCATCGTCACCGTCATCCTGATCCTGGCGATCCTGCAGATGCTCGTCGCGGTCGGCGCGCTGCTGATCGCGCACGACGTCATCAAGCCGCCGTCGCCGAAGCCCGCCGCGCCGTCCTACGGCGGCCAGTACGGCCAGCCGGGCCAGCAGCAGTACGGCCAGTCCGGTCAAGCCGGTCAAGGGGGCCAGTCCGGTCAGCAGTTCGGCCAGCCGGGCCACGGGCCGGGGCCGGTCGCCCCGACCGGTGAGCCGTCGGCGCCGTTCTCGCAGCCGGGCCAGTACGGCTCGCCGAACCCGCCGTCGACCACGCCGCCGCCGGGCCAGCAGGCCACGACGTACGCCCCGATGCAGGGCCAGTTCTTCCAGCAGCAGCCGCCGGAGAACCCGGGCACGCCGCCCGGTGGCTTCGGCAAGTCGAACTGACACAGCTCCCCTTCGAACACCCGCTGTGACCCTCGGTGTCACAGCGGGTGTTTCGCGTCGGGGGAGACCCGACCGGGTGAGCTCCCGCTCCCGGCGGCGGCGTGGCTCACCCGGATGGACCAGCCCGGATGTCAGGGTGCGGATCATGGAGTTGCTCACCGACGACCCCCACCCGCCGGGTGAAGCGGTGGGCGAGCCCGGACCCGGCGCCGAACCCGCCCCGGGGTCCCGGCTCCGCGTGCTGCTCGCCGCCGCCCTCGGCCCGCTGGTCACCGGCTACGCCGCCGTCGCGACCGTGCTGGCCCTGGTCGCCCTCACCGCCGGCCGCACCGCCTTCTCCGGCACCGGCGTGCTGCTGGCCGCCGGGCCCGGCTGGCTCGCCGCGCACCAGGTGCGCCTCGGTATCGGCGGCCACCCGCTCGGGGTCCTGCCGCTGCTGCCGACGCTGGGGGTCGTCGCGCTCGCCGCGCGGACGGCGTCCGGCGCCGCGCGCCGCCTCGGCTGCCGGTCGTTCCGCGAAGCCCGGCCGGTGCTGATCACGATCACCGGCGCGCACGCGGTGTTCGGGCTGGTCGTCGCGCTCTGCGCGCAGGGCTCGCCGGTGACGGCCGACCCGGCGGTCGCCTTCGCCGTGCCGGGGCTGCTCGCCGCCGCGGCCGCGTGCGCGGGCATCACCCGGTCGTGCGGGCTGCCGGACGCCGTCGCCGACCGCATCGACCCGCTCGCGCTGCGCGGGTTGCGCGTGGGCGCGATGAGCCTGGCGATCCTGGTGGCCGGTGGCGCGGCCGTGTTCACCGTCGCGACCGGGCTGTCGTGGGCGACGGTGTCCGGTACCTACGAACCCGGGTTCGGCACCAGTTCCGGGCTCTTCCTGCTCTCGCTGCTGTACCTGCCGAACGCCGTGACGGCGGCGCTGTCCTTCGTCACCGGGCCCGGGTTCTCGATCGGGCCGCTCACCGTCGGCATGTTCGGCTACCGCGGCGGCGCCGTGCCCGCCGTCCCGCTGCTCGGCGGCCTGCCCGGGCACCACGCGGCCTGGTGGCCGGCGCTGCTGGTGCTGCCCGCGGCGGCCGGCGCGCTGGCCGGCTGGTCGCTGCGCAAGGCCGACGCCGATCCGGCGCAGCGCATCCGGGCGGTCGCGGTCGCCGGTGCCGTCGTCGCGCTCGGCTGCGTCGTGCTGGGCACGCTGGCCGGCGGGCGGCTCGGTGACGGCCCGTTCGACCCGGTGAGCGTCCCGGTCGGCGTCGCTTCGATCGTCGCGTTCTGCTGGATCGTCATCCCGGGTTCGTTCGTCGCGTTCTTCACGGGCGAGCACGAGCCGCCCGCTCCGCCGCCCGAAGCGCTCGAAGACAACGAGGCCTTCCAGGACGCCGACGACATCGACACGGAAGAAGCGTCCGAAGCCGTCGAGGAACTCGAGGCGGCTGAAGCCGCCGAAGAGTCCGAAGAGGACGAGGAGATTTCCGCCGAGGACGCGGAGTTCGAAGCCGAGGCCGACGCCGAGCTGGGCCTCGTAGAACCGGCCGAAGACGTCCCCGAAGCCGCTCCCGAACCGGGCGGCGCTGTGACCGGAGGCACCGAGACCTGCGGCGACGTCGAGCCGGACGAGGGCGACCGTTAGGGTTTACGTGACCTGGTGAAGCGCCGTGCGCCCGGCTGCGCACCGCCCGCGGCAAGGAGCCCGCTCTGTCTCAACGGTTGGACCTGCCCACTCCGGTGAAGCTCGTCGTGCTCGCGTCGGGTTCCGGCACCCTCCTGCAGGCGGTGCTGGACGCCACCGGGCGGTCCGGCTTCCCGGCCAAGGTCGTCGCCGTCGGCGCCGACCGCACCGGCATCGAGGCCCTCACCCGCGCCGAGCGCCTGAGCATCCCGTCGTTCAGCGTCCGCGTCGCCGAACACCCCGACCGCGCCGCGTGGGACAAGGCGCTGACCGAGGCCGTCGCGGCGTACCGGCCCGACCTGGTCGTCTCCGCCGGGTTCATGAAGATCCTCGGCGAGCAGTTCCTCGGCCGCTTCACGGTGATCAACACGCATCCGGCGCTGCTCCCGTCCTTCCCGGGGATGCACGCGGTCCGCGACGCACTGGAGGCCGGGGTCAAGGTCACCGGCTCGACCGTGCACTTCGCGGACGCCGGGGTCGACACCGGGCCGATCATCGCCCAGGAGGCGGTCGTCGTGGAGAGCGACGACGACGAAGACGTCCTGCACGAACGGATCAAGGCCGTCGAACGCAGGCTGCTGGTGGAAACGATCGAGCGACTCGGCCGCGGTGGCTGCACCGTGGACGGACGAAAGGTGACATTTCGTGAGCACTGACCTGGGACGGCGCCCGGTCCGCCGGGCGCTGATCGGCGTCTCGGACAAGGCGGGCCTCCTGGACCTCGCGACCGGCCTGCACGCGGCCGGCGTCGAGATCGTCTCCACCGGCGGCACGGCGAAGGCCATCGCCGACGCCGGGGTCCCGGTCACGCCGGTCGAGCAGGTCACCGGTTTCCCGGAGTCGCTGGACGGCCGCGTCAAGACGCTGCACCCGCACGTGCACGCCGGGCTGCTGGCCGACCAGGGCAACCCCGACCACGTCGAGCAGCTGCGCAAGCTGGACATCGCGGCGTTCGACCTGCTCGTGGTGAACCTGTACCCGTTCGCGCAGACCGTCGCCTCCGGTGCGAGCCCCGAGGACTGCGTCGAGAACATCGACATCGGCGGCCCCGCCATGGTCCGCGCGGCGGCGAAGAACCACGGCAGCGTCGCGGTCGTCGTCGACCCGGCCCGCTACGGCTGGGTGCTCGAGCGCGTCGCCGGCGGCGGCTTCGAGTTCGAAGACCGCAAGCGCCTCGCCGCCCAGGCGTACGCGCACACGGCGGCGTACGACACGGCTGTCGCGTCGTGGTTCGCCAGCGCGTACGCCCCCGACGCGGACACTGCCGACGCCGGCTTCCCGGACTTCCTCGGCGCCACCTGGGAACGCGCCGACGTCCTGCGCTACGGCGAGAACCCGCACCAGAAGGCCGCGCTGTACAAGAGCGAGCGTCCCGGCCTGGCGCACGCCGAGCAGCTGCACGGCAAGGCCATGTCCTACAACAACTACGTCGACACCGACGCCGCACGCCGCGCCGCGTACGACTTCGCCGAGCCCGCCGTCGCGATCATCAAACACGCCAACCCGTGCGGTCTCGCGATCGGCGTCGACGTCGCCGAAGCGCACCGCAAGGCGCACGCCTGCGACCCGGTTTCGGCCTACGGCGGCGTCATCGCGACGAACCGGCCGGTCAGCCGCGAGGCCGCCGAGCAGATCGCCGAGGTCTTCACCGAGGTCGTGCTGGCCCCGGACTTCGACGCCGAGGCGCTGGAAATCCTGCAGCGCAAGAAGAACATCCGGCTGCTGAAGCTGCCGGCCGCCCCGGCGTCGCCGATCGAGTTCCGCCCGATCTCCGGTGGCGTCCTGCTGCAGACCGCCGACGCGATCGACGCTTCCGGCGACGACCCCGCCAACTGGAAGCTGGCCACCGGCGCCCCGGCCGACGAGCAGACCCTGCGCGACCTCGAGTTCGCGTGGCGCTCGCTGCGCGCGGTCAAGTCGAACGCGATCCTGCTGGCCACCGGCGGGGCGACCGTCGGCGTCGGCATGGGCCAGGTCAACCGGGTCGACTCGTCGCGACTCGCGGTCTCGCGGGCGGGCGACCGGGCCAAGGGCGCGGTCGGCGCGTCGGACGCGTTCTTCCCGTTCCCGGACGGCCTGGAGGTGCTGACCGAGGCGGGCGTGCGCGCGATCGTGCAGCCCGGCGGCTCGGTCCACGACCCCGAGGTCATCGCGGCCGCGGAAAAGGCGGGCGTCACCATGTACCTGACGGGAACGCGCCACTTCGCGCACTAACCGCTTTCGGGGGCTCCGGGGCGAAGCCCCGGATGTCACGACCCGCGCTTCGAGAGGGAGGGCTCGATGCAGCAACCGCCGCCGTACGGCCAAGGTCAGCAGGGGTACCCGGGCTACCCGCAACAGCAGTCCGGGTACCCGCCGCACCAGGGCTATCCCCAGCAGCCCGGATATCCGCCGCAGCAGGGTTATCCGCCGCAGCCGGGCTACCCGCAGCAGCCGGGGTATCCGCCCGGGTACCCGCCCGCCGGGTACGGCGCGCCGGTGCCGCCGCCGAAGAAGAAGCGGACCGGGCTGATCCTCGGCATCATCGGCGGCGTCGTGGTGCTGCTCGGCGCGGGCATTCCGCTGGGCATCTTCGCGGGCGACTACTTCGCGAGCACCGGCGCGGCACCGTCGTCGTCGCCGGTGCCCGCCGAGTGCCAGGTCCCGGCGCCGGTGCTGGAGAAGGCGGGTTTCCCGAGCTTCGTCCTGGGCGGCCAGGGCACCCAGGACCTCCCGGGCATCAAGCAGCAGGGCTGCAGCTGGAAGCCGGGGCCGGACGAGAACGTCCGCGACGCCACCATGCACGTCCAGATCACGCGGTACTCCGGGGAGAGCGCGCGCGAGCAGGCGAACGACATGTTCACGCCGAAGGCACCGGCGCTCCCACCGACGGACGTGCGCGGCATCGGCGACAAGGCGGTGCTGGTCCGGCTCGCCACCGACAGCGCGTTCAGCGGGTCCGAACTGCACGTCCTGAAGGGCACGACCGTCGTCATCCTCGAGGTGTCCGGCTGGGACAAGGGGTTCTTCTCGAACTCGCCGATGCCGCAGGACGAGACCGACGTCGCCGTGCAGGCGGTCGGCGCGGAGATCGTCAAGAAGCTGCCGCGCTAGGCGGGCGCGGGCAGCGCCCTGCAGAGCGCGGCCGGGAACTTCGGCTCGGCCGCCAGGATCTCCGCGCAGCCGGCGGACCGGGCCTGCGCGAACGACGTCCACCCCGCGTCGCTCCAGCGGAAAGCCGTGCGGGACGGCGGCTCGGACTGGTGGTGCGGGAGGTCGAGGACCAGCCAGCCCGGCACGCACGCGCGCGTCGTGCCCGGGCCGACGGCACCGGCGGCGGACGCCGCGGCACCGATCCACGCCGGATCGCAGTGGTCGGCGGGCGGGGCGCAGGTGCCCTGGCGGTCGCAGTGGCCCCAGCCCGCGCCCAGCTTGTGCCAGGCGTTGCCGGCGTCGGCGTTGAGGATGACCGTCCGGTCGGCGATCGGGTCCGTCGTCGTCAGCCGCAGTTCCGCGGGCACCTTGTCCTGGCAGCCGCCCGCCGCGGGGCGGGTCGAGTAGACGACGTCCGCGCGGATGTCGGTCTTCGCCTCCACGACCTGTTCGATCCGCGGCTCCTGGACGCAGCCGGGGTCCTTGCCGGGTAGGTCGACCTGCACGACGAGGCTGTGGTCGTCCGAACCGGGGCGGATCCCGGTGACGTCGGCGCGGAACGAGCGCCACTGGGCACCGATGGTCGTCGGCGCAGTGGCCGCGGCCGTGGCGCCCGGAACCCCGCAGCCGGCGGCGACCGCTCCCGCCGCGAAGAGGGCGCAGGCGAGTGCCACGATCGGCCGTCTCCGCGGTTCGGTCATCGCCACTCCCAAAGTCCACCGGGAAATCTAGCCGACGCCGTAGCGTCAGGCGGCCGGACCGGGTTTTTCGCGCAGCGTGACGTCCTTCTCCAGATAGACCGCCCCGGCGATGTGGCCGTCGGGCGCCGGCGCGTCGGTGAGCCGGTAGCCGGCCCGCTGGTACAGCGCGATGTTGCGGGTGCTGCGCGCGCCGGTGAAGAGGGCGAACCGGCGGGCTTCCACGGGCGCCTGCGCTTCGGCGTGGGCGAGCAGCCGCCGGCCCAGTCCGCGCCCGGCGAAGTCCGGGGCGACCATCAGCCTGCCGAGTTCCCAGCGGTCCCCGTCCAGGCGGGCGCGCACGGCGCCGATCAGCCGGTAGTCCTGCCGCAGCACCCACACCGACCACGTTTTCGTCCAGTCGCGGACGTCTTCGAGGGTCTCGTGCAGGGCGGGGATGTCGAGGGTGTCGTTGAGGACGGCCTCCTGCACCCAGCAGCAGCGCTGGAGGACCAGCAGTTCGGGGCAGTCTTCGGGGCGGGCGTCGGTGAGCTCCACGCCGCCTGTCTAGCGACCGGCGCCGGAGCGGGCAACTTCATTACCGTGGCGGGGTGAACCTGCGCCACGCCCTCGACGCCCCGGGATTCGCCCCGCTGCCGCCCCGGGCGCGGACCTTGCTGGAAACCCTGGCCGCGCCGCCCCGGCTGGGCGCGCACCTGCGGGTGGTGCACGACGTCGCGGTCGCGCTGACGGGGTGGGTGGGGCCGCGGGTGGACGTCCCGGCGGTGCTGTTCGGTGCGGCCACGCACGACATCGGGAAGATCCTGCACCCCGCGGAGCTGTCCGGTCCCGGATCGGCGCACGAACCCGCCGGGTACTCGTTGCTGCTTTCGCACGGGGTCGAGGAGTCTTTGGCGCGCTTCGCGCGGACGCACGGTTCTTGGGACGCGCCGGACGTCACCTTCGAAGACCTGCTCGTCAGCTTGGCGGACAAGGTGTGGAAGGGAAAGCGGGTGCCGGAGCTGGAGCAGCGGGTCGCCGAGCGGCTCGGCGGGGCGCTCGATGGGTCGCTCGGCGGGTCGCCGTGGGAGACGTTCCTGGCGCTCGACGACGAGCTCGAGCGGATCGCTTCCGGCGCCGACGCGCGCCTGGACTTCCAGGCCGCATACCCCACTAGTGGGTGACTTGACACCTCGGGTGGTTCGCGGTTGACTGGTCTTAGTCGAACAGGCGTTCGACGTGGAACCGCCGCCTTCCCCGCGGCGAACCAGTGCTGTCGGTCGCGTTTTGGGAGAGGCTCGACCGCCGGCCCTAGTCCGTGGTGGGGAGGTGCGTGCGGTGACCGCTGTGGTGGAGCCGCCGGTGGCCCGGCTGGCGGCCTTGCCCGGGGTCAGCACGGCGAGCCGGGTGGCGGCCCAGGCCGAGCGGGCCAGGGCGACGGGAAGGGTGCTCCCGGTCGTCCCGGCGCTGGCCGGGCTGCTGCCCGACACCGGGCTCCGGCGCGGGAGCACGGTGGCGGTCCACGGGGGCACATCGCTGCTGCTCGCCCTCCTCGCCGCGGCGACGACCGCGGGTTCCTGGGCGGCGGTGGCGGGCATGCCATCCCTGGGGATCGCGGCGGCGGCCGAGTACGGGGTCGACGTCACCCGCCTGGCGCTGGTCCCGCGTCCGGGAGCGGAGCTCCCGGCGGTGATCGCGGCGTTGCTGGACGGCGTCGACCTGGTGGCGGTCCACTCGGAGACGGTCCAGCCGGCCGTGGCGCGACGGCTGTCGGCCCGAGCGCGTCACCGAGGTGCGGTGCTGCTGTCGTCCGGGGCTTGGCCCGGAGCGGACGTGGAGCTGTCGTGCCGCCGTGAGCCCTGGTCGGGCCCATCACTCGGGTACGGCCACCTCGAGTCGCGCCGGGTACGGGTCCGAGCCCACGGCCGCGGCGCGGCGGCCCGCCCGGTCACGGCGGATCTCCACCTCCCGGCAGCCAACGGCGAGGTCACCCAGGCGCTCGCCGCGCCCTCGCTCCGCGAGGCCACAGCATGACCCCCGCCCGGCCTCCCCACCTACGCCAACCCCTCACCCAGGCGAGTCGACCCTCCAGCCACGCATGTCGACCCTCCAGTCACGCGAGTCGCACCTTCAGCCACGCGTGTCGACCCTCCAGTCACGCGAGTCGCGCCTTCAGCCACGCGTGTCGACCCTCCAGTCACGCGAGTCGCGCCTTCAGCCACGCGAGTCGACCCTCTAATCACGCGAGTCGACCCTCCAATCACGTGAACCGACCCTCCAGTCACGCGAGCCGACCCTCTCGGTGCGTGGGCCGACCCTCCAGCAATGCGAGCCAACCGCCCGGGCACGCGGGCCGACCCTCCACGCACGCGAGCCGAGCACCCCAGCACCCCCATCCGCGTCGGGGTGGCGGTCGGGTTCGGGAGGCCAAGTGACCGTCCCGTCCCCACGCAGCGCGCCCGACGCCCCCGTCCGCATGCTCGTCCTGTGGTGTCCGGACTGGCCCGCCGTCGCCGCTGCGGCCGTGGGCGGGGTTGATGCCGCCCTGCCCGTTGGCGTCTTCAGCGCCAACCGGGTTGTTGCCTGCAACGCCGTTGCCCGGCGGAGTGGCGTCCGGCGGGGGATGCGGCGGCGGGATGCCCAGTCGAACTGTCCGGAACTCGCCGTCTTCGCCGCCGACGACGGGCGGGACGCGCGGCTGTTCGAAGCCGTCGCGCGGGCCGTCGAAGGGCTCGTTGTCGGGGTTGAGGTCGTGCGGCCGGGGCTCGTCGCCGTTCCCGTCGACGGGGCCGCCGGCTACTTCGGCGGGGAACACGCGCTCGTCGAACGGCTTCTCGACGAGGTCGCCGCCGCGGCCGGGGTCGAGTGTCAGGTCGGTGTCGCCGAGGGGCTGTTCGCCGCGACGCTCGCCGCGCGGTGCGGTGAACTCGTCGCGGCCGGGCGGGTTGCCGAATTCCTCGCCCCGCTTCCGGTCACCGAACTCGACCAGCCCGGTGCCGACCGCGCGGAGCTGGTCGATCTGCTGCGCCGCCTCGGGCTGAAGACGCTCGGCGCGTTCGCCGCCCTGCCGGAACGCGACGTCGCCAACCGCTTCGGTGCGGCCGGGCTGCTCGCCCACCGGCTGGCGCGCGGCCGTTCCGAACGGCCGCCGCTGCGCCGCCGCCCGCCGCCTGAACTGGCCCTGGCCGAGGAGTTCGACCCCGTTGTCGAGCGGGTCGACGTCGCGGCGTTCCTCGCCAAGGGGCTTGCGACGCGGTTCTGCGCGGCCCTCGCCGGGCACGGCCTCGCCTGCACGCGGCTCGGCATCTACGCGGTCACCGAAGAAGGCGAACACCTCGGACGGGCGTGGCGGTGCGCCGAACCGCTGACGCCCGCCGGCGTCGCCGATCGCGTGCGCTGGCAGTTCGAGGGCTGGCTGCGCGCCGCGCCCGGGCAGCGTCCGACGTCCGGTGTCGTGCGGCTGCGGCTGGAACCCGAGGAGGTCGTCGAAGGGCGGTCGCTGCAGCTCGACCTGTGGCGCAACGGCGGTACCGACGAGGACGACGAGCGCGCCGCCCGCGCGTTCGTCCGGGTCCAGGGCCTGCTCGGGCCCGAAGGCGTGCTCACCCCGGTGCTCGACGGCGGCCGCGACCCCGCGGGCCGCGTCCGGCTGGTGCCCTGGGGCGACCCGCGCGAGCGGACGACGCCGCCGGCCGCGACCTGGCCGGGACGGCTGCCGTCGCCGTCCCCGGCGACGGTCCTCGACCGGCCGGTCCCGGCACAGGTCTTCGACGACGGCGGCCGGGCCGTCGGCATCACGGCCCGCGACCAGGTCACGGCACCCCCGCGACGCCTCACCATCGCGGGCGGCGCGGGCCGGGAGGTCGTGGGCTGGGCGGGCCCGTGGCCCCTGACGGGCGACCGCCGCCGGCCGGGCCCCCGGCGGGCGCGGCTGCAGCTGGTGCTGGCCGGCGAAGGGGACGAGCCGCCCGAGGCGGTGCTGGTGCACTGCGCAGGCACGGAAAATCCACTGTGGACGGTCGAGGGAGTGTACGACTGAGCATGGACGAGGACTACGCACGAAAGCTGCGCAACTGGCTGCGAGCCGAGCCCGGGCCCACGCCGAGCGGGACACCGGAGGAGCGCGAGTGGCTGCGCGAGATCCCCGAGCCCGCCACGGACGAGCGGGCGGACACGCCCGACCGGTGGACGGTCCGCGGGCAGCTCCCGGAGACGCCCCCGGACGACGACGAGTGGGTCTGCCCGGTGATCGCGCTCCCGGTCCCGCGCGCGTCGCGGGAGAACGGGTGCCGCATCAGCGGAATCGAGATCCGCTGGAGCCCGCCCGCGAGGGTGGACGGCCGTGCGGAGGCGCGGGATGTGAGCCGCGTGGGCGAGGCGGAGGGGAGCCATCCCACGAACGCGGTCCGCCGTGCGGAGCCACCGGATGTGAGCCGCATGAGTGACGCGGAGGTGCGCAGCCGCTGGAACCATCCCACGAACGCGGTCCGTCGCGCGGAGCCACCGAATGTAAGCCGCGTGGGTGAGGCCGAGGGGAGCCGTCCCACGAACGCGGTCCGCCGTGCGGAGCCACCGGATGCAAGCCGCATGAGTGATGCCGAGGCGCGCAGCCGCTGGAACCATCCCACGAACGCGGATCGCCGCGCCGAGGCGCCGGCGAGCCCCATGACCGAAGCCGAGGCCCGATCCCGCTGGAACCACCCCACCAACTGGCACCGTCGGCGCCGGGCGGACGAGGACCAGCGGCGCGAGCAGCCCGGGAGTCACTGAATGGGCTGGAACAACCCACCCGTCCGCTGGAAGGACCTCGCCCGCACCCTCGCCGGCGGGGGGCCGCCGGGCGACCACGGTGACAGCCCCGCCTGGGGCCGGCACCGCGAGGGCTACCAAAGACCCGGCGACCTTCCCGCCCGGCGCAACGACGATGGCGCCGAAACCGTCCGCGTTCCCTACGCCGAACTGCACTGCCACTCCAACTTCAGCTTTCTCGATGGCGCCAGCCACCCCGAAGAACTCGTCGAAGAGGCCGCACGGCTCGAACTCGACGCCATCGCCCTCACCGACCACGACGGCATGTACGGCGTCGTGCGCTTTGCCGAGGCCGCGCGGGAACTCGGCGTCGACACCGTGTTCGGCACCGAGCTCAGCTTCGGCCTGCGCAGCCCGCAGAACGGCGTTCCCGATCCGGAAGGCGAGCACCTCCTCCTGCTCGCCCGCGGCGACCAGGGCTACCGGGCCCTCTGCCGGGCCATCACCGCCGGCCAGATCCACCACCAGGCCGAAAAGGGACGGCCCAGCTACGACCTCGGCGCGGTCGCCGAGGAGGTCGCCGGGCAGTGCGTGGTGCTGACGGGCTGCCGCAAGGGGGCGGTGCGCTCGGCCCTCGTCGCGCACGGCCCGGCGGCCGCCGCGGAGCAGCTGAAAATCCTCGTCGACCGCTTCGGGCGCGACAACGTCTACGTCGAGCTCACCGACCACCGCCAGCCTTTGGACAGCACCCACAACGACCTCCTGACGCAGCTCGCCGGCGAACTGGGCCTGCCGACCGTGGCCACCACCGCCGCCCACTACGCGCGGCCCGAACGTGCTCCGCTCGCCGATGCTCTCGCCGCGATCCGGGCCCGGCGGGGGATCGACGAACTCGAGGGCTGGCTGCCCGCCGCCGGGACGGCCTTCCTCCGCAGCGGCGCCGAAATGGACGTCCTGTTCCGGCGGTACCCCGGCGCCGTCCGGCGCAGTGCCCTGCTCGGCATGGAATGCGCGTTCCCGCTGAAGCTGATCGCCCCCGAGCTGCCGCCCTTCGACGTCCCCGACGGCTACACCGAAACGACCTACCTCCGGGAACTGACGAAAACCGGCGCCGAAGGGCGGTTCAAGGGCAAGCCACACGAAGAACGGGCGAAGGAACAGATCAAGCACGAGCTCGCCATCATCGAAGAGCTCGGCTTCCCCGGCTACTTCCTCATCGTCTGGGACATCGTCCGGTTCTGCCGGGAGAACGACATCCTGTGCCAGGGACGGGGCTCGGCCGCGAATTCGGCGGTCTGCTACGCCCTCGGCATCACCAAGGTCGACTCCGTCGCCTACGAACTGCTCTTCGAGCGCTTCCTCGCCCCGGACCGGGACGGCTACCCCGACATCGACCTCGACATCGAGTCCGACCGCCGCGAGGAAGCCATCCAGTACGTCTTCCGGAAACACGGCCGGCTGCGGACCGCCCAGGTCGCGAACGTGATCACCTACCGCGCCCGGTCCGCCGTCCGCGACGCCGCCAGGGCACTGGGCTACTCGCCGGGCCAGCAGGACGCCTGGAGCAAGCAGATCGACCGCTGGGGCTCGTTGCAGAACACCGAAAAGGACCACGACCACGACATCCCGGACGAGGTCCTGCAGCTCGCCTTCGCCCTGGAGGACTTCCCGCGGCACCTGGGCATCCACTCCGGCGGCATGGTCATGTGCGCCGAGCCGGTGAGCCAGGTCGTCCCGGTCGAGTGGGCGCGGATGGCCGACCGCAGCGTGATCCAGTGGGAGAAGGAGGACTGCGCCGCCGCCGGGCTGGTCAAGTTCGACCTGCTCGGTCTCGGCATGCTGTCCGCGCTGCACTACATGATCGATCTCGTCGGCGAGTACAAGAACGAAAAGATCGACCTGGCCGAGCTCGACCTCGCCGACGAGAAGATCTACGACATGCTGTGCCGCGCCGACGCGATCGGCGTCTTCCAGGTGGAGAGCCGCGCGCAGCTGGCGACGCTGCCGCGGCTGCAGCCCCGCGAGTTCTACGACCTCGCCGTCGAAGTCGCCCTGATCCGGCCGGGCCCGATCCAGGGCGGCTCAGTGCACCCGTACATCCGCCGCAAGCAGGGCCGCGAGGAGTGGACCTACGACCACCCGCTGCTGGAGAAGGCGCTGCACAAGACCAAGGGCGTGCCGCTGTTCCAGGAGCAGATGATGCAGATCGCGCTGGACGTCGCGAACTTCACCGCGGCGGAGGCCGACCAGCTGCGGCACGCGATGGGGTCGAAGCGGTCGGACCGGAAGATGGACCTGCTGCGGCAGCGGTTCCTCGAGGGCGCCGCCGCGAACGGGGTCGCTGACGAGCTCGCGCAGAAGATCTTCCTGAAGCTCAAGGCGTTCGCGAACTTCGGCTTCCCGGAAAGCCACGCGCTGAGCTTCGCGCACCTGGTCTTTTCCAGCGCCTACTTCAAGTTCTACCACCCGGACGCGTTCCTGGCGGGCCTGCTGCGCGCGCAGCCGATGGGGTTCTACTCACCGCAGTCGCTGGTCGCCGACGCGCGGCGCCACGGCGTCACCGTGCACGGCCCGGACATCAACCGGAGCTTGCCGCACGCCACCCTGGAGGCGGGCACGGGAAAGTTCCACGACGTGCGCACCGGGCTGAGCACCGTGCGCAAGATCGGGGAAGAGCTCGCGAAGCGGATCGTGGCCGAGCGCGCGGAGAACGGCGAATACCGCGACATGGCCGATGTCGCCCGCCGCGTGCGGCTGACCACGCCGCAGATCGAGGCGCTGGCCACGGCCGGTGCGTTCGCCGGGTTCGGCGGGGATCGCCGTCAGGCGCTGTGGACCGCGGGCGCCGTCGCCGGCGAACGCCCGGAGCGGCTGCCCGGCCTGGTCGGCGCGCGGGCGCCGGTGCTGCCGGGGATGGACGGGCTCGACGTCGCGGCGGCGGACGTCTGGGCCACCGGGGTGTCGCCGGACAGCTACCCGACCGAGTTCATCCGCGACCGCCTCGACGAGCTCGGCGTCGTGCCGGCGAGCGGGCTGGCGGACCTCGACGACGGCGCGCGCGTGCTGATCGGCGGCGCGGTCACACACCGGCAGCGCCCCGCGACCGCGGGCGGCGTCACCTTCCTCAACATCGAGGACGAAACGGGGATGGTCAACGTGATCTGCACGCTCGGGCTCTGGCAGCGCTACCACCGCGTCGCGCGCAGCAGCCCGGCGCTGCTGATCCGCGGGGTGCTCGAGAAGGCCGACGGCGTGGTCAGCGTCCTCGCCCACCGCGTCGAACCGCTGCCGATGCGCATCAAGGCGAAGTCGCGGGACTTCCGGTGAGGGGGCGCCGGACGATCGTGACGATTTCCGGGCTGGTGTCCGACACCGGTGAACGGTCCCAGTAGCCGTACTGCTCGTCGACGACCAGCCCGGCTTCTTCGACGAACCCGTTCAGCGAGGGAACGTCGAGGAAGCGCAACGTGCTCTCGCTGTGGCGCGGCGCGTCCCAGTCCGGGCTTTCGTACGTCGTCCTGAAGCTGACGTACCCGTTTTCGAACGGCCCGGCGTCGTTCCACGAGCGGACCTCACCGGCTTCCCAGACGTTCTCGGGCGTCCAGCGCTCCCAGCCCCGGGCGGCCGGGTTGCGCGTGTCGAAGCCGAACCGGCCGCCGGGGCGCAGCGCGCGGAAAACGGCCGAGAACGCCGTGCGCAGCTCGTCGTCGGTCAGCAGGACCTGGAACGCGTGCCCGGTCATCACCGCGAAATCGAACTCGCCGTCCCAAGACGCGGTCGACAAATCGCCGTGCACCCACTCGATGTCGTCCCGGCGGCGCGCCTGGGCGAGCATGCCCTCGGCGGGGTCGAGCCCGGCGAGCCGTCCTTCGTGGCCGGACTCGCGTGCCCAGTGCAGCAGCGAACCGGTGCCGCACCCGACGTCGAGGACGGACTCGGCGGCCATGATCAGTGTAATGAGCCGAGCGGTCAGGAACCGACCTATTTCCGCCTTAGGTTCGAAGCGACGAACCGAGGAGGAAACATGGTCAACCCCGTTCCCGACGGCTACACGACGGTGACCCCGTGGATCATCGGCCGCGACACCGCCGGTCTGCTCGATTTCCTGAAGAGTGCCTTCGACGCCGAGGAACTCGGCCGGGTCGTCGGCGAGGACGGGAAGATCGGGCACGCGGAAGCGCGCATCGGCGACGCGGTCGTGATGGCGTTCGACTCTCCGGACGGCTGGGCCGCCACCCCGGCCTTCCTGCGGCTCTACGTGCCGGACAGCGAGGAAACCCAGTGGCGCGCGATCGAAGCGGGCGCCACCGAGGTCACCCGGCAGACGGTGCTGTTCTTCGGCGACCGCGTGGGCCGCGTGCGCGACCCCTTCGGCAACCTGTGGTGGCTCCAGACGCGGCTGGAAAACCTCGACGAAGCCGAGATGGCACGCCGCGCGCAGCTGCCCGAGTACGTCGCGGCGATGAACTACGTCCAGGGTGGGAGGGGCTAGCCGGCGGTGTGGCACCCTGGGGCCGTGCTGGAGACGGGGGAGGACTACCGCGAAGCGGTGTTGTCCGGGCAGTGGTGGGAAAAGCGGCGGTTCACCGGTTGTGACTTCACCGGTGCGGACCTGAGCGGGCTGCGGACGCGCGGCTGCACCTTCGACGACTGCGCCTTCAGCCGGGCCGACCTGTCGCGCTCCCGGCATGACGCCTCGGCGTTCCGCTCGTGCACCTTCGACCGGACGGTGCTCGCCGAAAGCCGCTGGACGGCGTGCTCGCTGCTCGGCACGTCGTTCACCGACTGCGGGTTCGGCGGAATCGCGCTCACCGAGTGCGACCTCTCCCTCACATCGCTGGCGAAGGCCCGGCTGCGCAAGCTCGGGCTGTCGGGCCTGCGGCTGCGGGAAGCCAACCTCACGGAAGCCGATCTCACCGGCGCCGACCTGCGCCGCAGCGACCTGACCGGCGCCCGGCTGCAGGGCGCTAAGCTCGAGGGCGCCGATCTGCGCGGTGCGCGGCTCGACGCGAATGCCCTGGTCCAAGCCGATCTGCGGGGCGCGGAGGTCGACGTCGAAACGGCGATCGCCTTCGCCGCCGCGCACGGGCTCGTCATCCGCTGAAACCACGAAGGCCCCGGCAGCGCGCTGCCGGGGCCTTCGCAAAGCACTCAATCGATCGGGGGTTCGCCCGGGTCGAGCTCGATCAGGTCGCCCTCGGCCAGGAGTTCTTCGATCGACGCCGGCAGCAGGTACGCCGACCCGCCGCCCGGCTGGTTGAACCACGGGATCGCGACGCCGGCCAGCGCCTCCAGCGGCCGTTGCACCCGGTAGACGTGGTACGGGCGGTTGATCCACTCCGGCACCAGCGACCGCTCGGCGAACGGCGTGCCCGCCGCGTACGTCAGGTTGCCGTTCGGGCCGCCGAAGCGGTCCAGCTCGCTGCCGGCAGGCAGTTCGCGCAGCTCCTTGCCGCGGAACAGCGTCAGCGGCGGCTCACCGGCCAGCGGGCCGATCGGCCACTGCTGCTGGCCTCCGCTCCCCCCACCGTTGACGGCCGGGCGGGCCGGCTCGTCCCGGCGCGGCAGCGCGGGCGCGCCTGCCGGAGGAGGCGGTGGCACCGGCAGGACACCCTGCGGCATCGGGGCCAGGACCGTCGGCGCCGACGGCGGTTCGCGCCGGGGCGGTGCGGGCGCTGCGGGCGGCGGACCGGCCTGCTGGGCCATCGGCGGCGGCCCGGCCGGGACCGGCGCCGGCTGGCGCGGCGGGGCCGGCGGCTCGTCGTCCTCGAGGTCGCCGAAGAGTTCGTCGGCGCTGGTGAACGCGGTCTGCTCCTGCGGCGGCACCGGCTTGCGGACCGGGTACGAGCCGGTCGCGACCTCGGGCGAGAGCGTCGCGACGACCCGCTGCGGGGCGGCCGGTTCCGGCTCGGGTTCCGGTTCCGGCGCGGGCGGCTCCTCGGGGGGCAGGTGGCCCTCCGGGTTGAGCAGCAGCTTGCCGAGCATGAACGCGGCCGCGTCCTCGGCGTCGCCGAACACCGCGGGGTTGCTGAGCTTGCCGTCGTACCAGCCGACGCGCCAGCCGTCATCGACCTCTTCGACGCTCCAGCCGTGCTCGGCGGGTTCGCCCAGCTTGTAGCCACTTTCGGGGACGTCGAGCTCGTCGAGCTTGGCCTGCAGGCCGGCGAGCACCGGGTGGTCCGGAGTTTCGCGGCGCAGCGCCCGGCGGCCCGGACGCGGGGGAGCGGGCGGCTCGGCCTGGGCGGCGGGCTGGGGTGCCGGCGGCTCCGGCACCGGCAGCACGCCGGGCACCTCGGGCTGGGTGATCATGGTCGGCGGCCCGGGGTCGAACGCGGCCTGCTCTCGCCGGGGCGGCTGGAACGAGGGCTCACCGTCCGGCCGGCCGGGCTGGCCCGGGGGCTGGAAGGCGTGCTCGTCCTCGTGCCGCGGCGGCTGGAAGGCGGCGTGCGACGGCTCGTCGTCGCGCTGCGGCGGCCGGCCGGTTTGGAAGGCGTGCGACGGCTCGTCGTCGCGCTGCGGCGGCCGGTCGGCTTGGAAGGCGTGCGAGGGCTCGTCGTCCTGGTGCGGCGGCAGGCCGGCCTGGAAGGCGTGCGAAAGCTCGTCGTCGTGCCGCGGCGATTGGCCCGATGAGAAGTCGGGTTCGTCCTCGTGGCCCGGGGGCTGGAAGGCGGCGTGCGACGGCTCGTCGTCCTGCTGCGGCCGGCCCGTGTCGAACGCGTGCCCCGCCTCGTCGTCCGGCCCGGGCGGACCGGAGTCGAACGCCGCGTGCGCCGGCTCGTCCTCCCGGTGGTCCGCCGGTTCCTCGTCGTGCCGGGCCTGACCCGGCTCGAACGCCTGCTCGGCCGGGAAGGCGTGCTCGTCTTCCCGCGGGGGCTGGAAGGCGGCGTGCTCGTCGTCGCGCCGCGGGAAGGGCTCGCCGTCCCGCGGCGGCTGCTGTTCCTGCCCGATCGGCTGGTCGGGGACGTATTCCGCGGTCTCTTCCAGGTCGGGTACCCGGCCCGCTTCCGGCGACGAGCCGTTCGCCCCGGCCGCGTGCTCGGGCTGCTGCGCGTACTCCTCGTCGCCGTACTGGTGGTCCTCTTCGGCGAAGCGGTCTTCGAACTCCTGCTCGTCGAAGCCCTCTTCGGCGTATTCGTGCTCTTCGGCCGGCGCCTCCGGTTCGGCCGGCGCGTGCACCGAGAGCGGTGCTTCCACCGGCGCGGGCGGTTCCTGGGGCTGCTGCTGCGCGACGGGCGGGGGCGCGACGGGCGGCGGGCCCGCGGGCGCCTGCTGCTGCGGGGGGCTCTGGGGCGGCAGCCCCTGCGGGGGCGGTCCCTGGGGCGGCGGCCCGGCCGGGCGCTGCTGCTGCGGTGGCGGCTGGTTGCCCCGGGTGAGGTACGCGGCGGCGGCCTGCAGCGTCGGCTCGTCCACCGGCGGCAGCGCGAAGCCGACCGCGCGGACGTGCTCGACCAGGTCCGGTTCGGGCGAAACGCCGTACTTGTGGAGGTAGAAGTTGACGGCGGCGGGCCAGATCCACTGGCCGTCGCTGTGGAAGGCGACCGGGACGGTCGCTTCCGGCGTCGCGGCCAGCCGGTCGATGTCGTAGCCGCGCTCGGGCACCACGAGCGGGGCGTGCTCGAGGTACTCCAGCAGCCGGTCCTGCTCGTCGACCTCGAGGTCGGGCCGGTTGATCACCGGCCGGCCGGCCGGGCCGACGGTGTCGAAGATCCGGGCGATCCGGAAGTGCGGCCCCGGCTGCTCCGGGCCGAGCCCGGACATCCGCCGGATCAGCCATTCGGGGACGTTCTCCTCGGTGCGCGGGAACATCCGCAGCTCGTCGGAGTAGGCCTGCGGCGGCGGCGCGAGGTTCCACACCGGTTCGTCGCGGTTGTACTCGAGGTTGTAGCTGGACGGGTGGTCGAGCTGGTAGCGCGCGTTGAACCACGTTCCGCGTCCGTCGCGGTACATGCCACCGCGGAGCCTGCCGAACAGGGTCGCGATGTCGTGGGTGGCGAGCCACTCGTGCACCGTGCCGTCCTCGGTGACGATCTCGCCGGTCAGCTCGTGGTACCTGCCGACCGCTCGGTACTCCGCGGTGACCTTGCGCCAGTCGCGCGGGGCGGCACGGAGCAGGGCAAGTCCGATCTGCTTGACCAGGGTGTCCTGCTCGGTCGCGTTCAGCTGCGTCGTCGGTTGTGCCACCCGCACATTTTGACTGCTCGCGCGCGTGAGTGCACCCCGCATGTGGGTTTTGCCGCCCGGCGACCCGGTGGCACCGGGCCTGACCTCGGGTGATGCGACGTGCGGTACATCACAGCTTGATCGCGGTGATCGTCGCGAGTGGACCGTGTGGGGTAGCGATCACTCTACGGGCTGCGACCACCCGCGCCTGGAAGCGACGCGCGGGGGCCGCTTTGCCAGAATGGGGCCCGTGACGGCGAAGATTCTCGACGGCAAGGCCACCAAGAACGCCATTTTCGCGGAGCTCGAGCCCCGCGTCGCGGCCCTCGCCGCGAAGGGGGTGACGCCCGGCCTCGGCACCGTCCTGGTCGGCGACGACCCGGGGTCGCACTCGTACGTGCGGATGAAGCACGCCGACAGCGGCAAGATCGGGATCAACTCGATCCGCCGCGATCTGCCGGCCGACATCACCCAGGAGAAGCTCGAAGCCGTCATCGACGAGCTGAACGCCGACCCGGCCTGCCACGGCTACATCGTGCAGCTGCCGCTGCCGAAGCACCTCGACGCGAACCGCGTGCTCGAGCGGATCGACCCGGAGAAGGACGCCGACGGCCTCGCGCCGGTCAGCCTCGGCCGGCTCGTGCTGGGCCAGCGGGGCGCGCTGCCGTGCACGCCGTACGGGATCATCGAGCTGCTCAAGCGGCACGGCGTCGAGCTGAACGGCGCGCGGGTCACCGTGGTCGGCCGCGGCATCACCGTCGGCCGCACGCTGGGCCTGCTGCTGACCCGCCGCAGCGAAAACGCCACCGTGACCCTGTGCCACACCGGCACCCGCGACCTCGCCGCCGAGGTCCGCCGCGCCGACGTCGTGGTCGCCGCGGCCGGGGTGCCGGGGATCATCACGCCGGACATGGTGGCGCCGGGCGCCGCGGTGCTCGACGTCGGCGTGTCCCACGTGGACGGCAAGCTCACCGGCGATGTTCACCCGGACGTGGCCGAGGTGGCCGGCTGGATTTCGCCCAACCCGGGCGGAGTCGGCCCGATGACGCGGGCGATGCTCGTCAGCAACGTCGTCGAGGCGGCGGAACGCTCGGTTCAAGGCTGATGACCATGACCGAAGACCGGCGGGACATCGGCGACCGCCGGAGCGGGCGAGGCCGGTTCAGCCAGCTGCCGTTCGCGGTGGTGCTGCTGGTGGTGGCCGTCGCGGCGCTGCGGATCTTCCAGTACCACTGGCGGGAGGGCACGGCGCTGATCGGCGCCGCGCTCCTCCTCGCCGCGGTGTTGCGGGTGGCGCTGCCGACGGCCAGGGCGGGCCTCCTGGCGATCCGGGGCAAGCTCGTCGACGTCGTGACGTTCACGTGCTTGGCGGTGGCGGTGCTGTACGTCGCCCTGACGATCATCGGCGGCCCGCTCGGCTCCTCTTAGGACGCCAGGGCGAGTTCCCGCCGTTCGGCGCGGGCTTCCCGGCGGTCCAACGTGCCCGAAACGATCGCCAGCGTGAGCCCGAAGACCGCGAGCAGCGCGCCGACCCAGTTGGGGGCGACCAGGCCGAGGCCGCCGGCGATCACCAGGCCGCCGAGGTAGGCGCCGATCGAGTTGGCGATGTTGAACGCGGACTGGACGGCGGCCGACACCAGGGACGGAGTGCCGCCCGCCTTTTCCATGATCCGCGCCTGCATCATCGGGCCGATCATGAACCCGGCGACGCCGACGAAGAAGATCGTGATCGCCGCGCCGACCTTGCCCTGCGCGGTGATGGTGAAGATGCCCAGCACCGACGCCAGCGCCAGCAGGGCGATGTACAGGCTCGGCATCAGCGCGCGGTCGGCCAGCCGGCCGCCGAGCAGGTTGCCGATCGTCATGCCGACCCCGGCCAGCGACAGCAGCAGGGTGACGTTCGACGGCGAGTAGCCGGCGACGTCGGTCAGCATCGGCGTGATGTACGACAGGCAGGCGAACACGCCGCCCAGCCCGAACGTGACGATCGCCAGCGCCAGGTGCACCTGCGGGCGCTTGAAGGCGCTGATTTCGTTCTTGAGCGACGCATCGGCGGTGGGCTTGCCCTGGTGCGGGACGAGCTTCGCGATGGCGGCGATCGCGGCCAGCCCGATCACGGCGACGACGCCGAAGGTGGCGCGCCAGCCGACCTGTTGGCCGAGCAGCGTGCCCAGCGGCACGCCGATGACGTTCGCCAGGGTCAGGCCGAGGAACATCAGCGACACGGCCTTGGCGCGCTCGCCATGGCCGACGAGGCTGGAGGCGACCACGGCCCCGGCGCCGAAGAACGCGCCGTGGGGCAGGCCGGCCAGGAACCGGAACGCGATGCCGAACTCCTGGTTCGGGGACAGCGCGAAGAGGGCGTTGCCCACCGTGAACAGGCCCATCATGGCCAGCAGCATGGTCTTGCGCGGCAGCCGGACGGCGACCGCGGTGAGCAGGGGGGCGCCGACGACGACGCCGAGGGCGTAAGCGGAGATGAGGTGGCCGGCGGTCGGGATGTCGACGCCGAAGTCGGCGGCCGCCTGGGGCAGCACGCCCATCATGACGAACTCGGTGGTCCCGATGCCGAAAGCTCCGATGGCGAGCGCGAGCAGCGCGACGGGCACGGCACTCCTTCCAGGGTGGGTAAACGATTACCGAGCCGATCTCTGGATCGGTTCAGTACGGGGGCATAAAGAGAGGCAGCCATTCGGCCCCAGCGCCGTGAGCTGCCTACGCCCCAGTCCAACAAGGGAGGGGGTCCGTTGTCATCCCGATATCGGGTGACGATCCGCACTCCTGACGCGGTGATCAGCGCGGAGCGGCCAGAACGCCGTCCAGCAGGCCCGGGAACAGGGCGTCAAGATCGTTGCGGCGCAACGAATTGAACCTGGTGGTGCCTTCCTGGCGCCCGGCCACGACCCCGGCCTGGCGCAGGATGCTCAGGTGGTGGGTGAGTGTGGACTTCGTCACCGGCACGGTCAGGCCGCTGCACGAGATCTCCTGATCGGTCGCCGCCAGCTGGCGGACGATGGCCAGCCGCACCGGGTCGGCGAGGGCGCGGAGCACGCCTTCGACGGTCATCTCTTCCCGCGCCGGGTAGTGGAGCGGCGGCAGGGTCGCGTGCTTGGCCATGGGTCCATTGTACGACGCCGGTCGAAATTGGTGGCCGAGTCGTAGTACGGTGACTGTCGAACTACGACGTTCGTCGAACCAATCCCTGCTTCGCTTGGGGGCTCAACCCATGTCCGCACCTGCTCCTTCGAGGATCTCCGTCCTCGCCTTCGGCGCGTTCGGCGTCGGGACCAGCGGTTACATCGTCGCCGGGCTGCTGCCCGCGCTGACCGGGGAGCTGCACGTCTCGGCCACGGCCGCGGCGCAGCTCGTGACCGCCTTCGCCATCGCGTACGCGATCGGCTCGCCGCTGTTCGCCGCCGCCACCGGCACCTGGGAACGCCGCACGCTGCTGGTCGCCGCGCTCGCCGTCACCGGCGCCGGCAACCTGTTCGCCGCGCTCGCGCCCGGCTACGGCTCGCTGCTGGTCGCCCGGGTGGTGACCGCGGTCGGCGCCGCGGTGTTCACCCCGGCGGCGAGCGCCGTGGCGGCCGAGCTGACCGTCCCCGAGCGCCGGGGGCGTGCCGTCGCGCTGGTGTTCGGCGGCCTGACCGTCGCGCTCATCTTCGGCGTCCCGCTCGGCAGTCTCATCTCCCAGCACCTCGGCTACCGGGCGGCGTTCGCGCTGGTCGCCGCGTTCTCGCTGGCGAGCGCGCTGGCCGTGCGGATCGCGCTGCCCGCGGTCGCCGCCCCGCCACGGGTCGGCTTGGCCGAGCGCTTCGCCGCGGGCCGGGACCCGCGGGTGCTCGTCATGCTGGCCACGACGGTGCTCGCCTGCTTGGCCGCGTTCATGGTCTACACGTTCGTCTCGCCGCTGCTGGCGGCGACCGCGGGCGTGCACGGCACGACCGTGACGGTGCTGCTCTTCTGCTACGGCGTCGGCGGCGCGATCGGCAACTTCGCGGGCGGCCGGGCGACCGACCGCTGGGGCTCGCGGAAGCCGTTGCTCGTGGTCACCGTGGCCATCACCGCGGTGATGGCGCTGCTGCCGCTGACGACGGCGACGCCGGTCGCGGCCGGCATCTCGCTGTTCGTCTGGGGGCTGGCGACGTGGTCGTTCAACCCGCCGGTGCAGCACCGCCTGATCGAGCTGTCACCGGGCCACGCCGGGCTGGTGCTCTCGCTCAACGCCTCGGCGATCTACCTCGGCGTCGGCCTGTCCGGCGTGGTCGGCGGAGCGGTGCTCGCGTCGGGCGGGCCGCTGCTGCTGCCCGAGGTCGCGGCCGCGCTGACCCTCGTCGCCCTGCTGCTGGTGGGCGCGGCGTGGGGGCGGGTCCGCGAGCCTCGGGAACAGGTCGCCGTCGGCTAGTCGGCGTGCGCCTGGACCTCGCAGTCGGGCCCGGGGTAGACGAGCCCTTCGTGCCCGTCGGCGAACCGCACCAGATAGGGCGGGGCGCCGTCGGGGCCACGGACTTCGAGGATCTCGCCGCGCTGCTCGGCCGCTCCCACCGTCCGGCCGTGCACCTGGATTTCGTCTCCTACTCCTGCGTGCATGGGGCTTCACCTCCAGGTCCAGGGTAGGAGCGGAAACTCCGCCCGTGGACCCCGCGAACGGGTTAGAATCCGCGTCATGATCAGTGAATTCGGAGGCGCCGCGCCTCGGCGCCGGTGAGCCCTTCGGTCCGGGTCCGCACGCCTCGAGAGCTGCGGAAGGCCCGGCGGAGCAAGGCCCATTCCTGTTGGGGGCACCTGGTGGCCGCCCCGCTGTGGCCGTTGCACGGCGTGAACCTCGGCACTCTCCTGCGCACCTGTGACGCCGTCGGGGCGTGTCTCGCCGTCCCGCGGTTCCCGTGGGTGCCCGAAGCGCTGCGGAGGGGAAACACGTTGCGGCGTCCGGCCTGTGTGCACTGGGTGCACGACCCACCGGGCTGGCTGGCCCGCGAACGGGCGGCGGGCACCCGGGTGGTCGGCGTCGAACTGGCGGAGGAAGCCGTCCGGCTGGCCGACCTGCCCGCCGCCCGCGGCCGCACGATCGCCGTGCTCGGCCACGAGCAGACCGGGATCCCGCCGGAGGTCCTCGACCTGCTCGACAGCGCTTTCGGGGGTCCGGGTGGCGAAGCCCCCGGCCCGGGGCGAAGCCCCGGTTGTCACAGCGTCGTCGAAATCCCGATGGTCGGCACCGGCGCCAGCCTGAACGTCGCGGTGGCGGGCAGTCTGGTGCTGTACAAACTGGCCGGCCTGCTGTGACGGGTCTGGAGTGGACGGTCGCGGAAAGCGCAGCGTGGTGCGATCTGGTGTGCGGCGGGAAGTTCGGCCCGCGGGCGTGGACGAGCCCGCGCCGCACCCCGGAGTACTACCCGGACGCGGTGACGCTGACCCCGGACGCCACCGTCGCCGACATCCTCCCGTTCGTCGACGGCTCCGCGGGGTGTTCCGTCAAGGACAGCTTCGCGACCCTGGACCTGCCGGGGTTCTCGGTGCTGTTCGAAGCGACGTGGATCGCGTGCGGGCCGGGTGTGCCCGAGCCGGGCTGGCGGCGAGTGGCCGGCCACGGCTTCCCGAGCGACGACTCGGTGGCGGTGCTGTCCCGCGGCTCGGCGGTGGTCGTCGCCCACCGCGGCGACGGGGTGGTGGGGCTGTCCAACTTCTCGGGCGCGGACGACGACTGGCCCGGTGCGGTCGCCGCGGTGGCCGGCGCCTTCCCGGGTCTTCCGGTGGTCGGCTACGAACACGGCGAGGCGCTCGGCAACGCCATGGCCCACGGCGCGGAGCCGCTGGGCCCGCTGCGCGTGTGGGTGCGTTAGCCCGCCTTGGCCGCGGCCTTGGCGGCCTTCTTGAACGCGCGGACTTCGGCGAGGGTTTCGGCGCTCGTGACGTCGGCGATCGACCGGCGCGAGCCGCGGTCGCCGTACGCGCCGGCCGTCTCGCGCCAGCCCTTCGGCTGGATGCCGCGCTGCTTTCCCAGCAGGGCCAGGAAGATCTTCGCCTTCTGCTCACCGAAACCGGGCAGGGCCCTCAGCCGCTTGAGGACCTCCGGACCGTCCGGCTTCGGGCGGCCGTCGAGCCAGATGCCCTCGGTGCGGCCGTCGTAGGTCTCGATGATGTGCTGGGCGAGCGCGTGGACGCGGCGGGCCATCGAACCGCCGTAGCGGTGGATGGCGGGCGGGATCACGCAGAGCTCGACGAACGTCTCGACGTCGGTCGCGGCGATCTTCGCCAGGGAGAAGCCGTCCATCCGGTCGGCGATCTTCCGCGGGCCGGCGAAGGCGTGCTCCATGGGGAACTGCTGGTCCAGGAGCATCCCGACGAGCAGGGCGAACGGGTCGTCGTTCAGCAGCTTGTCGGCGGCCGGGTCGCCGGTCAGGTGCAGTTCGCGCAGCATGCGGTCATCTTGACACAGCCTGCTTCTCCGGCAGGTGGGCGACGACCAGCGCCACCGTCGCGATGAGGAAGTTCTGCAGCGCCGGCTGCAGCCCGTTCCACTTCTCCGACTGCCACATCTGGAACCACTCGCCGCCGATGGCGAGGAAGCCGACGCCGAACAGCAGCACCCACATCACCCAGCCGAGCGTCGACAGCGTTCGCCCGGCGGAAACACTCCCGCGAAGCCACGCCACGAACGCGGCGATCAGCACCACCGCGGTCAGCACCTCCCACGTGATGATCACGACGTAGGCGGTGTTCTGCAGCCCCGGACTGGTGATCGCGCGCCACATCATGTCCGGTGAGCGGAACGTCGTGTCCATCGCGAGCACGTGCTGGACGAACGCCTGGTTCGTACCGAAGTCGGTGATGTTGCCGAACGCGATGAGCGCCATCTGGAGCGCGGTCATGCCGGTGAGGACGGTGACCGCGAACCGCAGGCCGCCGATCCTGGCGAGGAACCCCGTGTCCGGATCGTAACGACGCCGTCACCGGGTTTTCGCGTAGCGCGACGGCGTCGTGCCCAGGTACCGCTTGAAGTGCCGCGTCAGGTGGGCCTGGTCGGTGAACCCGGCCGCCGTCGCGACCTCGGCGGCCGGGGTGCCGCCGAGCAGCAGCCGGCGGGCCCGGTCCACCCGGCGGCCGGTCAGGTAGCGGTGCGGCGGCAGGCCGAACCGCGCCCCGAAGCAGCGCACGAGGTACGCCGGGTGCGCGCCGAGCGTCTCGCCCGCTTCGGCGAGCGTGAGCGCTTCCGGCAGATGAGCGTCCAGCAGGTCCCGGAGGTCGTCGGCGAGGCCGCGCTTCGGCTCGGGCGACGCCGGTTTCCCCAGGTGGGTGCGCAGGCGGTCGGCCACCAGCACCAGCCGGCTCTCGGCCTCGAGCGTGTCGCCGGGCTCGGCGAGGGACTCGTGGAGCTGGTGGATGCGGGTGCGCAGGAGGCCGTCAGCGAGGCTGGGCCGGTCGACCGCCGCGCCGATCAGGTCCTCGCCCAGCACCGGCGTGTCCAGGTAGAGCACGCGCTTGCGGAAGCCGTGGCTGGTCGCGGCGCGGCCGTCGTGGGCGACGTTCGGCGGCAGCAGCGTCACCGCCGGGCCGAGCGCGCCGTGGTGGTGGCGGTCGAGGTCGTAGCGGATGACGCCGTCGTCGACGATCAGCAGCGTCCACGTGTCGTGCGTGTGCAGCGGGTAGGCGTGCGTGGTGAAGCGCGCGTGGAAGACCTCGGCGATCCCCGGGACCGCCGGCCGCCAAGCTTCGACGTGCGCCATGTCAAGAACGTACAAGACGCGGGCGTCGCGCCCGGGCGAGTCTTCGGGGCATGAGTTCCTTCGACACGAAGATCGCCGTCCTGCTCCGCGACGACCTGGCGTCCTGGCAGCGGCTGAACGTCACCGCGTTCCTGGTGAGCGGCATCGCCCACGTGACCCCCGAGCTGATGGGCGAGCCGTACGCCGACGCCGACGGCACCGAGTACCTGCCGATGTTCGGCCAGCCGGTGCTGGTCTTCTCCGGCACGGCGGACGTCCTGACCGCGGCGCACGGCCGTGCGCTGGGCCGCGGCCTGCGGTTTTCGATCTTCACCGACGAGCTGTTCCACACCGGCAACGACGCCGACAACCGCGCGGCGGTCCGCGAGGTGCCGGGGGAGAAGCTGGCGCTGGCCGGGCTGGCGGTGCACGGGCCGAAGAACGCCGTGGACAAGATCCTCAAGGGCGCGTCATTGCACCGCTGAGTAAAACTGCTCTATCCCCCGGCCGGGTGAGCTGGCAGCATGATCGGCAGCGCCGCGGAGAGCGGCTCGGGATGGGGAGGTTCCGTGAATTCACTTCGTCGTGCGTGTGTGGTCCTGACGGCGGCGGCCGGGCTGGGCTCGGTGCTCGTGCCGGCCGCTTCGGCGGACTCGCTGCAGACGGTCGCCTACACCTCGGAAGACGGCGCCTGGCCACTGGAGGGCAGCGCGCAGTACGCGGCGCCGGGCGACGAGATCGCCGTCTTCGAGTCCACCCAAGGCATACTGTGGATCGACGTCCAGTCGGGCCTGAAGGACCTGAACGTCGAGCTGAGCGCGCCGGCCGGGGAGACCCTGCACACCGGCACGTACACCGGCGCGCGCTTCCGCGGCCAGAGCGACCCGGCGCTGAACACCCCGGGGATCTTCGTTTACACCCACGGCAACGTCTGCGGTGACGACTACGCGGACTTCACCATCGACCGGCTGGACAAGGACGCCGACGGCCGCACGACCGACGTCGACGTGACGTTCGTCCAGCACTGCGGCAGCCCGGACGGCCCCGCCACCCGCGGCGAGGTCCACTTCCACGCCTGAGTCACGGGGCCGTCGCGTGCACCAGGAACACGCTGCGGACCCGCTCGCCGTCGTCGACGGTGAACGTCCGCGCTGAAGCGTCCACGAAGCCCGCCGACGAGGCCAGTGCCGCCGCCTCGGCCTCGTCGTGCGGGAACTTCAGATCGTCCGGCACCAGCTCCGCGAACGGTCCCGAGGGCTTGAACCGGGCCCCGGAAACCACCGAAAACGCCAGCCGCCCGCCCGGACGCAGCACGCGCAGCCAGTCCGGGAACGCCGTCGCCCCCAGGAAGTGCAGGGAGGACGCGCACAGCACCACGTCGGCCGAGTGGTCCTCGACCGGCATCGGCACGGCGGGCGCGACCTGCCAGGAGATCCGCTGCTCGGGGTCGAGCTCCGACTTGGCCTCGGCTCGCGCCAGCATCTCCGGCGACAGGTCGACAGCGAGCACCCGCGCGGGCTTCAGCCGCAGTGCCGCGTACGCCGCGAAACCGGTTCCCGTGGCGACGTCGAGGACCAGCTCCGGGCCATCGGGCAGGGGCTCGACCAGCGCTTCGGCCACGCGGGCGTGGAAGGTGTCGTCGTCGTAGTGCTCGGCTGTGCCGTCGAAGAAGGCGGCCCGGGATTCGTCGCTCACGAACCCAACCTAGCCGGGACCACCAGCGGTTTTCAGCGGACGGCGGCCGGCGAACCCGAGGTCGGCGCGGTGGTACCAGCCCAGCTCGCGGTCACCTTCGAGCCAGCACAGGAGGACGTCGGTGCCGTCCAGCTCGGCCGGGAAGTCGACCAGCAGCGGCGCGAACCCCTTGAGCTCGGCGCCGGTGCGCTGCACCGTCGTCATCAGGTCGTCGAGGCGGGCCTGGGCGGCCTTCCACTCGGGCAATCCGCCCAGCTCCGTGCCGCGGCCGCCTGGCCGCAGCGACGCCGCGAGCTCGGCGGCGTCGGCCCGCACGCGCACCAGTTCGTCGAGGACCGGCCGCAGGCGCGCCAGTTCGTCGCGCGCTTCCGCGACGGTGAACAGTCCCATTCGCCGATGATGCCACCGGCGTGCGTCAGGCTTCGCGCCGCCGCCGGACCAGTGCGTTGGCCAGTCCGCTGCCGACCAGCAGGAAGCCCACGCCGAGCAGGCCGCCGATGAAGAGGAAGTCCATGACGCCGTACGCGATGTCGCTCTTCGGCATCAGGTTGACCAGCCGGAACCCCCATTCGGGTACGGCCATCGCGGCGACGCCGGGCAGCACGCCGTAGATCAGGCCGCCGAGGATCGGGCCGACCGCCGACAGGGCGCCGAGCGCGGCGACGACCAGCAGCAGGATCGCGCCGCCGGCCAGCAGCGCGATGCCCAGCGGGTCGCGGTTGGTGCTCAGCGTGGCCTGGATCAGCTGCTGCTGGCGCAGCCCGCCCCAGCTCAGCAGGCCCAGGGCGACCGGCGTCAACACGAGCCCGCCGAGTGCGCTGACGACGTGCGCGGCGCCGCGGCGGGGCCGCTCGTCGAGCACGTCGGCGGGTTCATCCTGCTCCTCGTAGTCGTTCTCGTAGTCGACTTCGTAGCCGGCGTACCGATGGGTCGACATGGGCGTCACCTCTCGCATCGAATCACGGGTGGCATCGTGCCCTGGTTCACCGCCGAACACCTACGGTCGCTCGGCGAGCGGTCGGATCGGGTTCCCGCCCGGTGATCCGGGCCACAAAGCGCGGGTGGAGACTTGATGCCGACCACTACTTGAACCATCCAGGTGCGTCAAGCAGTACGCTTGTACCGCTACCGGCGAGACGTATCGAAGAACGCGAAGATCCGCGGAAGGAGCACCGCTGCTCATGGCCAAGATCAAGGTCCAGGGCACCGTCGTCGAACTCGACGGCGATGAGATGACCCGCATCATCTGGCAGTTCATCAAGGACAAGCTGATCCACCCGTACCTGGACGTGAACCTGGACTACTACGACCTGGGTATCGAGGAGCGGGACCGCACCGACGACCAGGTCACGGTCGACTCCGCGAACGCGATCAAGAAGCACGGCGTGGGCGTCAAGTGCGCCACGATCACCCCGGACGAGGCACGCGTCGAAGAGTTCGGCCTCAAGAAGATGTGGCTGTCCCCGAACGGGACGATCCGCAACATCCTCGGCGGCGTGATCTTCCGCGAGCCGATCGTCATCCAGAACATCCCGCGGCTGGTGCCGACGTGGACGAAGCCGATCATCATCGGCCGCCACGCCCACGGTGACCAGTACAAGGCGACCAACTTCAAGGTCCCCGGCCCGGGCAAGCTGACCATCAGCTACACCCCGGACGACGGCTCCGAGCCGATGGAGTTCCAGGTCGCGCAGTTCCCCGAGGGCGGCGGCGTCGCCATGGGGATGTACAACTTCAAGAAGTCGATCGAGGACTTCGCGCGCGCGTCCCTGCAGTACGGCTTGGACCGCGGCCTGCCGGTCTACCTCTCCACCAAGAACACCATCCTCAAGGCCTACGACGGCCAGTTCAAGGACGTGTTCGAGGAGATCTTCCAGAACGAGTTCAAGGCCGACTTCGACGCCAAGGGCATCTCCTACGAGCACCGCCTGATCGACGACATGGTCGCCGCGGCGATGAAGTGGGAGGGCGGCTACGTCTGGGCGTGCAAGAACTACGACGGTGACGTCCAGTCCGACACGGTCGCGCAGGGCTTCGGCTCGCTGGGCCTGATGACGTCGGTGCTGCGCACGCCGGACGGCCGGACCGTCGAGGCCGAGGCCGCGCACGGCACGGTCACCCGGCACTACCGCCAGCACCAGCAGGGCAAGCCGACGTCGACCAACCCGATCGCGTCGATCTACGCCTGGACCCGCGGCCTCGAGCACCGCGGCAAGCTGGACGGCAACCAGGAGCTGATCGGCTTCGCGAACACGCTGGAGCAGGTCGTCGTCGAGACCGTCGAGAGCGGTCAGATGACGAAGGACCTCGCGCTGCTCATCAGCAAGGACCAGCCGTGGCAGACGACCGAGGAGTTCCTCGCGACGCTGGACGACAACCTGGCGAAGAAGATCGCCCAGGGCTGAGTTTTTTGCTTCGAAAAGCCCCTTCCCGGTTCGCCGGGAAGGGGCTTTTTCCGGTTGATCACGCGTTGTCACCTCGCGCGGGCGCCGCTGGCGCCTCCGGGTGGTTGCGACGTCCGGCGCTGCCGTCCGGGTAAAGGATTGCCTACCCTTGGCGTGGGGACGGGCTCGCGAGTTGGAGGAAGGCATGTCGAAGAAGACTCTGCTCATCTTGGGCGCGCTCGTCCTGGTCGTCATCGTCTACGCCATGAACACGGGCAAGCAGGCGTCGGGGGCGTCGGCCACCGGCTGCAAGGTGACGGTGACCGCGGACGTCCTGAACGCCCGCGAGACGGCCGACGGCAACGCGAAGATCGTCGGCAAGTACCTGCGTGACGCCCAGTTCGACGCGATGCCGGGCGTGCAGAACGGCTTCCGCAAGGTGGCCGACGACAAGTGGGTGGCGGCCGAGTTCACCCAGCCCGTCGCCGGCTCCGCCTGCTGAGTCTTCAGAGACCGATCAGATCGGCCGCGAGCGTGACGACGCCGAAGGCCGCGGCCGACAGCCCGAGCGTCCTCGCCCGTTTCGGATCGCGTTTCGCGGCGGCGCGCCAGTAAAGGCCGATACCGATCGCGAGCATCAGCAGTTCGACGACGGCCGAGACGGCGGGCAGCCGCCAGAGCCCGAAGCCGAAGACGGGCAGGTCGCCGGCGTTGCCGGGCAGGATCGGCAGGTCGGCGCGGTGCACGACGAGGTCGAGCAGCCAGTGCGAGAACACGACGCCGCCGAGGACGAGCCCGGCTTGCCGGCCGAGCCAGTGGGCGGCGACCGCGCCGAAGATCGCGGCGAGCACGAGCGCGCCGACGAGGGAGTGCGTGTAGTCGGCGTGGATGACGCCGCCGCCGTAGCCCTCGCCGTCGATCGTTTCGACACCGCTCAGGTAGAGCGGCACGAAGACGACGTCGAGCCAGGCGGTGGCGAGCATGAGCGTCCAGACGGGGATGGCGGGCCGGCCCGCTTTGACGGCGGCGGCCAGCCCGAAGTGCCCGGCGATCATCTGCGGGCCTCCGTCCAGGGGAAGCGGGCGTCGAGCACGCCGAGCCCGACGGTGAAGAGCAGTACGGCGAGGATGAAGGTCATCGGTCTGCTTTCCGTGCGTAGATCGTGAGGCCTTGGACGAGCATGGTTTTGAGGACTTCGAAGCTCTTGTCGACGTCTTCCGGGCGGCCGAACCCGCCGGAGGCTTCGAGCCCGGCGAAGCCCTGCACGGCGGCGCGGAGGCAGCGGGTCCCGTGCACGGCCTGGGCGTGGTCGAAGCCGAACGGCCTCAGCACCGCGAAGACGACTTCCGCGACGGCATGGGTGGCCCTGCTGAGTTCGGTGTCGGTTTCGTCCGGAGCGGTGACGAGCGCGTGGCTGCGGTGCGGGTGGGCTTGCAGGTAGTGGCGGTAGGCGTCGGCGAGGGCGGCGACGGCGTCTCCGCCCTCGCGCCCGGTGGCGGCGGCGCGCAGGATGTCGGCCATTTCCCGGACGACTTTCAGGTCGATCAGCCGCCGGAGATCGGCGAGGTTCTTGACGTGCTTGTAGAGCGAGGGCGCGGCGACCCCGGCGCGTTCGGCGATCTTGGCCAGGCTCAGCGCTTCCGGGCCGGATTCGTCGATGAGGGCCAGGGCCAGGTCGACCACGGCTTCGGTGGTCAGTCCGACTCTAGGGGACATCGTTCTGGTGGCTACTAGTCATAGCTTTAAAGCTAATAGAAGTAGCTTGTGGCGTCAAGGGGCCGTTTTTGTCGGTGGTGGGTGCTAGAACTGATCAGGTCCGAAAGCGCAGGTCGGCGGCTTGGCCGCCGGAGAGGAGGGCACGTCCGGGGGCGGGCGACAACTGAATCGCGGCCTGGGCTGAAGTGTCCGCGGGGTCTCCAGGGGGAGTCTCGCGGGCTGGATGGGCTCGGTCGGGCGGGCATGGCGGTTTGTCGAGGATTGAGCCTGGGACCGCGCTTGGACGGGGGTCGGAGCGCGGGGCCGGGTTGAACCGGGGGACGGTTCAGCGGCGGCTCTGCTCGGCGGCTGTGCTCGGGTGGTCTGGTGCGCGGGCGTGCGGGGTGTGGATGGCCGGGGAAGGGCCATCCCAGCCTGCGGGTCGGCCGTGCGGTGGGCGCTGGGCGGAGCCTTCCTGAGTGTCGGTAGCGGCGCGCGGGGCTGGACCTCGGCCGGTCGATCGGGGTGCTGCTGCGGAGCCTGTCCCCAGCGTCTGTAGCGGCGTGCGGGCGGGACTGGGCTCGGTCGGCCGAGCAGGGGGCCGGGCTGCGGAGCCCGTATCGAGTGTCGGTCCTGGGCGTGGGCGGGGCCCAAGGCTGCCGATCGAGCGGGGTGCTGTGCTGCGGATCCGTTCCGAGTGTCGGTAGCAGCAAGCGGGCGGGACCGGGGTGATCGAGCGAGGTGCTGCGTTGCGGAGCCCGTCCCGAGCGTTGGTAGCGGCGCGCGGGACTGGGCTCGGCCGGTCGAGCGGAGTGCTGCTGCGGAGCCTGTCCCGAGTGTCTGTAGCGGCGCGCGGGACCGGGTCGGGGCGGGCAGCCGGCCAGGGTCTGCGCTCCACCCGCCGTCAGAGCTCGATCGTGAAGTCCTCTTCCGCGACCAGCACCTCGCCGCCGAACCCCGCGCGGGCCTCCTCTGCGGCCGCGGTCCGGTCGGTGCCCGGCCAGAAGTGGGTGAGCAGGAGCCGGCGGGCGTTGGCGCTCTGGGCCCATTGGCCCGCCTCGGCCGCCGTCATCAAGTAGCGGGGCTCTCCCTCCGGTGGTGGGGTGCGGAGGGTGGCGTCGCAGATGAACAGGTCGGCGTCGCGGCCGAGGTCGGCCAGCAGGGGCGATGGTCCCGTGTCGCCGGTGTACGCCACCGTCAGCCCGGGTGCCGTGAGGCGCACGCCGAAGTTCGGCTGGTGGTGCGGCAGCGGGTACGGCGTCATGCGGAACGGCCCGATATCGCGCTGCTCGGCGAGGTCGTGCACCTCGAACAGCGTGTCCGGGTGCGGCCGGGGCTCCATCGCCTCGAGCCGGCGGACCGTGCCGGGCGTGCAGTGCAGCGGCAGCCGAGCCGCGGGCGCGCCGGCCTGGACGGTGTAGTGCCACGCCCGCCCGAGCGCGCTCACGTCCGCGCAGTGGTCGGGGTGTTCGTGCGTCACGACGACCGCGTCGGGCAACCCGTCGCGGCAGTGCGTGAACAGGCGTGGCGCGGCGCCGTACCCGAGGTCGAGGACCACGCGGAAGCCGTTGTGCACGAGCAGGAATCCGGCGCAGGCGCGGCCGGGCTCCGGCCACGCGCCGCAACTGCCCAGCACGGTCAACCGGCTCGCCGCTTCACCCATGCGCGGCAGTCTGGCAGAGCGAGCCCGGCGCACCGCACCGGTTTTCCGGCTCCGCCAACGCCGCCGCGCCCGGGCCTGAGGCCGCGGCATCCCGGCCGGTAGCGTGCACGGCGTGCTGACCGTCTCCACCGTGAACGTCAACGGCCTTCGCGCCGCCGCCAAGAAGGGCTTCGTCGAGTGGCTCGCCGCCACAAAGGCCGACGTTGTCGCCTGCCAGGAGGTGCGGGCCGAAGCCAGTCAGCTGCCCGCCGCCGTTGTCGACCCCGACGGGTGGTTCTCCGTGCACGCGCCTTCGGCCGCCAAGGGGCGCAATGGCGTTGCCGTCTACAGCCGTGTCGAGCCCGAAGAGGTCCGGATCGGCTTCGGCGAGCCTGAATTCGAAGACAGCGGGCGGTACCTCGAGGTGCACCTGCCGAACGTCGTCGTCGCGAGCCTCTACCTGCCCAGCGGGGACGTCGGCACCGAACGGCAGGACGAAAAGGAACGCTTCATGGCCGCGTTCCTGCCCTACCTCGCCGAACTGCGGGCGAAGGCCGCCGCGGCCGGGCGCGAAGCCGTCGTCGTCGGGGACTGGAACATCGCCTACGACACCGTCGACCTCAAGAACTGGCGCGGCAACCGCAAGAACTCCGGCTTCCTGCCCGAAGAACGCGCCTGGCTCGGCCGCGTCTACACCGAGGCCGGTTACACCGACGTCCAGCGCCGGCTCGACCCCGACGGCCCCGGCCCGTACACCTGGTGGTCCTACCGCGGCCAGGCCTTCGACAACGACTCCGGCTGGCGCATCGACTGCCAGCTCGCGACGCCCGGGCTCGCCGAGAAGGTCGTCGACGTCGTGGTCGAACGGGCAGCCGCCTACGACCAGCGCTGGTCCGACCACGCGCCGGTCACCGCGACCTACGACATCGACTTTCCCCGCGAGGTGTAGACCACTCACGGTCCGGTGAACAGTCCTCCCGATCGGGGCGACGCGTCCACATCGAGGGTCCATGCCGGAGACTGCGGAGAACGGGTGACGCCGATCAGGCACACTCCGAGCACGATCTACTGCGGGTAGTAGCGAGGTCACCCGGCTGAGTGGTCGAAGTGAACCCCGGGGGCGCTCGGAGCGTATCAATGGTAGAGCGCTACCCTCGCTTTCGAGTTGATCAGAACCGGCAGGTCTTGACACGCTCGGTAGTTTTCTGACCAGTAGCACGCAACGTCTCACTCGGATGGGTGAGCGTTAGTCGCGGGAGGCACTCCGGTGCGCAACCCAGGTCGAACCCTGTTGCGGCCCACCCTGCGCGGTTTCCGCGCGGCCGTGGTGGTCGCGCTCGTCCCGGCCGGCCTGCTCCTGGCCGGCGGCGGCAGCGCGTTCGCCGCCGTCACGGCGACAGCGCAGGCCGACACCAACGCCGCGAGCTTCGGCGTGCTCGGCCCCGTCGGACTGGTTGCCGTCGCGCTCGGCATCATCGGCATGACGCTGGGTGTGCTGCGCCAGCGCCGCAAGACCCGCCTGGCCGAGGCCGCGCCGGCCGTGCCGGAAGTTCCCGACCCGGTCACGGCGATGGCCGAAGCCGTCCTCGGCGAGCCCGACATGACGCCGACTCGCCCGTTCTTGACCCAGCGCCCGAACGCCTGAGGGCCCTCGGCGCCCGGCACTCGTCCCGGCCTGGAAGAATCCTGGCGTGTCCGAAGAGCAGACCGTCGCAGAGCGCCGCCCGCGGGTCCTGTCCGGGATCCAGCCCACCGCCGACTCGTTCCACCTCGGCAACTACCTCGGCGCGCTGCGCCAGTGGGTGCGGCTGCAGGACACGCACGAGACGTTCTACAGCGTGGTCGACCTGCACGCGATCACCGTCGAGCAGGACCCGAAGGTGCTGCGGCAGCGCACCCGCGTCTCGGCCGCCCAGCTGCTCGCCATCGGCATCGACCCGCAGCGCAGTGCCCTGTTCGTGCAGAGCCACGTCCCGGAGCACGCCCAGCTGAGCTGGGTGCTGGAGTGCCAGACCGGCTTCGGTGAGGCCGGCCGGATGACGCAGTTCAAGGACAAGTCGGCGAAGCAGGGCTCGGACCGCTCCAGCGTCGGCCTGTTCACCTACCCGGTCCTGCAGGCGGCGGACATCCTGCTGTACCGGGCGGACGCGGTCCCGGTCGGCGAGGACCAGCGCCAGCACCTGGAGCTGACGCGCGACCTCGCGCAGCGCTTCAACAACCGGCTGGGCAAGACGTTCGTGGTGCCGGAGCCGTACATCATCAAGGACACCGCGAAGATCTACGACCTGCAGGAACCGACGGCCAAGATGAGCAAGTCGGCGTCGAACGTCAACGGGATCATCGAGCTGCTCGAAGACCCGAAGCGCTCGGCGAAGAAGATCCGCTCGGCGGTCACCGACACGGGCCGCGAGGTCCGGTTCGACACCGAGAACAAGGCGGGCGTCTCGAACCTGCTGACGATCTACTCGGCCCTGACCGACCGCACGATCCCGGACCTCGAAGCGGCGTACGAGGGCAAGGGCTACGGCGACCTGAAGAAGGACCTCGGCGAGGTGTTCATCGAGTGGGTGACCCCCGTCCAGGACCGTGCGAAGTCCTATTTGGACGATGTGGCGGAGCTGGACAAGGTCCTCGCCGCGGGTGCCGAACGCGCCCGCGAGGTGGCGTCGAAGACGCTCGCGAAGACCTACCAGCGGATCGGGTTCCTGCCGCCGGTGCGGTGAAGCTGATCCTGCTGAACGGTCCGCCGGGCAGCGGCAAGTCGACGCTCGCCCGGCGCTACGCCGACAGCCACCCACCGGCACTGGCGTTGGACGTGGACCGCATCCGCGCCATGCTCGGCGGCTGGCGCGCGTCCCCGGGCGAAGCCGGTCTCCTGGCGCGGGACATCGCACTGGCGGCGGCGCGCACTCACCTCGGCGCCGGGCACGATGTGGTGGTGCCGCAATTGGTGGCTCGCGCGGGCTTTCCCGAACGCCTCGAAGCGTTGGCGAGCGAATGCGGGGCGAGCTTCCACGAGGTCGTGTTGCTGCCGGGGCGCGAGGTGGCCCGGCGCCGGTTCGCCGCCCGTGGTTCGTCGGAGGTCGAGGCCGCGGCTGCGCTGACCGAGCCGGAGCTGGATCAGGCGTACGACGCGGTCGCCGCCTTCGCCGCGAGCCGCGGGACGCCAGTGCTCACCGCGGCGGACGCCTACCCCGCCTTGGTGGCTGCCCTGGCCTGAGCTGCCCCGCCGCGGCTCGGCAGCGCGGGCAACGACTAGCGGACCACGCGCAAGGAAGCCGACCTCCCCCGTGCACACCGCTCGCGTTGCGGGGTTCACCAAGCGTGGTTAGCGTTTCACGGTGGCGAACGAAGAGAAGGAAAAGCTCCTGCCGCGGTTGCGGCGGAAGTACCCGTGGCTCGATCACCTCATCCGGGCCAACGACGCCTTCACCGAGCGGTACGGCAACCACTACGCCGCGGCCATCACCTACTTCAGCGTGCTGTCCGTCTTCCCGCTGTTCATGGTGGCCTTCGCCGTGGTCGGGCTGGTCGTCAACCACGACCAGACGATCATCACGAAGATCACCGACGGCATCAACAACTCGGTGCCGGAAGGCCTCAAGGACCTGGTCAACGGCATCGTCAAGGGTGCGCTCGACTCCGGTGGCGGGATCGGGATCTTCGGTCTGCTCATCGCCCTCTACTCCGGCATCGGCTGGATGTCGAACCTGCGGGACGCGCTCACCGCGCAGTGGGGCCAGGAAAAGCAGCCGCAGCCGTTCGTCAAGCAGACGCTCAAGGACTTCGTCGCGCTGATCGGGCTCGGGGTCGCGCTCGTCGTTTCCTTCGCGCTGACCGCGGTCGGCGGCGGGGTCGGGCAGTTCCTGCTCGAACTCGTCGGGCTCGAGCACGCCACCTGGGCGATCGTCCTGCTCCGCGGGGCGACCATCGTGCTCGGACTGATCGCGAACACCCTCGTCTTCATCTGGGTCATCGCCCGCCTGCCCCGGGAGCAGGTCGCGCTGCGCAGTGCCGTCAAGGGGGCCGTGGTCGCCGCCGTCGGGTTCGTCATCCTGCAGCAGGTCGGCTCGCTCTACCTGGCCAGCGTCACGAAGTCGCCGTCGGCCGCGCTGTTCGGGCCGGTCATCGGCCTGCTCGTGTTCGCGAACCTCGTCTCACGCTTCCTGCTGCTCATCACGGCGTGGACGGCCACGGCGAAGGAGAACGAGCGCAAGGTCGTCGCACCCCCGCCGCCGGTGCGGCTCGAGCAGAGCGTCACCGTGCAGCGCGGACCGGGTCTCGGCACCGTCGCTGGTGCCTTCGGTGCCGGTGCGCTGCTGGCGTGGCTGGGTGGCCGCCGCAAGTCTTGACAGCCGGCCGGCCAGTAAAGAAACTGAACCGGTAAGAAATCTGAACCGGAGGGTTTCGTGCTGCTGGACGCCGCCCGCGAGTGTGCCGACCTCGCCAAGACCCTCGCACCCGTCACCGAACGGCAGCGTGCCTTGCCGCCCGAGGTGGTCGCGAAGCTGACCGACGCCCAGCTGTTCCGCACCGGCGTCCCCGGCCACCTCGGTGGCCCCGAAGCCCCTCCCGCCGTCAGCCTCGCAACCGCCGAGACGGTCGCGCGCGGGGACGCCTCGGCCGGCTGGTGCGTCTCGATCGCCGTCACGAGCAGCCTGCTCTCGGCCTACGCCCCGCGGAAGTGCGCCGAGGAAGTCTTCGGGGACCCGCGCACGGTCGCCGCCGGGGTCTGGGCACCGCGCGGGACCGGCCGGAAGGTCGACGGCGGGTACGTCGTGAACGGCCGGTGGGCGTTCTGCAGCGGCATCCCGCACGCGGACTGGCTCTTCGCCGGGTTCGTCCACGAGAAAGCGCTCTACGTCGCCGCGTTGCCGAAGGCCGAGATCGAAGTGCTCGACACGTGGCACACCAACGGCCTGCGCGGGACCGGCAGCCACGACTGCGTCGCAAGTGAACTGTTCGTCCCGGACCACCGCGTCTTCTCGGTGATGGCCGGTCCGCCGCCGGAAGCCGTTGCGCTGCACAGGTTTCCGCTCTTCGGCTTCTTCGCGCTGTCGGTCGCGGCCGCCGCGCTGGGCAACGCGCGCGGCGCGATCGACGACCTCGTCGAGCTCGCCTCGACGCGCAAACCGCTCGGTTCCAGCCGGTCGCTGGCCGAGCGGCCGGCGACCCAGGCCGCCGTCGCGGAGGCCGAGGCGGCCCTGCGCGCGGCACGGCTTCTGTTCTACAGCAGCATCGACGACGCCTGGCAGGCCGCGCAGGGCGCCGAACCGGTGCCGGACGCCCTCAAGCTCGGCCTCCGGCTGGCCGCGACGCACGTGACGCGCACGGCCGCGAAGGTCGCCGCCGGCATGTACGACCTCGGCGGCGGCGCGGCGATCTACGAGACTTCGCCGTTGCAGCGCCGGTTCCGCGACGCGCACACCGCGACCGCGCACTTCCAGGTCAACCCGGCCAGCTACGAACTTTCCGGCAAACTGCTGCTGGGCGTCCCGGCCCGGACGGAACAGCTGTGACCGGCCTCGGCCACCGGTTCACGGCGGACTCGGTCGGCCGCGCGCTCGACCTGGTCGGCGAGCGGTGGAGCCTGCTCATCCTGCGCGAGACCTTCTTCGGCGTGCGCCGCTACGGCGAGTTCGCGCGCAACCTGTCCATCCCGCGCCCGACGTTGTCCGCGCGGCTGAAGACCCTCGTCGACGCCGGTGTGCTCGAGCGCGTCGGCCCCGTGCCGGAGTACGTGCTGACCTCCGCCGGGCGGGACCTCTTCGGCGCCGTCGTCACGCTCATGCAGTGGGGCGACAAGCACCTCGCCGGACCGGAGGGACCGCCGATTCTCCTGCGGCACAACGACTGCGGCGAAATCGCCGGGACGTTCGTGGCCTGCGGGCACTGCGGTGGCGCGATCACCACCGACCGGGTCACCCCGGAGCCGGGGCCCGGTTTCCGCTAGCTCGCGGCCCTCTTGCGCTGGTGCCCGACCACGAACCCGCCGAGGATGATCAGGAACACCACCAGCGTGATGATCCAGCCGGTGACGCCGAACGGGTCTTCCTTCGCCGCGGGGGCGGCCGCCGACGTGCCGCCGTGGCCGGTGCCGCCGTCGGCGAGCACTGAGGGGTCGCCGTCCGCCGTAGTCGTGGCGGGCGGCTGGTAGGTGATCTGGCCGACCGGCACGGCGCGGTCGTCCTCCAGCGCGAAGCCGTAGTCGAGCAGCTTCGCCGCTTGGTCGACCACCTTGGTCGGCTTCTGCTCCGCGCGCAGCATGACGACCGCGAGGCGCTTGCCCTTGCGCTGCGCCGCGCCGACGTAGGTGTGGCGCGCGTCGTCGGTGAAGCCGGTCTTGCCGCCGAGGAAACCGGGGTAGACGCCGAGCAGCTTGTTGTCGTTGAAGATCGGGATGGCCGGCTTCCCGCCGGCCGGCGGGAACTCGAAGTTCTTCGTCGCGACGACCTTCGCGAATTCCGGCTGCTTCATCGCGTAGTTGAAGATGAGGCTGAGGTCGTAGGCCGAGGTCGACATGCCCGGCCCGTCCAGGCCCGACGGCGTCGCGGCGCGCGTGTCGAGCGCGCCGATCTTCGCGGCCAGCGCGTTCATCTTCGCCACCGCGGAGTCGGCCCCGCCGAGCGCCGTCGCGAACGCGTGTGCGACGTCGTTGCCCGAGTGCATCAGCAGGCCGTGCAGCAGCTGGTCGACGGTGTACTGGCCGCCGGCGACGAGGCCGACGCAGGTGCACTCCTGCTCCGCGTCCTCCTTCGTCGCGACGATCGGCTGCTGCGGGTCCAGCTGGGTGACGACGACCAGCGCGAGCAGCGTCTTGATCAGCGACGCGGGCCGCTGCCGGGCGTGCGGGTCCTTCGCCGCGACGACCGCGCCGGTGTCGAGGTCCTGCACCAGCCACGACGCCGCGGTGTTGCCGTCCGGCGGGTTGAGCGCGCCGTCCGGGGTGACCAGGCCGCACTCGGCCATCCGGTTGCCGCCGACCGGGACCGCGGGCACGGCCAGCGGTGCCGGGACCTGCTTGCCCGGCGCGGGCTTCTCCGACGTGTCGACCGGCGGCGGGGGAGCCTGGCGGTTCGCGCACTGGCCCTGCTGCGGCGCGGCGGCCACCAGCGCCGGGGTGCTCAGGGCCAGGAGGGCGGCGGCGAGCGTCGTCGTGAAGACCTTGAGCGACCGGGAGACAACAGAGTGCACCCACGCAATCTAGCGCCGCGGCCCGCGTCGCATACTCAGGGGCATGCGCATGTCACGCGGCACCTCGCTGTTCCTGCTGGCCTTCGGTGTGTGGTCGTGGATCATCTGGATCACCTTCGCCAAGAACCTGTGGGACAGCGACCGGGCCTGGACCCCCGACGGCTCGCCCACGGCGTACTTCGTGGTGCACGCCGTGCTGACGGTCGTGTCGTTCGTGCTCGGCACGATCATCGGCGTGCTCGGCTGGCGCGGCGTGCGGGCCGGTTCGCGCGTCGACGCCTGAATCCCCCTCCTTGGTCGGTGGCGCGGCCCGGCAGCCCGGTTTAGGTTGGCGCCACCGAACCTGGAGGTGGAATGTCCCGTTTACGTCGAATGGCGGCCCCGCTCGTGCTGGCCGTCGGGAGCGGCCTGTTCGCGGCGGCCCCGGCCGCGGAGGCCGCGCCGGTCGCCTGCGACACGACGAGCACGCCGTACACCTACGTCGTGACGTACCAGCCGGGCACCCGCGCGTCGGCCGTCGACAAGGAGCTGGCCGCCAAGTGCGGCACGAAGGTCGCCTACTACGCCCCGATCGGCGTGGCCATCGCCAGCTCGCGCGACGCGGACTTCCAGCAGAAGATCGGCGTCTACCGGGCGTACTCCGGCGGCAAGGACGTGGCTTCCCAGGGCGCCGCGGCCTCGGCCCGCTCGCTGGGTGCGGTGCGGACCCTGGAGGACACGCGGTCCGTCGCCGCCGCGGGTGACCTGTCCGCGCAGCAGTGGGACATGAAGGCGATCCACGCGCCCGAAGCGAACAAGATCTACCAGGGCAGCCGCGCGGTGACGGTCGGCGTGCTCGACTCGGGCATCGAGGCGACCCACCCGGCGCTGAAGGCGGCCGTCGACGCTCGCTCCTCGGCGGGCTGCGTGACGGGCGCGCCGGACCTTTCCCCGGCGTCCTGGGCGCCCACGACGTCGGACCACGGCACGCACGTGGCGGGCACGATCGCCGGCAAGGACAAGGCGACGGGCTTCACCGGCGTCGCGCCGGGCGTGCGGCTGGCCTCGGTGAAGGTCGTCAACGACGCCGGCTACATCTTCCCGGAGTCGGCGGTCTGCGGGTTCGTCTGGGCGGCCGAGCACGGGTTCGCGGTGACGAACAACAGCTACTACATCGACCCGGGGATGTTCTACTGCCCGAAGCAGCCGGGCGACGCGGCGGCGTTCGAAGCGGTCCGCCGGGCGGTGGAGTTCTCGACGCACCGCGGCGTGCTGAACGTGGCGGCGGCGGGCAACTCCGGCTTCGACACGACCAAGCAGACGACGGACCCCAACCGCCCGCACCCGGTGGATTCGACGTGCGGCATCCTCCCGAAGGCGATCGACGGCGTCGTGAAGGTGTCGTCGGTCGGCTACGCGGGCACGAAGTCGTCGTTCAGCAACTACGGCGAGATCGACGTGACGGCACCCGGCGGCGACTTCGGCCAGACCCCGCCGGACGGCGCGGGCCCGTCGTGCCCGCTGTCGACGGTGGTCGGCGGCCAGTACGGCTCGAAGTGCGGCACGTCGATGGCCTCCCCGCACGCGGCGGGCGTGGCGGCGCTGATCGCGTCCCGGTTCCGCGGGATCCCGCCGCAGCTGCTGGCCAAGTTCCTGGAGGGCGAAGCCGACGTGGTGAAGTGCGCGGCCACGGAGACCGAGTGCACGGGCCCGGCGAAGAACAATTCGTACTACGGCCACGGCCTGGTCGACGCCTTGGACGCGGTGCGTTAGGAGTCATGGGAAAAGGCCTCCCCGTTCGGTGAACGGGGAGGCCTTTCACCGTGTCGGAGCAACGTTCCGGAGCGTTCACTTGACCGGGTGTACAGAAGAAGACGCGGGCCATGCGCCGGTGTAGCCTGACCGGACCAACAGGCCCCAAGCACAGAGCCACGGATCTCCGTGGCTCGGGAATGGATCTCCATGTCAGGCGGCTCCGAGACGGGTGGCAACTGATCGCACGATCAGCCACCTCCGCCCGGACCGCCGTTGGGGGTCCGGGCGTTTTTTCGTCAGCTCAGCTCTGCGAGTAGTCGGCGATGAAGCCCATCCGGGTTTCCCTTTCCGGGGCCTCCGCCGAGAACTCGACCACGATGTCCTGACCGACCCGGTGTCGTCGCAGGTTCTGGGCGTTCTGGTTGCGCACCTTGAAGGCGGCGGGGGACCGGACGTTCCGGAAGACGACCCGGTGCTCGAACTTGCCGATTTCCTTGTTGAACAGCACGTCGAAACTTTCCGGGGCGGTGCCGTTCATCAGGTCGGCCGAATAGCCCGGCCAGTCCCATTCGACGGTGATGAGGTCGCCGGCCTGGACCACCGTGCCCAGGTGGATGTAGATGTCCAGCTTCGGCTTTCCGTCCGCGGTGAACGTCCAGACCGACGTGCCGTCGGCCCGGGTCCGCTGGTCGACGTCGTCCTCGCCCGCGTGGTAGGCGTGGCACCGGACCTTGCGCCGGTCGCGGTTCGTCAGGCGGGTGGTGCCGTAGTAGACGAGGTTGACCGAGACGTACCGCAAGGTGCCGTTGGCGGCCGCGTCGAGCACCAGGTCGCGGCGGCAGTGCGCGTCGCCGTTTTCTTCGACGGTCACTTCCTGCCGCCATTCCCGCACCGACAACGGCGAGGTCGAATGCATGTGGTCGGCGTAGGTGTGCAGGAGCTCTTCGATGTGCTTGAGCTTGCCGCGCAGCCGCTGGGTGCCCGCGAAGGAAAGCGCGCTCACCAACACGAAGAGGCCGGCGGCCGCGGTGGCGAACGTGATCCGCAGCCAGGTGAGCCCGAGGACCTGGCCGAGGAGGCCGACGGTGCCGAGTGACGCGAGTGTCCCGGTCAGGGTGCGGAAATAGCCGTAGCGGAAGACGTGTTCTTCGAGGTCTGCGACGAGGGGGGCCAGTCTGCGGGAAACAATGCGGCGAAGATCCGAACCAGCACCCATACGCTCGCATCCTGTGATCGGTGTCGACCCTTCAGGCTAGCCGAGCCCCACACCGTTGCCCAGGACAAAAGAATGGCGAAAGGCCCTCCGGCGGAAGTCGCCGGAGGGCCTTCGGGTGGTGAGAGAAACTCAGACGCGCTTGAACAGCAGGGCGCGCTTCACTTCCTGGATCGCCTTGGTCACCTGGATCCCGCGCGGGCAGGCGTCCGTGCAGTTGAACGTCGTGCGGCAGCGCCAGACGCCCTCGCCGTCGTTCAGGATGTCCAGGCGCTCCTCGGCCCCCTCGTCGCGGGAGTCGAAGATGAACCGGTGGGCGTTGACGATCGCCGCCGGGCCGAAGTACGAGCCGTCGTTCCAGTACACCGGGCACGACGACGTGCAGCACGCGCACAGGATGCACTTCGTGGTGTCGTCGAAGCGGTCACGGTCCGCCTGGGACTGGATGCGCTCGCGCGTCGGCTCGTTCCCGTAGGTGATCAGGTACGGCTTGATCGCGCGGTACGCCTCGAAGAACGGGTCCATGTCGACGTAGAGGTCCTTCAACGTCGTCAGGCCCTTGATCGGGGCGATCGTGATCGTGGTCTTCTTGCCGCCGGACTCCAGCAGGTCCTTCATGAGGACCTTGCACGCCAGGCGGTTGATGCCGTTGATCTGCATCGCGTCGGACCCGCACACGCCGTGCGCGCAGGACCGGCGGAACGAGAACGTCCCGTCGATGTAGTCCTTGACGTAGAACAGCAGGTTCAGCAGCCGGTCGGTGCGCTGGGCCGGGACGTCGTAGGACTCCCAGTGCGGCTCGTTGTCGACCTCGGGGTTGAACCGGAGGATCTTCAGCGTGACCGTGATCGGGGTGTGTTCGTCCGAAGCGGCCGGAGCGTCTTCAGTGGTTGCCGCAGTCATCAGTACTTCCGCTCCATCGGCTCGTAGCGGGTGAAGGTGACCGGCTTGTAGTCCAGCCGGATGTCGGACGACAGACCCGAGCCCTGCTTGTAGGCCATGGTGTGCCGCATGAAGTTCGTGTCGTCGCGGGTCGGGTAGTCCTCGCGGGCGTGGCCGCCGCGGGACTCCTTGCGCGCCAGCGCGCCCACGATCAGGACCTCGGCCAGCTCCAGCAGGAAGCCGAGCTCGACGGCCTCGAGCAGGTCGGTGTTGTACCGCTTGCCCTTGTCCGACACGGTGATCCGCTGGTACCGCTCCTTGAGCGCCTGGACGTCGGTCAGTGCCTGCTTCAGCGTGTCCTCGGTCCGGTACACCGAAGCGTGCGAGTCCATCGTCTGCTGCATTTCCTTGCGGATGTCGGCGACGCGCTCGTCGCCGTGCTCCGACAGCAGACCCGAAAGCTGCTCCTCGACCAGCGCGGTCGGGTTCTCCGGCAGCTCGACGTGCTCGTGCGCCAGCGCGTACTCCGCGGCCGCGATGCCGGCGCGGCGGCCGAACACGTTGATGTCGAGCAGCGAGTTCGTGCCGAGCCGGTTCGAACCGTGCACCGACACGCACGCGACCTCGCCCGCGGCGTACAGGCCGGGGATGACGTTCTCGTTGTCCCGCAACGCTTCGCCGTGGATGTTGGTCGGGATGCCGCCCATCACGTAGTGGCAGGTCGGGAAGACCGGCACCGGCTCCTTCACCGGGTCGACGCCCAGGTAGGTCCGGGAGAACTCCATGATGTCCGGGAGCTTCGCGTTCAGCGTCTCCTCGGGGATGTGCGTGACGTCCAGGACGACGTAGTCCTTGTTCGGGCCGCACCCGCGGCCCTGCAGCACTTCCTGCACCATCGAGCGCGCCACGATGTCGCGGGGCGCGAGGTCCTTGATGGTGGGGGCGTAGCGCTCCATGAACCGCTCGCCGGAGGCGTTGCGCAGGATCCCGCCCTCGCCGCGGACGGCTTCGGAAATGAGGATGCCCAGGCCCGCGAGGCCGGTCGGGTGGAACTGGAAGAACTCCATGTCCTCCAGGGGGAGGCCCTTGCGGAAGATGATGCCGAGGCCGTCACCGGTGAGGGTGTGCGCGTTCGACGTCGTCTTGAAGATCTTGCCCGCGCCGCCGGTGGCGAACACGATCGACTTCGCCTGGAAGACGTGCAGCTCGCCAGTGGCCAGCTCGTAGGCGACGACGCCGGAGGCGATCGGGTTGCCGTTCTCGTCCGGGGTGGTGACGAGGTCGAGCACGTAGAACTCGTTGAAGAACTCCGTGCCGTACTTGACGCAGTTCTGGTACAGCGTCTGCAGGATCATGTGCCCGGTGCGGTCCGCGGCGTAGCAGGCGCGGCGCACCGCGGCCTTGCCGTGGTCACGCGTGTGCCCGCCGAAGCGGCGCTGGTCGATCTTGCCTTCGGGCGTGCGGTTGAACGGCAGGCCCATCTTCTCGAGGTCGAGGACGGCGTCGATGGCCTCCTTCGCCATGATCTCGGCGGCGTCCTGGTCGACCAGGTAGTCGCCGCCCTTGATCGTGTCGAAGGTGTGCCACTCCCAGTTGTCCTCTTCGACGTTCGCCAGCGCGGCGCACATGCCGCCCTGGGCCGCGCCGGTGTGGGACCGGGTCGGGTAGAGCTTGGTGAGGACCGCGGTGCGGGCGCGCTGGCCGGACTCGATGGCCGCGCGCATCCCGGCGCCGCCGGCGCCGACGATCACCACGTCGTACTTGTGGAACTGCATCGAAAAAGTCTCCGTGGCTTCAGTTCGCGGGCATGTTCGGGTCGAAGGTGAAGATCACCATCGTGCCGACGGCCAGGATCAGCACCATCGAGACGTAGAGCAGGATCTTCAGCCAGAACCGCGTGCTGTCCTTGCGCGCGTAGTCGTCGATGATCGTGCGCAGGCCGTTGCCGCCGTGGATCTCGGCGAGCCAGAGCATGGCCAGGTCCCAGAACTGCCAGAACGGCGAGGCCCAGCGGCCGGCCACGAAGCCCCAGTTGATCCGGTGCACACCGCCGTCGAGGATGTTCATGATCAGCAGGTGGCCGAGCACCAGGATGACCAGCGCCAGCCCGGAGATCCGCATGAACAGCCAGCTGTAGAGCTCGAAGTTGCTCCGGCGCGCGGCCGGGCGCTTCGGGGCGCGGGGGTTGGCGAGCGCGAGGTCGGCCATGTCAGTTACCCCCGAAGAGCATCTCGGCGGTGCGCTTCAGCATGAAGAACGCACCGGGGACCATCACGACGACCCAGACGACGCCGATGACCCACGTCATGGCCTTCTGCAGCTGGGGGCCCTTCGACCAGAAGTCGACCAGCATGACGCGGATGCCGTTCAGCGCGTGGAACAGCACCGCCCCGACCAGGCCGACCTCGAGGAGGTTGACGATCGGCGTCTTGTAGGTCTCGATGACCTGGTCGTAGGTGTTCGGCGACACGCGCACCAGCGCGGTGTCGAGCACGTGCACGAACAGGAAGAAGAATGTGAGCACGCCGGTGATGCGGTGCAGCACCCAGGACCACATGCCGGGGTCGCCCCGGTAGAAGGTCCCCTGCCGGCGTGAGGCACCCGCCCGATCGCTAGCCCCTGCCGCTGTGGCAGTGCTCGCCGTGGTGGACATCGGTGAACGGCCTCCAACGTCTGACTGTGCGCCCGGTGGCCGGTGAGGTCCGCTGTCGCCGCGGGAACGGCGGCTGTGCCGAGATCAACGTCATCGAGCCTGGATGAATCGGATGCTAGACCCGCACCCGAAGCGCGGCTCACCTCCGGGTTCCCCTCTGTGATGGACCAGACACCGGTGCTCCCGCACCGCCACCCGGCGGTGTGGTGCAGCGCACTCGGCGGTGCGGTGCGATCCGCCGTCCCATTCAGCGGTCATCTGACCTCTGCGAGATCTGATATCTGATGCTCTACGCCAAACGGCTGGTAGTGCCGGGCTGTCATTGACCAACTACCAGATCGTCCCTAGCGTCGCTCGGGCAAACATCGGATCTCTCACGATGGGGTGACGTTCTGGTGCGACGACTCGGCCTGGTGATCGCCGTCGCGGTCCTGCTGCCCGTGGTGTCGGTCACGCCCGCGCAGGCACTGCCCGACGGACTGGCGCTGACCCCGCCGATGGGCTTCAACAACTGGAACACCACCGGCTGCGCGGTCGACGAGCGGCTCATCCGCGACACCGCCGACATCTTCGTCGACAAAGGACTCAAGGCTGCCGGGTACGAGTACGTCAACGTCGACGACTGCTGGGCCGAGCCGGAGCGGGACGCCGACGGGCGCATGCAGGCGAACAAGGCCCGGTTCCCGAGCGGCATCAAGGCACTCGCCGACTACGTCCACTCGAAGGGGCTCAAGTTCGGCATCTACACCAGCGCGGGCACGCTGACCTGCGCGAAGACCCAGCCGGGTGCGCTCGACCACGAAGACGTCGACGCGCGGACGTTCGCGGACTGGGGCGTCGACTACCTCAAGTACGACAACTGCAACAACCAGGGCCGCCCGGCGCTCGAGCGCTACACGAAGATGCGCGACGCGCTGAAGAAGACGGGTCGCCCGATTGTGTACTCGCTCTGCGAGTGGGGCGAGAACAAGCCGTGGACGTGGGGCGCCGACGTCGGGCACCTGTGGCGGACCACTGGCGACATCAAGGACAACTGGGCCAAGATGGTCCAGATCCTCAAGGCGAACGCGCCGCTGGCGCCGTACGCCGGGCCGGGGCACTGGAACGATCCCGACATGCTCGAGGTCGGCAACGGCGGGATGACGACCGAGGAGTACCGCTCGCACTTCTCGCTGTGGGCGATGATGGCCGCCCCGCTGCTCATCGGCGCCGACCTGCGCAAGGTGTCGGCGGCGAACTTCGACGTCCTGCGCAACGCCGAGGTCATCGCGCTCGACCAGGACCGCCGCGGCGTCCAGGCGCGGGTGCTGTCCAACCAGGACGGACACTGGGTCTTCGCCAAGCCCCTGGACGGCGGCGACGTGGCGATCGCGCTGTTCAACGAGACGACGTCCGGTGCCACGATCGGCACCACCGCGGCCGCCGCCGGGCTGGCGAAAGCCGCCGGGTACACCGCGCGAGACCTCTGGGCGCACCGCGACCTCCAGACGGCGGGCCGGATCTCCGCGGTCGTCCCGCCGCACGCGACGGTCGTCTACCGGGTCCACGCGGGCGGCTCGTGGTGGCGGAACGCGCCGCTGGTGAGCACCGGCATCGAGCTGGCGTCGCCGGTCCCGGGCGTCCCGGGCGAGATCACGCCCGCCGGGCAGCCGTTCGAGGTCACGGTGTCGGCGACCGACGAGGCCCGCGTCCCGGTGTTCGACCCCCGCGTGACGCTCACCGCGCCCGGCGGGTGGCACGTCGAGCAGGTGGCGCGGCCGCGGGCCGTCGTGCTCGGGACGGGGGAGACCGCGGCCGGCCGCTGGCGGGTCACCCCGCCCGCCGGGACCGAAGGCACGACGGCGGTGCTGCACGGCGGCGTCACCTACCGCGCGCTCGGGTTCGGGCCGGTCACCTGGACCGGTGAACAACAGCTGACCGTGCCGGCGGCGCCGCCCACCACGCCCGCGTGGGCGAGCGACCTGCGCTGGGCGGCGGAGAAGAACGGCTACGGCCCGGTCGAGCGGGACATGTCCAACGGCAGCATCCCCGCCGGCGACGGGAAGCCGCTGACCGTCAACGGCGTCGTCTACCCGAAGGGCCTCGGCGCGCACGCACCCAGCGAAGTCGTCTTCTACCTGGGCGGGCGCTGCACGGCGTTCACCGCGGACGTCGGCGTCGACGACGAGCGCGAGGCGACGAACAAGCAGGGCTCGGCGACGTTCGAGGTCTACGCCGACGGCGTGAAGGCGGCGGCCACCGGCGTCCGGACGTGGCAGGACCCCGCACTGCCGCTGGCGGCGGACCTGCACGGGGCGCGGTACCTGCGGCTGGTCGTCACCGACGGCGGGGACGGCAACTCCTACGACCGCAGCGACTGGGCCGCCGCCCGGCTCACCTGCGGCTGATTCGTCGTCATCTCACAGAGTGACCGGGCTGGCCCATCCTTCGGTCAGCCCGGCACACTGAGTGACACGAACGGGCATTTTCGCCGTCCCAAAGCGAAACAATCCCCCGAAAGTCGCCTCCCCGCAGGCCGATGATCACGTTCGGTGTCCAGTTCGTCGCACGCGCGACTCGTGAGTAAACGTTTGTGTTACGTAGCGTGCCTTTCCTATGGCGCATTCCTGTCCGTTGGGTACGGTCTGGCGGTCGACCCGGCAGTAGGGCCGGGACGCGCCCTTGACCATCCGCTGGATCAGCGGGGAGGGAGACACACGTTGCGTCGCATGCGTGGAACCGCGCTGGCCGCCGTGGCCATGGCCGGGGTGCTCACCCTGGCCGGGTGCGCCAAGGACTCGAGCGGTGGCAGCAGCAACAACAGCGCCGCGCCTTCGTCGGGTGGCTCGGACTGCGTCACCGCGCAGAAGCCGCCCGCCGCGCCCGCCGCGTCGAGCAGCACGGCCGCCGCCGGTGGCAAGGTCGACGGCAGCCAGCTCAAGATCGGCCTGGCCTTCGACGTCGGCGGCCGGGGTGACGCGTCGTTCAACGACGCCGCCGCCGCGGGGACCGACAAGGCGAAGTCCGACCTCGGCGTGACGACGGTCAGCGAAAGCACCGCCTCCGCCAGCGAGGCCGAGTCCGCCAAGCAGCAGCGCCTCGACCAGATGGCTTCGCAGGGCCTGAACCCGATCGTCGCGGTCGGCTTCGCCTACGCCGATTCGGTCAAGGCCGTCGCCGCCAAGTACCCGAACACCAAGTTCGCGATCGTCGACGACGACTCGATCCAGCTGCCGAACGTGACGCCGCTGGTCTTCGCCGAGGAGCAGGGCTCGTTCCTGGCCGGCGTCGCCGCCGCGTACAAGAGCAAGAACTGCCACATCGGCTTCGTCGGCGGTGTCAACACCCCGCTGATCCAGAAGTTCGAGGCCGGCTTCCTGCAGGGCGCGAAGACCGTTTCGTCCAAGATCAAGATCGAGGACGAGTACCTCACCCCGGCCGGTGACTTCTCCGGGTTCCAGGACCCGCCGAAGGGCAACGCGAAGGCCGCGGCCGAGATCGCCAAGGGCGCGGACGTCATCTACCACGCCGCGGGTGCCTCGGGTAAGGGCGTCTTCGACGCCGCGAAGGCGGGCAACGCGCTGGCCATCGGGGTCGACTCCGACCAGTACAACCAGAAGACCGTCGCGGCCGACAAGGACGTCATCATCACGTCCATGCTCAAGCGGGTCGACGTCGCGGTGTTCGACTACATCCAGGCCGTCGCCAAGGGCGACCTGACCGTCCTGCCGAAGCGGTTCGACCTCAAGGTCGACGGCGTCGGCTACGCCACCTCCGGTGGCAAGGTCGACGACATCAAGGACGTCCTGGAGGGCTACAAGGCCCAGATCATCTCGGGCGCCGTCACCGTCTCGGACAAGCCGCAGAAGTAGCTCACAACGTGTCCGGGGCTCGGAGGGATTTCCCCTCCGGGCCCCTCGCGCGTTCCAGAGATATGGAATTCTCCCGCCCATGAGCACAGCCGAGGCCCCGGCCGAGGCCGTCCCCGACCGGGGCGCCCCCGCCGTCCAGCTGACCGGGATCACCAAGCGCTTTCCCGGCGTGGTGGCCAACTCCGACGTCAACCTCACCGTCGCCGCCGGCGAGGTGCACGCCATCTGTGGCGAGAACGGCGCCGGCAAGTCCACCCTGATGAAGATCCTGTACGGCATGCAGCCGCCGGACGAAGGCACCATCGCGATCAACGGCGAAGAGGTGAAGCTGCGCAACCCGCAGGACGCCATCCGCGCCGGCATCGGCATGGTGCACCAGCACTTCATGCTCGCCGACAACCTGACCGTCGGCGAGAACGTCTTCCTCGGCGCCGAGGCCCTGCACGGCATCGGCCGGGCCGCCCGCGCGCGGCTGGCCGAGCTCGCCGAGCGGACCGGCCTGCACGCCAAGCCGGAGACGCTGCTGGAGGAGCTCGGCGTCGCCGACCGCCAGCGCGTCGAGATCGTCAAGGTGCTCTACCGCGGGGCGAAGATCATCATCCTGGACGAGCCGACCGCGGTCCTCGTGCCGCAGGAGGTCGACGCGCTCTTCGAGACCGTGCGGGAGATGAAGGCCGGCGGCTACACGTTCCTCTTCATCTCGCACAAGCTCGACGAGGTCCGGGCGATCGCCGACACCGTCACGGTGATCCGCCGCGGCACGACCGTCGGCACCGCCGACCCGAAGACCATCACCTCCCGCCAGCTCGCCGAGATGATGGTCGGCTCGGAGCTGCCCAGCCCGGAGACCCGCGAGTCCACGGTCACCGACCGGGACGTGCTGCGGCTGACCGGGCTGACCCTGGGCGCCGAGGGCTCGGGCCGCAACGCGCTCGACGACGTCTCCTTCACCGTGCACGCGGGCGAGGTGCTCGGCGTGGCCGGCGTCGAGGGCAACGGCCAGACCGAGCTCGTCGAGACGATCATGGGCATGCGCAAGCCCTCCGGCGGCACGATCGAGCTGGTCGACGCGGAGGGTAAGGCCCGCGACCTCACCAAGGCGGGGACGCTGGCGCGGCGCGAAGCCGGCATCGGCTACATCGCCGAAGACCGCACCCGGCACAGCCTGCTGCTCACGCAACCGTTGTGGGTCAACCGGATCCTCGGCTACCAGACCCGCGAGCCGGTCTCGAAGGGACAGCTGCTCGACATCGCCGGCGCCCGCGCCGACACCGAGCGGATCGTCCGCGACTACGACGTCCGCACGCCGGGCATCGACGTCCCGGCCGCGGCGCTCTCGGGCGGCAACCAGCAGAAGCTGATCGTCGGGCGCGAGCTGTCCGGCAACCCGGTGCTGCTGGTGGCCTCGCACCCGACACGCGGTGTCGACGTCGGCGCGCAGGCGCTGATCTGGGAGCAGATCCGCCAGGCCCGCGCCGCCGGGCTCGCGGTGCTGCTGATCTCCGCCGACCTCGACGAGCTGATCGGCCTGTCCGACACGATCCGGGTCATGCTGCGCGGGCGTCTCGTGAGCGAGGCCGACCCGGCGACGGTGACCCCGCAGGAACTGGGCTCCGCGATGACCGGCGCGGGAGAGGGTGACGAAGAATGACCTCCTGGCGCACGAAACTGCTGCCGCCGCTGCTGGCGATCGTGTTCGCCGTGCTGCTGTCGGCGATCGCGCTCATCATCTCCGGGGCTGACCCGCTGCAGGCGTACGGCACGATGATCGGCCAGATGTTCAAGGGCTCGACCGCCGTCGACACGGTGAACCTGGCGACGGTGTACTACCTGTCCGGCCTCGCGGTCGCCATCGGCTTCCAGATGAACCTGTTCAACATCGGTGTCGAGGGCCAGTACCGCTTCGCCGCCGTCGTCGCGGCCATCGCCGGCGGTGCGATGAAGCTGCCGCCGGTCATCCACGTCCTCGCGATCCTGGTGGTCGCGGTCGTGGCGGGCATGGCCTACGCGGCGGTCCCGGCGATCCTCAAGGTGACCCGCGGGGTCAGCGAGGTCATCTCGACGATCATGCTCAACGCGATCGTCGCCGGCATCATCGCGTTCCTCATCAACGCCGACCAGTTCGGCGTGCAGCGGGGCAACAACATCGGCACCCGCGTGATCGAGCCGTCCGGCCGGATCCCGGGCATCCCGCTCGGCTCGGGCACGCTGTTCGGGTTCGTCGTCATCGCCGCGATCGTCGGCGGGGCCTACTGGTTCATGCTCAACCGCACCCGGTTCGGCTTCGAGCTCAAGGCGTCCGGCGAGTCCACCACCGCGGCCGCCGCGGGCGGGGTCAGCGCCAAGAAGATGACGCTGATCGCGATGCTGCTCTCCGGTGGCGTCGCCGGCCTGGTCGCCATGCCGGAACTGCTCGGCCGCGACTACAGCTACGGCATCACCGCGACCCAGATGTACGGCTTCACCGGCATCGCGGTCGCGCTGCTGGGCCGCAACCACCCCGGCGGCATCGCGCTCGGCGCGCTGCTGTGGGCGTTCCTCGACACCTCCGCGGTGTCGCTGGAGCAGATCAACGTGTCCAAGGAGATCGCGACGATCATGCAGGGCATCATCGTGCTGTCGGTCGTCGTGGCGTACGAGGTCGTGCGCCGGGCCGACCTCGCGGCCGAACAACGCAGAGTCGGGCGCGCACTCGCCGGCCGCAAGGGTTCCTCGGTCGCCGAAGGGGGTGCGGTGTGATCACCGACGTCGCTCCCGAATCCGGCTCGACCGTGCCGGTGCAGCGCAAGCGGGGCCGGGTCCCCGGCTGGCTGCGCGGGGTGATCTGGGCCGCGGTCGCCATCGCCGTCGTCTCGACGGCGTCCTACTCCACCGGCGTCGCCGCGCTGACGTCGTCCAACACCGCGCAGACGGCGTTGCGCCTGGCCCTGCCGATCCTGCTGTGCGCGCTGGGCGGCCTCTGGGCCGAGCGCGCGGGCGTGGTCAACATCGGCCTCGAGGGCATGATGATCCTCGGGACCTGGGGCGCCGCCTGGGGTTCGTACTACGGCGGCGCGTGGTCCGGCCTGCTGGCCGCGCTGCTGTTCGGCGCACTGGGCGGGCTGCTGCACGCGGTGGCGACGGTGACGTTCAACGTCAACCACATCGTCTCCGGCGTCGCGATCAACCTGCTCGGCCTCGGCGTCACGAAGTACCTGGCGAACCTGATCTTCGCGCCGATCTCGGGCAACCCGCGGCAGTCGCCGGTGGTGCCGAAGTTCGACACCTACTCGGCGACGTTCCTCTCGGACTGGCTGGGCGACCTGGAGAAGCAGCAGCGCGTCGGGATCTCCGATGTTGCCGGCATCCTGCGCGGCCTGGTCACCGAGGTGGCGCCGCTGACGATGCTCGCGATCATCCTGGTGCCGGTGAGCTTCTGGGTGCTCTGGAAGACCCGGTTCGGCTTGCGGCTGCGGTCCTGCGGCGAAAACCCGGTCGCGGCCGAGTCCCTCGGCGTGAACGTGTACCTGCACAAGTACGTGGCCGTGATCATCTCGGGCGCGTTCGCCGGCATGGGTGGCGCCTCGCTGGTGCTGCTGCGCGGCGGCGCGGACTACCTGGAGAACCAGACGAACGGCCGCGGGTACATCGGCCTCGCGGCGATGATCTTCGGCAACTGGCGGCCGGGCGGCCTGCTCGGCGGCGCGGCGCTGTTCGGCTACGCGGACGGCCTGCAGCTCGCCGGCGGCGGCGAAGCGGTGCTCGCGCTGCTGTACGGCGCGGTGATCCTGGTCGCCGTGATCGTCGTCGTTCAGCTGTTCCGGAAGCAGTGGATCGCGGCCGGGCTCGGCGTCGTCGGCGCGGGCGTGCTGTACGCGATCTACTGGGCCAACGACACGCTGCCGTCGGACCTGATCCCGTACACCGCGCACTTCGTGACGCTCATCGTGCTGGCCGTGGCTTCGCAGCGGCTGCGGCCGCCGAAGGCCGACGGCCAGCCGTACCGGCGGGGTGAAGACTGATGTCCACAGTAGACTGGGATGCGCTCCGCTCTCGCGCGATCGAGGCCGCTTCCCACGCGTACGCGCCATATTCTGGCCTGCACGTGGGGGTGGCCGGGATCGTCGACGACGGCCGGGTGGTGACCGGGTGCAACGTCGAAAACGCTTCCTACGGGCTCGGGCTGTGCGCGGAGTGCACGATGGCCGGGCAGCTGCGGCTGTCCGGCGGCGGGCGCCTGGTCGCCGTGGCGTGCCGCAGTGGCGCTGGTGACCTGCTGATGCCGTGCGGACGCTGCCGGCAGATCCTGTTCGAGCTGGGCGGGTCTTCCTGCCTGGTGGACACGCCGAGCGGGATCCTGCCGATGTCCGACGTCCTGCCGGACGCCTTCGGCCCGGACGACCTGCCGTGAGCGGGTTCGCGGCGGTCGACGTCATCCGGGCGAAGCGGGACGGCGGCACGCTTTCCGACGAGCAGATCGACTGGGTCGTCGACGCCTACACGCGCGGTGAGGTCGCCGAAGAGCAGATGTCGGCGCTGGCCATGGCGATCTTCCTGCGGGGGATGACTTCGGCCGAGATCTCCCGCTGGACGCACGCGATGATCGAGTCCGGCGAGCGGCTGTCGCTTTCCGTTACCCGGCCCACTGTCGACAAGCATTCGACGGGCGGTGTCGGCGACAAGATCACGCTGCCGCTGGCGCCGCTGGTGGCGGCGTGCGGTGCGGCGGTGCCGCAGCTGTCCGGGCGCGGGCTCGGCCACACGGGCGGGACGCTCGACAAGCTGGAGTCGATTCCCGGCTGGCGGGCTGCACTGTCCACTTCGGAAATCCTGGCTCAGCTGGAGGACGTCGGCGCCGTGGTCTGCGCGGCGACGTCCGGGCTGGCGCCGGCCGACAAGAAGCTGTACGCGCTGCGGGACGTGACGTCGACGGTGGAGTCGATCCCGCTGATCGCCAGCTCGATCATGAGCAAGAAGATCGCCGAAGGCGCGTCCGGGCTGGTCCTGGACGTGAAGTTCGGGTCGGGCGCGTTCATGAAGACCCTCGACCAGGCGCGGGCGCTGGCTGGTGCCTTGACCTCGATCGGTGCCGACCACGGCGTCCCGACGACGGCGTTGCTGACCGACATGAACGTCCCGCTGGGCCGGGCGGTCGGGAACGCGGTGGAGGTCGCGGAGTCGGTCGACGTGCTCCAGGGCGGTGGGCCCGCGGACGTCGTCGAACTGACGCTCGCCTTGGCGCGGGAGATGCTGGCTCTCGCCGATCTCGACGTGGACCCGGCCGCGGTGCTGGCTTCGGGTGAGGCGTACGAGGTCTGGTGCCGGATGATCTCGGCCCAGGGCGGCGACCCGTCGGCGCCGCTGCCGACGCCCTCTCACGTGCACACGGTCGTCGCTCCGGCTTCGGGCGTGCTGGCTTCGCTGGACGCGTACGCGGTGGGCGTCGCGGCATGGCGCCTCGGCGCGGGCCGGGCCCGCAAGGAGGACCCGGTCCAAGCGGCGGCGGGCATCCTGTGCCTGGCCAAGCCGGGGGACCGCGTCTCCGAGGGTGACCCGCTGCTGGAACTCCACACGGACACGCCGTCCGCGGTCCCGGCGGCCTTGTCCGCTCTCGATGGCGGCTTCACGATCGCTTCGTCGGCGCCCGAGCCGGGCCCGATCGTCGTGGAGACGATCCGCGGCTAGCTCGGCTGTGATGATCGTCGCGAAGATGATCACCCGTCCGAGTGACGTCTGAAGCATGAGAAGGCCCCCGCCGGGATCCGGCGGGGGCCTTCTTCGTGTGTGAGTCTTACTCCGTGGGTTCTTCGGAGCCTTCGCCCGTCTTGCCCTTCACATCGGCCGGCTTCGGGGCGCGGCCGTTGCGGGAGCTGCGGCGCGGCTGGCGCGGGGCCGGCGGGGGCGGGGAGATCTGCTGGACCGCCGGGCCGCCGCCGAGCATCAGCTCCGCGAACGTCGCCATCGCCTCGTCGAGCTGGCCGCCGATGCGGCGGACGCTCTCGTCGTTGCTCTTGCGGACCAGCGAGTCCACCGAGTCGGTGTCCGGCTGCTTCGACAGCGTGCCCTCGACCTTCGACAGCCCCGCCTTGAGCGCGCCGTCGAGGTCGCCGATGCCGGACAGGAAGCCGTCCTCCACCTTGTCGAGGCGGGAAGCCAGGTCGTCCAGGCGGGTGGTGACCGTTTCGAGGCGGTTGCCCAGGTTCTCCAGCCGGTCGGACGCGTCGATCATCTCGCCGGTCTCGGTCAGCGCGACCTTGAGCGCCTCGGTGTTGGCGTCGATCCGCTCGTGCGTGGTGCGGCCCAGCTCGCCGACGCGCTCCTGCGTGACGCGGCTCAGCTCGTCGACCTTGCCCCGCAGTTCGTGGTCGGCGTGGTCGACGCGCTCGCGCAGCGCCGCCTCGGTCTGCTCGATCCGCTCGCGGACCGGGCCGGTGACCGACTGCGGCAGCGACTCGATCTTCGCGTCCTGCTTGTCGAGGTGCCCGCCCACCTCGTCGATCCGGCGGTGGATGTTCTGGAGCTTGTCCTCGAGCCCGTCCATCCGGCCCGCGACGCCCTCGAAGCGCGCGGCGACGCCGTCGAGGCGGCCGTCGAGCTGCGCGAAGGGCTTGGCGAGCTTGTCGACGATGCTCTCGACCGCGCGGGTCAGGGCGGCGATGGCCGCGTCCTGCGCTTCGAGGCGGGACATCGTCTCGTCGAGGCGCTCGGCCAGGACGCTGACCTCGGTGCGGTCGGGCATCTCGGAGAGCCGCTTGCGGACCGCGCCCAGCGAGTCCACTGGCGCGAGGCGGGCGTAGATGTCGTCGAGCGCGTCGAAGATCTGCTGCTGCTCGCTCTCACGCACTTCGGCCGCGCGCACCAGCATGTTGCGCATCCGGTCGAAGGACGGGGCGGCAATGTGGTTGTCAGTGGTCACTGCTGTGTGTCCTTCGTCGGCGGGGAAATGGAGGGACGTGCCACGAAGCTTATCGATTGCAAAAATTGCTGTCTGTATGGCCCCCGTGAAGAGGCTATTGCGGAGGCTGCCCCCGGATGGCCGATTCGGGACGTGATCCTCAACGCTGAGGGTTAGCCCGAGCCTGAGAGTTACGGCCATGTAGGGGAATGACAACGAGGTTACCGTTGGGGGATGCCTGACGAAAGCCCTGTTCTGCCCACCGAGACACTCCGCCGCGCGCCCAAGGTGCTGCTGCACGACCACCTCGACGGCGGCCTGCGCCCGGCGACCGTCGCCGAGCTCGCCGACGCGACCGGTTATGCCGGTCTGCCCACCACCGACCCGGCCGAGCTGGGCACCTGGTTCCGCCGTGCGGCCGACTCCGGCTCACTCGTTTCCTACCTCGAGACGTTCGCGCACACCTGCGGAGTGATGCAAACGGAGGAATCCCTGGTCAGGGTCGCCGCGGAGGCGGTGGAGGACCTGGCCGCCGACGGCGTCGTCTACGCCGAGGTGCGCTACGCACCGGAGTTGTTCGTCGAACGCGGTCTGTCACTCGATGCGGTGGTCGAGGCTGTCCAGGCGGGGTTCACGGAGGGCACCCGGCGAGTGGCCGCGAACGGCGGCACCATCCGCGTCGCGACGTTGCTCTGCGCGATGCGTCAGCACGCCCGGGCGCTCGAGATCGCGAACCTGGCCGTCCGCTACCGGGACGCCGGTGTGGCCGGGTTCGACATCGCCGGTCCCGAGGACGGATTTCCGCCGACCCGCAATCTCGACGCGTTCGAATATCTGCGTCAGAACAATGCGCACTTCACCATTCACGCGGGCGAAGCCTTCGGTTTGCCGTCCATTTGGGAAGCGATTCAGCACTGCGGCGCCGAGCGGCTCGGGCACGGCGTGCGCATCGCCGAGGACGTCAAGACCGACCCGGACGGCACGGTCCACCTTGGACGGTTGGCCGCGTACGTCCGCGACCGCCGCATCCCCCTGGAGATCTGCCCGACGTCGAACGTCCAAACAGGCACCGTCCGCTCGCTCGCCGAGCACCCCATCGGCCTGCTCGCCAAGCTGCGCTTCCGGGTGACCGTGAACACGGACAACCGGCTGATGAGCGGATGCACGATGACCAGCGAATTCGCCGCGCTGCACGAGACGTTCGGCTATGGTATCGACGACTTCCGCTGGTTCACCATCAACGCGATGAAATCCGCGTTCATCGATTTCGACGCCCGGCTCGCGCTGATCGACGACGTCATCAAGCCCGGGTACGCCGCGCTGACCTGACCTCCCCGCCGAGGACCGCAACGTGGTTGCGGTCCTTAGCGGTGCCAACTATCGTTCACCATGTAGGAATAACTTCCCATAGTTTGGGACGGTGGCGAAGATGGCGCAGGTCGGAAGCGGTGCGGACGAGCAGCTTCGGACGAGTTCACGGCGGTGGCTCATCCTCGCGCTCGGCCTTGCCGCGCAGACCGCGAGCTGCTCGTTCCTCTACGGCATCCCGTTCCTGGTCCCGGCCATGCGCGCCGCCGAGGGGCTGACGCTGGCCGAGGCCGGCACGGTCGTCGCGGCACCCAGCATCGGGCTGTTGTTCACCCTGATCGTGTGGGGCGCGGCTGCGGACCGTTACGGAGAGCGCCTCATCATGGCGCTGGGCCTGGGCGTCTCGGGGTTACTCCTGGTGTACGCCGGGGTAGGAAATCACCCGGTCGGGCTCCTCTTTGGGGTGTTTTTGGCGGCCGGCGCCTGTACGGCTTCGGTGAACGCGGCGAGCGGTCGCGTCGTGATGGGCTGGTTCGCGAAGTCCGAGCGGGGCGTGGCGATGGGGATCCGCCAGACGGCCCAGCCGCTCGGCGTGGGCGTCGCCGCGTTGGGCCTGCCCCCGCTGGCCGCGCACTTCGGCTTCCGGGCGGCGATCCTGCTGCCGGCCGGGCTGGCGATCGCGGTGGCGCTGCTGGTGGCGTGGCTGGTGACGGACCCGCCCCGGCCGCCTCGCCCGGCTTCAGGGGAGAAGCCGCCTTCGCCGTACCGGCACGCGACGCTGTGGCGGGTGCACGGGGCGAGCGCGCTGCTGGTGGTGCCGCAGTTCGCGGTGTCGGCCTTCGCGCCGGTGTACCTGGTGGCCGTGCAGCACTGGAGCCCGCTGTCGGCGGGCTGGTACCTGGCGGTGGTCCAGGTGCTGGGCGCTGCCGGGCGCCTGGGGTCGGGCTGGTGGTCGGACCGGGTCGGCAGCCGCCTGCGCCCGATGCGTCAGCTGGCGGTTTCGAGTTGCCTGGTCATGCTGCTGGTCGCGCTCGGGGACGTTTCGTGGCCCTGGCTGGTGCTGCTGGCGCTGGCCCTGGCGGGGGTGATCACGGTGGCGGACAACGGCCTCGGCTTCACGGCTTCGGCCGAGCTGGCGGGCTTGGCGTGGTCCGGGCGCGCGATGGGCACGCAGAACACGGGCCAGAACATCGCGGCCTCCCTGACCCCGCCGCTGCTGGGCCTGGTGATCGGCGACAGCAGGTACGCACTGGCCTTCTGCGTGGCGGCGGTGTTCCCGGCCCTGGCGGTGCTGGTGGTCCCGGTCCGCGCCGAACACCCAGAGCCGTGACGCCGTGTCGTCCCTCTGATCACGCGTGTCGACCCGCCGATCACGAGAGTTGACTCTTCCCGCACGAGCCCCGTGGGCCCGGAGGGACGACACGCGTGATTGAGGGGTCGACTCGCGTGATTGAAGGGACGACGCGGCGAAGGCCGCCTCCCCGACCTGCGGGAGGCGGCCTTCGCCGGACCAAAACTCAAGCCACCGTCAGGCGGTTCTCGAAAGTTTCGACGAGCTTCCGCCACGCGCCCTGCTCCGCGTCGAACGGCGCCGACGGCTCCAGGCGCGTCGGGTCCGGGCGGAGGACGAAGGACACCAGCCAGCCCAGGCTTTCGTTGCCCGCCAGTGCCGTCTCGGCCGTGTCGTCGCCCGCCCAATCCGCCGCGTCCGTGATCAGCTCGACCGCCAGCTCCAGCTGGGTCGGGTCGATCGCCTCCGGGCCCTCCGCGATGTCGGCGTCCAGGCCCGTCAGGACGTACGTGTTCTCCGGGTCGACCTCGATCTCGAGCTCGCCCGCCGTCGCCTTCGCCAGGACCTCGTCCCACGTGGACACGTCCGCGAGGTCGGTGTCGGCCAGGTCCTTGCCGTCGGCGAGGGCGCGGGCGAGCGCCCCCGTGGACGTGAACACGTCGATCTCGCCCTCACTGCCCAGGAACACCGGGGCGTCGTCGAGGTAGCAGCGCAGCGTGTAGTACTCCGCGCCGGACGTGATGATCTTGATCGGGTCGATGCCGACCTCGGCCCAGAAGCCGACCGGGCCCTCGTCCTCGACCGCGTCGTCGTCCGACTCCGGAGAATCGGAGTCCAGCGCCTCGAGGTCCTCTTCGCCCTCGGCGCCGGCCTCGGCCTCCGCGGACTCCTCGTGGAACGCCGCCAGCTCCTCGGCCGTCTGCTCCAGCACCTTCTCGTCGACCTCCGGCTGGGTCACCAGGCCGTCGATCGCGTCGAGCACGGTGTCCCACTTCTGCGACACCGTCTCGGACAGGTCGTTCCACACCTGGGCGCCGACGCTTCCGGTGAACGGCAGCGTGCCCTGGTCGAGCAGCGAGAAGCCCTCGGTCGAGTCGAGGATCTCGTGGACCTCTTCGAGGTCGCAGACGTCGGCGAGCGACCGCACGATGCCGACGATCTCCGCCAGCTCCGCGATGTGCCAGACGTCCGGCTCCTCGGCGACGAGCTCCGGCACGCCGACGAGGTCGTACGTGTGGTCCTCGTCCGGGATCAGCTCCGGCACGTTCAGCGACGGCACCGCGTCCCAGGCCGGGTGGTCCAGCAGGTCGTGCCGCTCGGACGTGCGGACGAACGCGGCCAGGTGAGCGGCGTCGGCGAAGGCGTACAGGTCGTCCTCGTCGCCGAGGAACGCTTCCCACTCCTCGCCGTCTTCCCGCCAGCGCGGCGCCCACAGGGTGACGACGTCGCCCTGCGGCAGGCCGAGTTCGATCGGGATGATGTCCTGTGCCATTCCTAAGCCCTCCGGATTACCGCCCGTGTGCGCGCGAGACCGGAAGTATGCTCCAGTCGATGCGCGGTACCGCGAAGCCTACGGGTTTCCCACTCGCGATGCGATCGCCCCTGCCGACTTTGCGACGAGCGGATGGCACGATGGACGCCTGATGACTCTCACAGACCTCCTGCCTGCGGATCCCGACCCCGACGCCCTCTTCGAAGCCTTCACGACCTGGACGGCCGAACGGGGCATCGAGCTGTACCCGGCGCAGGAGGAGGCGGTGATGGAGGTCGTCTCCGGATCGAACGTCATCCTCTCGACGCCGACCGGCTCCGGGAAGAGCCTCGTCGCCGTCGGCGCGCACTTCACCGCGCTCGCCCAGGGCCGCCGCAGCTACTACACCGCGCCCATCAAAGCCCTCGTTTCGGAGAAGTTCTTCCAGCTCATCGACATCTTCGGCGCCGACAGCGTCGGGATGATGACCGGCGACTCCAGCGTCAACCCGGACGCCCCGATCATCTGCTGCACGGCCGAAATCCTGGCGAACATCGCGTTGCGGTTCGGTGCGGACGCCCCGGTCGGGCAGGTCGTCGCCGACGAGTTCCACTTCTACTCCGAGCCCGACCGCGGCTGGGCGTGGCAGGTGCCCATCCTCGAGCTGCCGAAGGCCCAGTTCGTCCTGATGTCGGCGACCTTGGGCGACGTGTCCTTCTTCGAGAAGGACCTCACCCGCCGCACCGGCAAGCCGACCGCCGTGGTCACGTCGGCGCAGCGCCCGGTGCCGCTGACCTTCCGGTACGCGCTGACGCCGCTGCACGAGACCATGTCCGAGCTGCTCAACGGCGGCCAGGCGCCGGTCTACGTCGTGCACTTCTCGCAGGCCGCGGCCATCGAGCGGGCGCAGACGCTGATGAGCATCAACGTGACGTCGAAGGCCGAAAAGGAGGCCATCGCCGAGCTGATCGGCGACTTCCGGTTCGCCGCCGGCTTCGGCAAGACGCTCTCGCGGCTGGTCCGCCACGGCATCGGCGTCCACCACGCCGGGATGCTGCCCAAGTACCGCCGGCTGGTCGAGACCCTGGCCCAGTCGGGGCTGCTCAAGGTGATCTGCGGGACCGACACGCTCGGCGTCGGCATCAACGTGCCGATCCGGACGGTCGTCTTCTCCGCGCTGACGAAGTACGACGGCGTCCGCCAGCGCCACCTCAAGGCCCGCGAGTTCCACCAGATCGCCGGCCGGGCCGGGCGCGCGGGCTACGACACCGACGGCTACGTCGTGGTGCAGGCCCCCGACCACGTCGTCGAGAACGCGAAGGCGCTGGAGAAGGCGGGCGACGACCCGAAGAAGAAAAAGAAGATCGTCCGGAAGAAGGCCCCGGAGGGGTTCGTCAACTGGACCGAGAGCACGTTCGACCGGCTCATCGCCGCCGACCCGGAGCCGCTGACGTCCAGCTTCAAGGTCACGCACTCGATGCTGCTGAACGTGATTTCGCGGCCGGGCAACGCGTTCGACTCGATGCGGCACCTGCTCGAGGACAACCACGAGGACCGCGCGTCGCAGCGCAAGCTCATCCTGCGCGCCATCGCGATCTACCGGGCCCTGCTCGCCGCCGGCGTCGTCGAACGACTGTCCGAACCGGACGAACAGGGCCGGATCATCCGGCTCACCGTCGACCTGCAGTTCGACTTCGCGCTCAACCAGCCGCTTTCGCCGTTCGCGCTGGCCGCGATCGAGCTGTTCGACCTCGAGTCGCCGAGCTACGCGCTCGACGTCGTGTCCACTGTGGAATCCACGGTGGACAACCCGCGGCCGGTGCTCTCGCAGCAGCAGTTCAAGGCGCGCGGCGAGGCCGTGCAGGCGATGAAGGCCGAAGGCATCGAGTACGACGAGCGGATGGAGCTGCTGGAGAACGTCAGCTACCCGAAGCCGCTCGAGGAGCTGCTGCAGGGCGCGTTCCACAGCTACCGGCAGGGCCACCCGTGGGTCGACGACTACGAGCTGTCGCCGAAGTCGGTCGTGCGGGACATGTACGAGCGCGCGATGAACTTCGTCGAGTACATCGGCTTCTACCAGCTGGCCCGGTCCGAGGGCCTGGTGCTGCGCTACCTCACGGACGTCTACGACTCCCTGCGCCACACGGTCCCGGACGAGGCGAAGACCGAGCCGCTGCAGGACCTCATCGAGTGGCTCGGCGAGCTCGTCCGGCAGGTCGACTCCAGCCTGCTCGACGAGTGGGAAGCCCTGCGCCACCCGGACGAGGAGGGCCCGGTCTCGAAGCGGCCGCCGTCCGAGCCGCCGGCCGTCACCCGCAACGAGCGCGCCTTCCGCGTCCTGGTGCGCAACGAGCTGTTCCGCCGGGTCGAGCTGTTCGGGCGCCGGGCGTGGAACGTGCTCGGCGAGCTCGACGCGGCGTCCGGGTGGGACGCCGAGGCGTGGCAGGAAGCGATCGAGGGCTACTTCGAGGAGTACGAGACGCTCGGCACCGGCCCGGACGCGCGCGGCCCGGCGCTGCTGCTGATCGAGCAGCTGCCGGACGTGTGGAAGGTGCGCCAGATCTTCGACGACCCGGCGGGCGACCACGACTGGGGCATCAGCGCGGAGGTCGACCTGGCCGCGTCCGACGAGGCCGGGATGGCGGTGGTCCGGGTGACCGAGGTGGGTGCGCACTAGCTCCCGGGCACCCCTCACGAAACCGGGGTCAGGATCGCCTGGGCGTCTTCACCCGCGAACCACAGCCCGATGACGAACGCCGCCGTGGCCTCCAACAGCGCTGCCCGGTCGAGACCGCCCGCCGGCACCGGCCGCGCGCCGGCGTCACGGACCAGGGTGCTCACCGCCTCCAGCGCCGCCGGGTCGTCGCCGCACAGCGGGACCGACAGGGGGCGGCCGTCGAACACCGGTGGGGTCATCCGCCAGACGTCGACGTGGGCGAGGTTGAACGCCTTCACCACGGCGGCTTCGGTGGTGATCCGCGACGCCACCGGGGTGCCGGTCAGGCTCGGGTCGTTGGTGCAGTCCACCAGCACCTTCCCGGTCAGCGGGCCCGCCTCGGCGAGCACCTCGCCGATCGCCGCGGCCGGAACCGCCAGGAGCAGCACGTCGGCGAAGGCGGCCGTCTCCTGCCAGGTGCCGGTGGACGCTCCGAGCCGCGCGGCCAACGGGCTTGCGTCGGAACGGCCGCTCACCATCAGTTCGTGCCCCGCGCGCGCCCACTGCGTGCCGAGCGCGTCCGCCATGCCGCCCGTGCCGAAGATCCCGATCCGCATGCGTCCTCCTTGTGCTTGGCTGGTACCAGTACGACGGTAGGAACCCGGGAAGGAACCGAACGGTAACCATGGACTTCCTCGCGGATTGCCGGACGCGGCTCGCGTTCGACCTGGTCGCCAACACGTGGAACCCGGTGGTGGTCTGGGCGTTGCGCGACGGTCCGCGGCGGCACGTCGACCTGCGGCGCGCCATCGGCGGGATCAGCGCGAAGGTGCTGACGGAAACCCTGCGGCGCCTGGAATTCGATGGTCTCGTCGAGCGGTGCGAAGGCGCGTACGCGCTCACGTCGTTGGGGAGGACGCTGCTGGGGCCGATCGAGGGCTTCGGGCGCTGGGCTGCCGAGCACGGCGACGACGTCGTCGCCGCTCAAACCCGAGCAGGCCGATCAGCATGACCAGCTCCACGGCCGGCAGCGGGTAGCCGAGGGCGATCCCGGCGGCGACGTCCACGGCCGGTGCGCCGATGCCCGCCACGAACACCCAGGTCGGTGCGGTGGGCGGCTTCGCGGCCGGCGACCACGACGTCTTCTTCCACGGTTTCGCGACCGAGAGCCAGGCCTGGAAGGCCAGCGCGCTCACCATCAGCGACGCCCCGGCGATCTGCGGCCAGGCGACTGCCGCGGTGTGCGCGGACTCCCGCAGCGCCCGCGAGAGCAGGAAGATCCCGGCGTAGAGCTGGGCGAACGTCAGGACGAACTTGGTCAGCACCCACCAGTGCCGGAAGTAGCCCCACGCCGTCGCGCCGGCGAGGAGCAGGCCGGTGAACGCGGAGACGTTGGCCATCGGCGCGAGCAGCACGGAGTCGAGCCGGTCGGCCATCGACGTCGCGGCGGGTGCCTGGACAGAGCTGGTCAAGGCCAGCGAGGTCAGCACGACGAGGGCGAGGGCCTGGCTCATCCAGGCCACCGAGGACACGACGTGCAGCCAGACGACGGCCTGGCGCCAGCGGGGAGAAGTCTTGGAGGTCACGGGATCCAGGCTCGCCGGGCGCGGCCGCGGGCACATCGGGCGCGACCCGGGTTTCGCCCCGGACCCGCCGAGACCGGGTGTGCGCCCGCCGGAGTACACCGAGGAGGCGGCCGTACGCCCGGGGGAGTAGGGCCGCAACCCGGAGCTCGCGTGATCAAGGGCGGATCTCGCGTGATCGGAGCCGGAACTCGCGTGATCAGCGGGGCGGGTTCTTCGCCGCCAGAGCCAGCAACGGCACTGCCGCCGCGGCGTCGGTGATCAGCGTCGAGACCATGCCGGACCGGAGAACCGCGTCCACCGCCGCGGCTTTGGGCCTGCTGTAGCCCAGGGCGATCACCTCCGGGACCGCCATCAGCTCCTCGTGGCTGATCGCCAGGACGTGGTGGGCCAGGCCGGTCGACAACGCGTTGCCGGACGCGTCGAACAGCCGCGCCGCGACCTCCGCCGTCGCGCCCCGGGCCGCGATCGCCGCGCGCTCGGCTTCGTCCAGTGCGTCGTACACCGTCGACTCGCCCGGCTGCCACGCGCCGATGCTGACCACCGCCTTCGTCAGGTTGCGGAACTGGCCGAACGTCTCCGCGATCCCCGGCTGACGCCGGAGCGTCTCGGTCGTCCGGCGGTCGGGCAGCACCAGCGGGCCGAAGATCGGGTACGCGTCGCCGCCGGAGACCGAGGTCACGCGGCTGACCGTCTCCACCGAGCGGCCGCGCATGTCCATCCCGGCCTGCACCCCGCAGAGCTGGACGATCGGGCACCGCGGCAGCGCCCGGACCGCCTCCGCCATGGCGTTCACCGACCGCGCCCACGACAGCCCGATGACGTCCGACGGCGCCGCGATCTCCTCCAGCAACCGGGCCGCCAGCGAGCCGATCTTCGCCCGGACGACCTCCTTCGGCTCGCGCTCGGTTGAGCGTTCGAGCACCAGGGCGCGCTCCAGGCCGTACGCCGAGCGCACCTCGTCGGACAACGCCAGGTCCACCGGTGCCGGTAGCGAGAACTCCACTCTGACCAGGCCGGATTCCATGGCCGTGTCGAGCATCCGTGCCACCTTGAACCGGCTGACGCCGAACTCGTCGGCGATCTCCAGCTTGGAGCGTCCCTGCACGTAGAAGCGCCGGGCGACGGTGGCGAGCAGTAACGCCTCAGTCAACGACGGCTGCTTCTTAGTGGCGCTCATATGAGCATAATAGCGCGAAATCCAGCCGAAAGGTTGACGTAATACCGACGTCAGACCTGTAATGCCTTCACATGTTCTCGACGCCATAGGTCAATGTTGCTCATTTGAGCGCGAGGAAGGGGCAAGGCATGCGCGCCGCCATCGTCGACCGGCCCGGTGAGATCAGGGTCGGCGAGGTGCCCGATCCGAAACCCGGGGAACGTCAGGTCGTCGTCAAGGTCGGAGCGTGCGGCATCTGCGGCACCGACCTGCACATCGCGGACGGGCACTTCCCGCCCACGCCGTACCCCATCGTCCCCGGGCACGAGTTCGCCGGGGAGATCGTCGAGCTCGGCGCGGACGTGCCGGGCGAGTGGAAGGTCGGCGACCGCGTGGCCGTCGACCCGTCCCTGTTCTGCGGCTACTGCGGCCCGTGCCGCGCCGGCCACGGCAACCTCTGCGCGAACTGGGGCGCCACCGGCGACACCGTCAACGGCGCCTTCGCCGAGTACGTCGCCGTGCCGTCGTCCACCTGCTACCGCATGCCCGACACGATGAGCTGGGAACAGGGCGCGCTGGTCGAGCCGGTTTCCTGCGCCGTGCACGGTGTTCGCCGTGTCGGTGTCGAAGCCGGTGAACGCTTCCTCGTCGTCGGCGCCGGGACCATGGGCCTGATCATGCAGCAGCTGCTGCAGCGCTCGGGCGCGCAGGTCACGGTGGTCGACCGCAACGAAGCCCGGCTGCCGCGTGCGCAAAGCCTCGGCGCCGTCGCCACCGCGAAGGACGTCAACGACCTGGACGGCGAGAAGTTCGACGTCGCCGTCGACTGCACCGGCGCCGCCCCCGCCATCGAAGCGGCCTTCGACTCGATCCGGCGCGGGGGACGGCTCCTCGTCTTCGGTGTCGCCCCGGCCGAAGCCCGCGTCGCGCTTTCGCCGTTCCGCATCTACAACGACGAGATCACCGTCGTCGGCTCGATGGCCGTGCTGCACAGCTTCGGCGCCGCCCTCGACCTCGTCGCGAGCGGTGCGATCGACACCGGCGCGCTGCTCACCGACACCCTGCCGCTGGAGCAGTACCCCGAGGCGCTGGCCAAGATGCGTAGCGGCTCGGGCCTCAAGGTGCAGGTACTCCCCGGAGGTGGCCGTGCGTAAGCTCCTCACCCTCCTCGCGACGACGTCGCTGCTGGCCACCGGCTGCGCGGGCGCCGGCTCGATCGGCACCGGCAGCAGCACGCTCGTCATCGCCATCGTGGCCAACCCGCAGATGAAGGACGCGATCGCGCTCGCGCCGGAGTTCGAGAAGGCCACCGGCATCGGGCTGAAGTTCGTGTCCCTGCCGGAAAACCAGGCCCGCGCGAAGATCACCGCGTCGACCGCCACCGAGGGCGGCGAGTTCGACGTCGTCATGATCAGCAACTACGAGGCCCCGCAGTGGGCGGCCAACGGCTGGCTCGAGAACCTCGAACCGCACATGGCGGCCACCCCGGGCTACGACGAAGGCGACTTCATCCCCAGCATCAAGCAGTCGCTGTCGTACCAGAACCAGATGTACGCGGTGCCGTTCTACGGCGAGTCGTCGTTCCTCGCCTACCGCAAGGACCTCTTCGACAAGGCCGGGCTCACCATGCCGGCCAAGCCGACGTGGCCGCAGATCGCCGACTTCGCCGCGAAGCTCGACGACAAGGCGAACGGCGTGGCGGGCATCTGCCTGCGCGGCAAGCCGGGCTGGGGCGAGAGCCTCGCGCCCTTCACGACGGTGGCCAACACCTTCGGCGCCCAGTGGTTCGACAAGGACTGGAACGCCAAGCTGACGTCGCCGGAGTTCAAGGAAGCCGCGAACTTCTACGTCAACCTGATCCGCGACCACGGCGAGGTCGGCGCGTCCAGTGCCGGGTTCTCCGAGTGCGGCACGCGCTACACGCAGGGCAACGCGGCGATGTGGTACGACGCCACGGTCATGGCGGGGACCAACGAGGACCCGTCCAGCAGCAAGATCGTCGGCAAGTCCGGCTACGCACCCGCGCCGGTCGTCAAGACGCAGGCCAGCGGCTGGCTCTACACCTGGGCCCTCGGCATCCCGAAGGTCGCCAAGGACAAGGACGCGGCCTGGAAGTTCATGGCCTGGATGACCGACAAGGCCTACGTGCAGAAGGTCGGCCACGCCTACGGGTGGAACCGCGTCCCGCCGGGCGTCCGCCAGTCGACGTACGCCATCCCCGAGTACGCCGACGCGGCGAAGGCCTACGCGAAGCCCACGCTCGACGGTATCGCGGATGCGAACCAGCAGAAGGTGATGGCGAACCCGGTGCCCTACCCCGGCATCCAGTTCGTCGGCATCCCCGAGTTCCAGGACCTGGGCACCCGGGTGAGCCAGCAGCTGTCGGCGGCGATCGCCGGCCGCGAGTCCGTCGAAGACGCCCTGAAGCAGTCCCAGGACTACGCCCAGACGGTGGGCGACTCCTACAAGGCGGTGCAGTGATGTCCACGCTCTCCGTAGATGCCCCCACGTCCACCTCCCACGCGAAGGTCGAAGAGAAACGCGGCCTGAGCACCGCGGCCAAGCGGCGGCTGCCGCTGCTGCCCGCGCTGATCTTCGTCATCGCGGTGACGCAGCTGCCGTTCCTGCTCACCGTGTTCTACTCGTTCCAGTCGTGGAACCTGGTCCGGCCCGGCTCGCGGCACTTCGTCGGCCTGGACAACTACATCGACGTCTTCAGCGACACGACGTTCCTGGTCGCGCTGCTCAACACGGTGGTACTGACCGTGGTGTGCGTGTTCGTCGCGCTTCTGCTCGGCCTGGGCCTGGCGATCCTGCTCGACCGCAAGTTCCTCGGCCGCGGCGTGGTCCGGACGCTGCTGATCACGCCGTTCCTGATCCTGCCGGCGGCCGGCGCGCTGCTGTGGAAGACGACGATGTTCGACCCGACCTACGGGCTGCTGCACTTCGTCTTCGGCACCGACACCGACTGGCTTTCGGAGTTCCCGCTGGCCGCGGTGATGGCGCAGATCGTGTGGCAGTGGACGCCGTTCATGATGCTGCTCATCCTGGCCGGGCTGCAGAGCCAGGCCAAGGACGTCCTCGAAGCGGCCAATGTGGACGGTGCCGGCCGCTGGCGGACGTTCGTCTTCATCACCCTGCCACACCTGTCCCGGTTCCTGCAGCTGGCCACCCTGCTGGGCGCGATCTACATCGTGAACAGCTTCGACGCGATCTTCCTGATGACCCAGGGCGGCCCGGGCACGGCGAGCACCAACCTGCCGTACTACATCTACCAGCGCGCGTTCGAGGGCTTCGACGTCGGCCAGTCCTCGGCGATGGGCGTGATCGTGGTGATCCTGACGATGATCGTGGCGACCTTCGCGCTGCGCCTGATGTTCCGGACCTTCTCGGTGAGCGGAGGGATCAAATGACGACTGTCGCCCCGCGCAAGCGGGCTTACGGCAAGGGGTCGCTGACCGTCGCGACCTGGATCATCGCGATCCTGTTCGTCTTCCCGCTGCTGTGGATGATCCTCACCGCGTTCAAGCAGGAGGCGGACGCCTACACCGACCCGCCGAAGCTGTTCTTCACCCCGACGTTCGAACAGCTCGGCAACGTCCTGAGCGGCGGGTTCCTGCCGTACCTGTCCAACTCGGCGTTCGTCACGATCATCTCGACGGCGTTGGTGCTGCTCTTCGGCGTCCCGGCGGCGTACGCGCTGTCGCTGGCGCCGGTCAAGGGCACGTCGAACGCGCTCGGCTTCTTCCTCTCGACGAAGATGCTGCCGATCGTGGCGGCGATCATCCCGCTGTACGTGATCTCGCAGAACACCGAGCTGCTCGACACGGTGTGGGCGCTGGTCATCCTGTACACGTCGATGAACCTGCCGCTGGCCATCTGGATGATGCGGTCGTTCTTCCTCGAGGTACCGCACGAGATGATCGAGGCGGGCCGGATCGACGGCGCCAACCTGCCGACACTGCTGCGCAAGATCATCATGCCGGTGGTCGCGCCCGGGATCGCGGCGACCGCGCTGATCTGCGTGATCTTCTCCTGGACGGAGTTCTTCTACGCGGTCAACCTGACCGCGGCCCGGGCCGGCACGGTCCCGGTGTTCCTGGTCGGGTTCATCACCAGCGAAGGCCTGTACTGGGCGCAGCTGTCCGCGGCCGCGCTGCTGGCTTCACTGCCGGTGATGATCGTCGGCTGGATCGCGCAGAACCACCTGGTCCGCGGCCTGTCGATGGGCGCGGTCAAGTAGCGAGCAGCGGCGAAGGCCACCTCGAGCCGGCTCGAGGTGGCCTTCGCCGCTGTGTCACTCCTGGAGGGAGAGGGCCTGGCTCGGGCAGACGTGCACCGCTTCACGGGCCTTCTCGACCAGCTCGCCCTGCGGCTGGTCGTCGAGCACGATGACCGTGCCGTCCTCCTCGCTCTGGTCGAACAGCGAGGGCTCGGTGAGTACGCACTGGCCGGCGCCGACGCACTTGCCGGTGTCCGCGATGATCTTCATGGTCCTCTTCTCCTGTGGTGGTTTGGCAGTTCGTCTCTACCAGGTCACCGGCAGCCGGTACAGGCCGTAGATGGCCGCGTCGTCCTTGAACGGCAGGTCGTCGACCGGTGCGGCCAGCTTCAAACCGGGAATCCGGCGGAAGAGCGTGTCGAAGACGATCTGCAGTTCCATCCGGGCCAGGTTCTGGCCGAGGCACTGGTGCGGCCCGAAACCGAAGGCGACGTGGTGGCGCGCGCCGCGCTCGATGTCCAGGTCGTCGGGGTTTTCGAACGCGGTTCCGTCGCGGTTGGCCGCGTAGCCCAGCGCGAGCACGCCTTCGCCGGCCCGGATCAGCTGCCCGCCGACCTCGACGTCCTCGACGCACAGCCGCGCCGTGGCGGCGTCGACGATGGTGAAGTACCGCAGCAGCTCCTCGACGGCGTCGAGCGTCTTGCCCGGGTCGTCCCGGACCAGGGCCAGCTGGTCCGGGTTCTCCAGCAGCCCGACGGTGCCCAGCGAGATCATGTTCGCCGTCGTCTCGTGTCCGGCGACGAGCAGCAGGAACCCGGTCGCGGCCAGCGCCGCCCGCCGGTAGGTGCCCTCTTCGCGCAGCTTGACGATCTGCCGCCCGAGCAGGTCGTCCGGCGGGTTCTGCTCCTTCCCGGCGATGAGGTCGCTCATGTACTCGCGCACCGCGTCGACTGCGGCCCGCCGCTGCTCCGGGGGCGTGTCGCGCTTGATCAGCTTCGCCGTGTGGGTCTGGAAGAAGTCGTGGTCGGCGTACGGCACGCCGAGCATCTCGCAGATGACCAGCGACGGCACCGGCAGCGAGAGCGTCTCGACCAGGTCCCCCGGCTTCGGGCCGGCCAGCAGCGCGTCGATCCGCTCGTCGACGATCTCCTGGATCCGCGGCCGCAGCGCCTCCATCCGGCGCACGGTGAACTCGCCGAGCACGGCCTTGCGGGCCGGCCCGTGCTCGGGGGCGTCCATGGTGATCATGGTGCGCTCGTCGTCCGGCCGCCGGAACCCCGGCACCAGCTGCGGGAAGTCCGGGTGCTGCCGGTCGGCGCTGAACCGCCGGTCGTTCAGCACGGCCCGGACGTCTTCGTGCCTGCTGACCACCCAGGCCTGCCTGCCGTCGGGCAGCCCCACCCGGGTGACCGGGTCCTCGTCGCGGATCTCGGCGTACGCCGGCGGCGGGGCGAACGGGCACGTGCGCGTCATCGGGAATTCGTGGACCGCGGTCATGACGTCTCCCTCACCAGGTCACGGGCAGGCAGTAGAGGCCGAAGATCGACGAGTCGTGCTTGAACGGCAGCTGGTCCACCGGGGCGGCCAGCTTGAGGTCCGGGATGCGGCGGAAGAGCGTGTCGAAGACGATCTGCAGTTCCATCCGGGCGAGGTTCTGGCCGAGGCACTGGTGCGGGCCGAAGCCGAAGGCGACGTGGTGGCGCGCGCCGCGCTCGAGGTCGAGCGCGTCGGCGTTCTCGAACGCGGTTTCGTCGCGGTTGCCGGAGTAGCTCAGCCCCAGCACGCCCTCGCCTTCGCGGATCAGCTGCCCGCCGATCTCGACGTCCTCCGTGGCGACGCGCGAGGTCGCGAACTCGGCGATGGTGAAGTACCGCAGCAGCTCCTCGACGGCGTCGAGGGTCTTGCCGGGGTCGTTCTTGATGATCTCGAGCTGGTCCGGGTTCTCCAGGAGCGCGACGGTGCCGAGCGAGATCATGTTCGCCGTCGTCTCGTGCCCGGCGAGGAGCAGCAGGAAGGCGAGCGAGACGAGCTCGTCGTGCGCGACGTCGCCGTGCTCTTCGCGCTGCTTGAGGATCTGGCGGCCGAGCAGGTCGTCGGTCGGGTTCGCCTCCTTCGTGGTGACCAGCTCGTCGAGGTAGTTCTGCATCTCTTCGACGGCCTGCACCCGCGCTTCCTGCGTCACCTCCCGGTTCAGCAGGGTGGAGCTGCGCGACTGGAAGAAGTCGTGCTCGGCGTACGGGACGCCGAGCTGCTCGCAGATGACCAGCGACGGCACCGGCAGGCTCAGCGCGGAGACCAGGTCGGCGGGCTTGGAGCCGGCCAGCATCGCGTCGATGTGCTCGTCGACGATCTGCTGGATCCGCGGCTGCAGCGCCTTCATGCGCTTGACGGTGAACTCGCCGACGACCTCGCGGCGCGCGGCGCCGTGCTCCGGGGGGTCCATGTTGATCAGCGACGCGGTGAAGCGGCGGCGCTGCGGACGTCCCTCCCGGGTCAGGATCGGGAAGCCGGGGTTGAACCGGTCGGAGCTGAACCGCGGGTCGTTCAGCACGGTCCGGACGTCCTCGAGGCGCGTCACGGCCCAGGCCTCCTGGCCGGACTGCAGCGTGACGCGGTGGACCGGCCCCGCCTCGCGGAGCTTCTCGTACGCCGGCGGCGGGGCGAACGGGCAGGTGCGGGCCAGCGGAAAGGTGTCGTCCCGGGTCGCGGGCTCGGCCAGATCAGTCATTTCGGACCCCTAAATCGGACGGAAAGTATGCGGAGGATTACATTCCGGTTCTCTGTCCAAGGTACCGAAGCGGAAGGAAGTCGTCCACTAGGTGCCCGCTACCCATTCGCGCGGGCGGTGCGTGGCCTGCTGACCGTGCGAGAATCACCCGGCGCGATTCAGCGGAAGGCGAACGGCATGACGGCAGACCCCGAGACCACCCTGCGGGCGGACGCGCGGCGCAACCGCGACCAGATCCTGGCCGCCGCGAAGAGCATCTTCGCCGCTTCCGGTCCCGAGGTGCCGATGGAGGAGATCGCCCGCGCGGCCGGCGTCGGCGTCGGCACGCTCTACCGCCGGTTCCCGGACCGCGACGCGCTGGTCCGCGCGGTCGCGATGGACAACTTCGAACGGGTGCTGATCGACGCCCGTGCGATCGCCGCCGAGGAGACGTCGTCGTGGCGCGCGCTGGAGCGCCTGCTGCGCCACTCGGTGGCGCTGCAGCTGAGCGTGCAGCTGGCCATGGTGTCGCACCGGGCGCTGGTGATCATGAAGAACGACCCGGAGGTCCGCCGGCTGCGCGACGAGATCCTGGTGGTCCTCGACGGCTTGGTCGACGGGGCGAAGGCCGAGGGCAGGCTCCGCGAGGACGTCGGGTCCGGCGACATCGCGATCCTGCTGGCGACGCTGCTGCGGCAGATGCGCGCGAAGGCGCCGGAGGTCGCGGAGATGGCGGCCCGCCGGTGCGTCGGCATCATGATCGACGGCCTCAGTGCGCGGCCGGGTTCCCCGCTGCCCGGCCGCCCGATCACGTCGGGCGACCTCGACCCCGAATGATTCGCCCATTTCCGTGTTAGGGTCCGCCTCGTTCTGCCGGAAATTGCAGCTACGGGCGGGAAAATGCGACGAAGAATGCTGGCCGTGTTGTTGGCCATTTCCTTCCCGGTGCTCTCCGGGTGCGGCGGCGCGCCCGTCGACGGCGTGGCGGCCGCGTCGGCTTCGCTGCCGTCGCCGTCGCCCGCGTCTTCTTCGGTGACGGCCCCTGCTTCTTCGCCGCCGGCGTCTTCGACGTCTCGACCTGCACCTCCGTCGGCTCCACCGCCGCCGTCGACCACGGCGGTCCGGAGCTGCCGCACGCCGGAGTTCAGCACCAGCGACCCCGACGGCGGCTGGTCCGACGGCGGCTACTACGTCCACAACAACATGTGGAACGCCGGGGAAGCGGGCCCGGAAACGTTGCGGGCGTGCGCGTACGACAACTGGTACGTCGAATCCACCCAGCCCGATTCGACGTCGGTGAAAACCTATCCGAACGTGCACAAGGACATCAACAACCAGAACGGAAAACCGTTCAACGACTATTCGGTGATCAAATCCACCTTCGCCGGTCGCGGCCCGGGCACCGGCGTCTACGACGTGGCCTACGACCTCTGGCTGAACGGCGTGGGCAACGGCGCCGGCGTCAGCGAGCTGATGGTCTGGACGGAGAACCGCAAGCAGCTCCCGGCGGGCGACAAGCTGACGACGTACGCGGCGGGCGGCTCCACGTACGACGTCTGGGCCGACGACGAGGGGTACGTGGCCTTCGTGTCCCGCTCGACGCAGTATTCGGGCAGTCTGGACCTGAAGGCGATGATCGCGTGGGCGATCGGCAAGGGCCTGATCCCGGCGAACCCGACGGTCAACCAGATCGGCTACGGCATCGAGTTCTGCTCGACCGGCGGCGGCAAGGCCCGGTTCACGCTGTCGGACTTCTCGGTGACGATGAGCTAGCGTCAAGCCGCGGCGCGGTGGCCAGGTAGGCCAGGTGGTGGGAGGTCGCGAACGCGATCGGCTTGCTGGTGTCGCCCAGAGCCCTCCCGGCGCCCGCCGCCACCTCGTGGATTTCGCGATCTCCCCAGCAGAAGTCCGGGCCGGCGTAGCCCGCCGATTCGGGCCACGTGGCGGCACACGACGCGGAAAGCGCGGCCGCGGGCCGACTCGTCGCTCTTCAAGTCCGGCATCCGCTCTCGCGAGTAGAGCCGGCGGTGCGGGCACGGCCGCTCGACGAGCCGGCCGAGGGTGTCCCGGTCGGCCGCGCCCGGCCGGACCGGACGGCGACTCCGGCTCCCGGTTCGGCGCCGAGGCGCCCCAGGGTCGCGGCGGACTGTTCGGTGGCGTCGCTGCGGACCACCGGGCCGAACGGGATCGGCCAAGCCGTGTCGAAGAGGTCGGCCGGGGCGGCCAGGTGGTCGGCCAGCCGGCCCGGGTCGAACTGCAGCAGGGCTGAACAAGAATGAAGGCCACCACCCTGCTTCGGGTGGTGGCCTCCGCTCGTGGCCTCAGACGCCCAGCGGGTGCCAGACCGTCTTGGCCTCCAGGTACCGCCGCAGCCGCGTGAGGTCGGGGGCCGTGGTCCAGTCCGGTTCCGCCTCCGGGACCGTCAGCACCCGCTTCACCGTGTTCGCCGCTTCGCGCGCCAGGCCCGGGCGGTCCGCCGGGGCGGCTCCCGTCGGGTCCAGGGCGTTGACGTCGCCGTGGGAAGCGAGCCAGGGGCCCAGCTCGGCCGCGTGGCCCGTGAGGATGTTCGCCACACCGCCCGGGACGTCCGACGTCGCCAGGACCTCCGACAGCGTGATCGCCGGCAACGGCCGCTCCGCGCTCGAGACCACCACCGCCGTCGAGCCCGTCGCCAGGACCGGGGCCAGGACCTCGACCAGGCCCAGCAACGACGAGCTCTGCGGCGCCAGGACGCCCACCACGCCGGTCGGCTCCGGGACGGTGAAGGAGAAGTACGGGCCCGCCACCGGGTTGGCCGAACCCAGCACGGAAGCGATCTTGTCCGTCCAGCCCGCGTACCAGACCCAGCGGTCGATCGCCGCGTCCACTGTGGACTCGGCCTTCTTCGCGGCCAGGCCTTCGGACGCGGAAACCTCGGCGATGAACTGGTCGCGGCGGCCCTCCAGGACCTCGGCCACCCGGTAGAGCACCTGGCCGCGGTTGTACGCCGTCGCCGCGGACCAGCCCGGGAACGCCTTGCGCGCGGCCACCACCGCGTCGCGGACGTCCTTGCGGGACGCGTGCGCCGCGTTCGCCAGGAACTTGCCCTTCGCGTCCGTCACCGGGTACACCCGGCCGGACTCCGAGCGCGGGAACTTGCCGCCGACGTACAGCTTGTACGTCTTGGCGACGGAAATTCGGTCAGACATTCAGGTACGCCTCCAGCCCGGTGCGGCCGCCTTCGCGCCCGAAGCCGGATTCCTGGTAGCCGCCGAAGGGGGCGGTGGGGTCGAAGCGGTTGAAGGTGTTGGCCCAGACCACGCCGGCGCGCAGCTGGTTCGCCATCCACAGGATCCGGGAGCCCTTTTCGGTCCAGATACCCGCCGAAAGCCCGTACGGGGTGTTGTTCGCCTTCGCGACGGCCTCGTCCGGCGTGCGGAACGTCAGCACCGACAGCACCGGCCCGAAGATCTCCTCGCGGGCGATCCGCATCGACTGGTGGACGTTCGCGAACACCGTCGGCGCGAAGAAGAACCCGCGGTCCGGGACCGGGCACGGGCTGGTCCAGCGCTGCGCCCCCTCGGCGTCCCCGGCTTCGACGAGCCCGCGGATCTTGGCCAGCTGCTCGGCGGAGTTGATCGCGCCGATGTCGGTGTTCTTGTCCAGCGGGTCGCCGATCCGCAGCGTCGAGACGCGGTGGTGCAGCTTCTCCAGCACCTCTTCGGCGATCGACTCCTGGACCAGCAGCCGCGAGCCCGCGCAGCAGACGTGCCCCTGGTTGAAGAAGATGCCGTTTACGATGCCCTCGACGGCCTGGTCGAGCGGCGCGTCCTCGAAGACGATGTTCGCCGCCTTGCCGCCCAGTTCCAGCGTCAGCTTCTTCGCCGTGCCCGCCACCTGGCGCTGGATCGCCTTGCCGACCTCGGTCGAGCCGGTGAAGGCGATCTTGTCGATGTCACCGTGTTCCACCAGGGACGCGCCGATGTCGCCGGCGCCGGGGAGGATGTTGACCACGCCCGGCGGCAGCTCCGCCTGCTGGCAGATCTCCGCGAAGACCAGCGCGGTCAACGGCGTCGTCTCGGCCGGCTTCAACACCACCGTGTTGCCGGTCGCCAGCGCCGGCGCGATCTTCCAGGCCAGCATCAGCAGCGGGAAGTTCCACGGGATGATCTGGCCCGCGACGCCCAGCGGCCGCGGGTTCGCGCCGTAGCCCGCGTACTCCAGCTTGTCCGCCCAGCCGGCGTGGTAGAAGAAGTGCGCGGCCGCCGTCGGGACGTCGGAGTCGCGCGACTCCTTGATCGGCTTGCCGTTGTCGAGGCTCTCCAGCACGGCCAGCTCGCGCGAACGCTCCTGGATCAGCCGCGCGATCCGGAAGAGGTACTTGGCGCGCTCGGTGCCCGGCATCTTGGCCCAGACGCTGGTGTAGGCCTTGCGCGCGGCCTTGACCGCAGTGTCCACATCGGACTTGGACGCGGTGCCGACCTCGGCCAGGACCTCTTCGGTGGCCGGGTTGATCGTCTTGAGCGGCTCACCCGAGCCGTCGACGAACTCGCCGTTGACGAAGGGCTTGTAGGAATCCTTCAGATTCGCGATGGCGCGCGATTCCGGCGCCGGTGCGTACTCGAAAACAGGCATCAGTCCACCGTCACGTAGTCGGGGCCGCTGTAGTGGCCGTCCACCTGGGTGCGGCGCTGCAGCAGCAGGTCGTTGAGCAGGCTGGACGCGCCGAAGCGGAACAGGTCCGGGGTCAGCCACGGCTCGCCGGCGACCTCGTGCACGGCGACCAGGTACTTGATCGCGTCCTTCGTCGTCCGGATGCCGCCCGCGGGCTTGACGCCGCGCAGCTCGCCGGTCTGCCGGTGCCAGTCGTGGACGGCCTGCAGCATGATGTGGGTGACCGGCAGCGTCGCGGCGGGGGAGACCTTGCCGGTGGACGTCTTGATGAAGTCGCCGCCGGCCAGCAGCGCCAGCCACGACGCGCGCCGCACGTTGTCGTAGGTCGCCAGCTCGCCGGTCTCGAGGATGACCTTCAGGTGGGCGTCGCCGCAGGCGGCCTTGATGGCCTGGATCTCCTCGAAGACGTCCATGTACCGGCCCTCGAGGAAGGCGCCGCGGTCGATCACCATGTCGACTTCGTGCGCGCCGGCCTCGACGGCGATCCTGGTGTCGGCCAGCTTGATCTCCCGCGAAGTGCGCCCGGCCGGGAAGCCGGTGGCGACGCTCGCGACGTGGACACCGCTGCCCTTGAGCGCTTCGACGGCCGTTTCGACCATGTCCGGGTAGACGCAGACAGCGGCGACGCGCGGAGTGTCCTGGCGGTCCGGATCGGGCCGGACGGCCTTCGCCGCCAGCGCCCGGACCTTGCCCCGGGTGTCGGCGCCCTCCAGGGTGGTCAGGTCGACCATGGAGATGGCGGTGTCGATGGCCCACCGCTTGGCGTCCTTCTTGATGCTGCGCGTGCCGAGGCCCGCCGCGCGCTGCTCGACGCCGACCTGGTCGACACCGGGCAGCCCGAGCAGGAAGCGGCGCAGGCTCGCGTCGTCGCGAGTCGCGTCCACCAGCGGTGCCGGGGTGGCCGGCGCCGCTGACGTGCTGGTCGTGGCTGTCATGCGCCTGAGTCTAGGCGGCGGGTCCGGCAGCGCGGTCCCGACAGCGCGGCGGCCGGAGCTGAGTCACCCGGTGTGACGCTTCAGGTGATGAGTGTCAATATCGACGGCAGATGTCCGTGCCGGGAAGCACGCACCAGCCGTCGGGCGTGGCGGCGAGCGGAGCCGGCGCGGTGCAGGGCGAGTCGCTGTCCGAGCACCAGGCGGGCTGGGCCGCGGAGGCGGGGACGGCGGTCAGGACGGCGGCCGAGGCGAACAGGCCGGCCACGGCGATCCGGGTGAAAGTGCGCATGACGTCAGTCCCCTTCGATCTGCGGTGGCTCGGTCCGCCGAGCCGGTTTCCGGTACACCACGACCCCGCCCCAGAACGCCAGGCCGTTGATCTTCACCGTCGGGGCCGTCGGCGGGGCCGGGGGTGCGCCCGACTTGTCCTCCAGCACGAACCCGCCCATCAGGCCGAGGCCCGTGACGTCCACGTTGACGTCGTCCGGGACGGTGATCTGGATGCCGCCCATGATCGCCACCGCGGTGATCGTGCAGTGCTTGTCGGCGAACCGCGCCTGCCGCAGGTCGATCTCCGCGCCGCCCCAGAACGCGAAGCTGTTGTGCTGCGGGGGCAGGACCCAGCTGCCCTTGCGGACCGCGCCGGACAGCACGCCGATCGACACCGGGGAGCCCGGGTGGCCGCCGATGCGCTGGTCCGGGAAGCCCAGGGCCCGCGTGGTCGCCGGCTCGACGGCCGCGGACGACGTCGGCAGGTCGGCCGTCACCGGCTTCAGCTCGCCGAGGGTTTTCGCCGCGTAGACCGTCGTGAGCCGTTCTTCCAGCTCGTTGACCGTGATCCGGCCCTCCGAGAGGGCGTTGTGCAGCACCTGGGCGACGCGTTCGCGGTCCGCGTCGGAAGCCCGCATCTGGTCGGGCGTCAGTTCGCTCACCCGGCGCAGCCTATCGGCGAAAACCACCCTGCGTGTCCATCTTCCGGAGGACACTGAGCCCATGGTCGAGTTTCCGGACGGCACCCGCGTACACGGGCGTGGCCTGGCGCGCCCCCGCCCCGACGGACCCGAGCCCGATTTCGGGCTCTACCTGGGGACGAGCCGGCTTCGGCGCAAGCACGGCGGGGGCATCACGTGGCCGCACGAATGGGTCACCTGGCCCGATTTCCTGCTCCCCACGAGCCCCGCGGACGCCCGTCGCCAGATCAAGGCCCTCCACGAACGGGCGAAGACCGAGACCGTCGAGGTCGCCTGTTACGGCGGCGCGGGACGGACCGGGACGGTGATGGCCTGCCTGGCGATCCTCTCCGGCGTCCCCGCCGACCGGGCCGTCGCCTGGACCAGGCAGCACTACCACGAGCGAGCCGTCGAAACGCCCTGGCAGCGCGGCTGGGTGAAGAGCTTCGCGAAACGGCTAGATTGACCCGCATGGATGTGCACGTCGTCGACCACCCCCTCGCGAAGGCCCGGCTCTCCACGATGCGCGACGCGCGCACCGACAGCGCCGCGTTCCGGGCCGCGCTGCACGAGCTGACCGTCATGCTGGTCTACGAAGCCACCCGCGCCGTGCCGGTGAAGATCGAGAAGATCCACACGCCGGTCGCCCGCACCGACGGCTACAAGCTGGCCAAGCCGCCGCTGCTGGTGCCGGTGCTGCGCGCCGGGCTGGGCATGGCCGACCAGGCGCACAAGCTGATCCCGGACGCGCAGATGGGCTTCGTCGGCCTGGCGCGCGACGAGGAGACGCTCAAGCCGACGCCGTACCTGGAGTCCCTGCCGGAATCGCTCGCCGACCGGCCGGTGCTGGTGCTCGACCCGATGCTCGCCACCGGCGGCTCGATGGAGTACACGATCCGCCTGCTCACCGACCGCGGCGCCGACGACGTGACGGCGATCTGCGCGCTCGCGGCGCCGGAGGGCTTGGCGCACCTGGAGAAGACGGGCCTGCCGGTCCGGGTGGTCACGGCGAGCATCGACGAGCGCCTCAACGACTCGGGCTTCATCGTCCCGGGTCTCGGCGACGCGGGTGACCGCCAGTACGGCGCCGTCTGAGCCGGTGCCGGTCCTGAAGTGGCGGTGGATCGCCGTGACCGCCGTCGCGGTCGCCGCCGTCACCGGGGCGCTGCTCTGGCTGTTCCTGGCCTGGTCCGGACGGCCGGACGCGCCGGTCCGGATCGACGCGGTCAAGACGGCGTTCGGCGTCGGCGCGGCCGCGGGCGGCGTGTTCGCGCTGTGGCTCGCGACGCGCCGCCAGCGCACGCTGGAGCTGCAGCTGGCCGAGACGACCCGCGTCGCGTCCGTCACCGAACGGGACCTGGAGGAGCGGCGGGTCACCGAGCTGTACACGAAGGCCGTCGAGCAGCTGGGCAGCGAGAAGGCTCCGGTCCGGCTCGGCGGGCTGTACGCGCTGGAGCGGCTCGGGCAGGACAACCCGAAGCAGCGCCAGACGATCGTGAACGTGCTGTGCGCCTACCTGCGGATGCCCTTCCAGAGCCCGAAAAAGGGCATCCGCGGCGCGGACGCGGTCCGGCGCGCGGACGAGGACGCCGACTACGACGCCGCCGAGCTTCAGGTCCGCCTCGCCGCGCAGGAACTGCTGAAGACCCACCTCGCGGCGGACCACCCGGCGTTCTGGCCGGGCATGTCGATCGACCTGCAGCGCGCGAACCTGGTCGACTTCCGCCTCAGCGGCTGCGAGGTGGCGGTGGCGGACTTCAGCCACGCGACGTTCATCGGCTCGGTGCACATGCGGGGGACGACCTTCGCACAGAAGACCGGCTTCTACGGCACCCGCTTCACCGAGCTGGCGAACTTCGACCGGTCGGTTTTCGCCGCAGGCGCGTACTTCTCCTGGGCGCGCTTCGAGGGCGTTGCCCGCTTCGCGCGGACGCGGTCGGAGGGTGGCATGCGGTTCCACCACACCACGTTCGCCGCCGAGGTCGTGTTCGAGCACAGCAAGCACGAGTTCGACCTGGAAGGCGCGACGTTCGCGGTCGAGCCGGAGCTTCCTCAGACCGGCACCAAGTAGAGCTCCTGCGTCCCGAGTGTCGGGGCGTCGAGCGTCCAGTGCGCGAGCGCGTCCGGCGGCGGGACCGGCAACCGCCGGAGCACCAGGTCGGGCCGGCGTGGCCGGACGCCGAAGTCGAAGAACGCGTAATCGACTCGCAGCGCCGCGCGGACCCACCGGTTCCCGGCGCCGCGGGCTTCGATGGCCGCGGGAAGCAGGCCCCGGTCGGCGAAGACGTCGACGATCGCGCACTCGCACGTGTAGGCCAGCACGCCGATCTCCCCGGCGCTGCCGATCACACGCGACCCGGCCAGCGCGCGGAGGTCGCGGCCGATCTCGGTGTACTTCGCCGTCGAGGCGTAGTTGGACGTCAGCGGCGCGAACTCGCGCGGCAGTCCCGGGGCCGCGTACGCGACCACGGAAGCGGCCACCAGCGCGAGCACTCCGCCGACGGCGAGCCGGCCCGAAGCCCACGCGCAGAGGAAGACCGTCGCCGTCGTGATGCCCGGGCCGTAGTACCAGTGGTACGGCGGGACGTTCAGCAGCACGTACGTCCCGTGGTACAGCGCCCCGCCCAAGGCCAAGAGCGCGAACGGCCGCAGCTCGGGCGACCGCCGGACGGCGAGCGGCACCACCGCCGTCGGCAGGAACGACAGCACGGTCGTCCACAACGCGGTCCGGGCGTAGAAGAGCGGGCCGTTGCCGAAATCCCAGTCGCCCCACGTCCGTTGCGCGCCCTGCAGCGTCTTGATGACGACCGTGTCGGGCACCGCCGCGCCGAGCACGACCCAGCTGAAGGCGAACCACGGCAGGGCGACCAGCACGGCCCCGAGCACGGCACGTCCGGAGCGCACGCAGAACCCCAGGACGAACGCGAAGATCAGCAGGTCCAGCCGCACGAGCGCGAGGGCGCCCGCCGCAAGACCGAAGGCCAGGGGCCGCCGCTCGACGGCGAACACCGTCAGCCACCCGAGCACCGCCGCACCGAGCGCGACCTCCAGCCCGATCGACGACAGCAGCAGCGGGTTCACCGTCAGCGCCGCGAACGTCAGCGCGGGGAACCAGCGCGGCAAGGCGGTGCCGAGCCGGCGCAGGGCCAGGACGAGCGCGACCTGGCACAGGACGTACAGCACCCCGGCCGCGAAGACGGCGTCACGCACCACGAACGTCAACGCCGCCAAGGCGAGGACGTTCGCCGGTGATGTCGCGGAGTTCGACGTCGCGTCGGCCAGCAGGCCCCAGTGCCCGTGGAACGCCAGGTTCCGCGCGTAGGACAGCGTGATGAACGTGTCGTCGACGAGGTGCGGCCGGGCCAGCAGGAACACCACCGCCGACACGCACGCCGTGGCCGCCGGCAGCCGCAGGCGAAGGTTGTCCGTCGTCCGGACCTGCTCCATGATCACGACCGGAAGTGGCCGTCCGGTTCGCGGAAGTTGCGCGCAACATCCGGACCGGTGCCGGCCACTGAGAGGTGTGACCAGCCAAGCGACGGGGGCGCCGGTGGGTGACCGGACACTGTGGAACCGGGCGTCCGAAGGCGACGAAGTGGCCTTCAGCGAGCTCTTCGAACGCCATGCGGAGGCCGTCTGGAACCACGCCTACCGCCTGACGGGCTCGTGGAGCGCGGCCGAGGACCTGACCTCGAACACCTTCCTGACCGCCTGGCGCCGCCGCGCCGACGTCACGCTGGTGCGAGACAGCGCCCTGCCGTGGCTCTACACGGTCGCCGCCAATGCGGCCCGGGACGAATACCGCGGGGTGCGAAGACGGCTACGGCTGCTGCGGAAGATCCCGGACCCGCCGGTGGTGTCCGACCACGCTGACGCGGTGGCCGAGCGGCTCGACGGCGAGCAGCGGCTGCGCGAGATCGTCGAGGCCGTCCGGACGCTGCCGAAGGCGCAGCGGGAGGTCGTCGAGCTGTGCCTGCTCGGTGACGTGAGCGTCGCCGACGCGGCCGCGTTGCTGACGGTCGCCGAGGTCACCGTCCGCGCCCACCTGTCCCGGGCCCGCGCACGACTGCGTACGTTGCTGAAGGAGGCAGGGAAATGAGCGACGGCCTGAATTTGCCGCCCCGGCGTGAGCTGCCCGACGACGTCCGCATGCGGCTGCGCGCCGAAGTCCGCCAAAGCATCGCGAAGCGCCGCCCGGCGCACGTCTGGTACGTCGCCGCCGCGGCCGTCGTCGTGCTGGCCGCGGGCGCGATCGTGGCGACGCAGGTGATCCGGCAGCAGCCCGTGGCCGGTCCCGCGCCGGAACCGCCGCCGAGCGAGGACGTCCCCAACCCCCTCACCCTCGACGTGCAGGTGGCGACCTCGTCCCTGGACCGCTGCTGGGCTGCGGTGCAGGCGGCGGGCAAGGCGGACCGCGTGCCCCCGCGCGAGGAATGGGTCCCGCTGTTCACGACCGTCCTGCAGCCGGATTCGGTGGTCGCGGCGACCGCCGCCGGCAAGCCGATGTTCTGTGAGACCACCGACACGACCGTGACGTTGTCCGACCCGGAAGCCACGCCCGCCTACGCCCCGGACACGCGCACGGGGCTGCTGCTGCACAGCGCGACCGGGATGGTCGGCGGAATCCTCGCCCCCGATGGGGAGGGGCTGTTTCTCGATTCGCGAACCGAGGACGGCGAGAACCAGTCGCAGACCATCTACTTCTCGCCGGTCACCCGCCAGTTCGTCGGGGTGACCCGGAGCGCCCCGGCGCGGACGACGCTCACCATCGGCAAGCCGATGCAACCGGACGCGAAGACGCTGCCCGCGGCGCCGCCGCCCCTGCTTTCGGTCGTCGACCGGCCGGTGACCACCGACCGGACGTCCACCGCGGGCCGGGCGCTGGGCGACTGCCTGGCGGCGGCGGAGGTCGAGGCGATCCCCGATGCCGCGGCGTACGCGCCGGGGCCGCTGCTCGAGACGGACGAGTACCGGGTGGTCCTGGGCCGCCACGGCGACCGGTTCGTGGTGTGCACGACCGAGCCCGACTACCGGCGGCCGGGGAAGACGCGGGTCCGGGCCTTCGACAACGGCTCCGGACCGCAGACGCCGCCGGTGCGCCCTTTGGTGGTCGACACCCTGGGCCATCCCCAGACGGGTGCCCCGCCGGGGAAGGCCCTCCGTCCGTTCGCCGCGGCCCTGCCCGTGACGGCGACGACGGCGATCGTCGACTTCGGGGGCGGGACGAGCCCCGAGGCCCACGTCGTGGACGGCATGGTCGTCGTGTGGGCCCCCGCGAACATCAAGATCGACCCGGAAACGAAGGTCCACGTGGTGGCGCGGGACGCGCGGGGCGCGGTCGTCTACGACGGGACGTTGCCGCTGGTCTGAGGGCGCAGCCAGCCGGAGGCGTTCGCGCGCAGGGCCCGCTCGTAGGAGCCGGTGACGTCGAACCCCTCCGGCAGGTTGCCGGTCAGCTCCAGCGACACCAGGCCGTGCACGATGGCCCAGCAGCCGACCGCGACCGTCTCGGGCGGGACGTCGAGGAAGACGCCGTCGGCGATGGCGCGGCGGATGATCCGTTCGAGGGGCTTGAGCGTTTCGCGGGCGAGCTTCTCGGCGTCCTCGTTCGGCTCGAACCCGGGCACCGACTTGGTGAACATGATCCCGTAGAGGTGCGGGTCGGCCAGCGCGCTCGTGCGGTAGGCGCTGCCGAGGGCGACGAGGTCCTCGACGGCGTCGCCGGTCAGCGGCGTCCCGGCCATCCGGGCGCCGAAGCGGCGGAAGCCCTCGGTGTACAGGGCGTTCACCAGATCGGGTTTGCTGCCGAACAGCGAGTACACGGCGGTGGTCGACGTCCCGGCGTCGGCGGCCAGCTTGCGCAGGGAGAGCGCCTTGGGTCCGTCGGCCGCGAGCAGCTCGCCGGCCCGGTCGAGCAGCTTGAGCCGGAGCGCCTCGTCGTGCGTGCGTGGTCGCGCCATGTACGCAGCGTATCGGAACGGTGTTATAGAAGGCCAGCGCGGGAATTTGACCTGGAGTGCACTCCAGGTCGTACTGTCGGGCCATGAGCTACTCGATAGCGGAAGCCGCGCGACGTAGCGGACTGTCCATCGACACCCTCCGGTACTACGAGCGCATCAAACTGCTCGACCCGCCCGCACGCGACACCGCGGGCCGCCGGGCCTATTCCGACGATGACCTGAACTGGCTGGGTTTCCTGACCAAGCTGCGCACCACCGGGATGCCCATCAAGAGCATGCGCGAGTACGCGTCGCTGCGCCGTCACGGTGTCGCGAGCGCGGGCCGCCGCAAGGCCCTGCTGGTGGAGCAGCGCCGGTCGGTCGCCGAGCGGATCGCGGAGCTGCAGGGCTGTCTCGACATCCTCGACTACAAGATCGAAAACTACGCCCAGGTCGAGCGCAAGGTGCTCGGCGTGGAACCCGGTATGGAGGAGATTTCCGCGTGAAGAACAGGAAGCTGGGCGGCCTGGAAGTCGGCGCCCAGGGGCTCGGCTGCATGGGGATGAGCCAGGCCTACGGCGTCCGCGACAACGACGAGGAGTCGATCGCGACCATCCACCGCGCGCTCGAGCTCGGTGTGACGCTGCTCGACACGGCGAACGTCTACGCCAACGGCGTCAACGAGGAGCTGGTCGGCCGCGCGATCGCCGGCCGCCGCGACGAGGTCGTGCTCGCGACGAAGTTCGGCATCGTGTGGAACGATGGGGCGATGGGCGCTCGTGGTGACGCCGAGTACGTGAAGCAGTCGTGCGACGAGTCGCTGCGCCGCCTCGGCGTCGACCACATCGACCTCTACTACCAGCACCGCGTCGACCCGGACACGCCGATCGAAGAGACCTGGGGTGCGCTGGCTTCGCTGGTGGAGGCCGGGAAGATCCGGTACGCCGGGATTTCCGAGGCGAGCGCGGCGACGATCCGGGCCGCGCACGCGGTGCACCCGGTGACGGCGTTGCAGAGCGAGTGGTCGCTGTGGACGCGGGGGATCGAAGGCGAAATCCTGGACACGTGCCGGGAGCTCGGCATCGGGATCGTCCCGTTTTCGCCGCTGGGCCGCGGTTTCCTGACGGGCGCGGTGACGTCGGTCGCCGACTTGCCGGAGGACGACATGCGCCGCGGCCTGCCGCGCTTCGCCGAGGGCAACTTCGAGCGGAACATGGCGATCGTCGAGGCCCTGCGCGAGCTGGCCGCATCGAAGGGCGTGACCGCGGGCCAGCTGGCGCTGGCGTGGGTCCAGTCCCAGGGCGAGGACGTGGTGCCGATCCCGGGCACCAAGCGCCGCAAGTACCTCGAGGAGAACGTGGCGGCGGCTTCACTGGAGCTGACCGCGGACGACCTGGCCGCCATCGCGGCAGCCGCACCGGCCGACGCGATCGCGGGAGAGCGCTACCCCGAGCGCCTCGCCCGCGCCGCCGGGAAGTGACCACGGAACACGCGAGTTACGGCTCTGATCACGCGGCTTACGCGGCGGATCACGCGAGTTCCGGCTTCGGTCACCAGCCGCAGGCAGGAAGTAACTTACTTCTGAGGCTTTTCTGAGATCTCCGGAGCAGGCTCGGCGCCGATCATGCGGTCGGTGCCGAGCCCCAGGAGGTCGTCGTGGCGGAGGAAGTGCTCGATTATCTGGTCGTCGGGGCCGGGCCGGCGGGGTTGCAGCTGGGGCAGCACCTCGGCCACGCCGGGCACCGGTACCTGGTGCTGGAAGCCGGTTCCGCGCCCGGGCACTTCTTCGAGACCTTCCCCCGGCACCGGACCCTCATCTCCATCAACAAGAAGCACACCGGGTACAGCGACCCGGAGCTGCGCATGCGGATGGACTGGAACTCCATCCTCGCCGACGGCGACGACGACCAGCTCGTCTTCACCGGCTACAGCGACAAGCTCTTCCCGGACGCCCCGGACTTCCTCCGCTACGTGGCCGACTACGCGGCGAAGCACAAAGTGAACGTCCGCTACGACACCCGGGTGACGCGCATCCGCCGCGAGCAGGAGAGCTTCGTCCTCACCGCGGGTGACGAGGAATTCAAAGCACGCTGGCTGATCATGGCCACCGGCGTCACCAAGCCGTACATCCCGCAGTTCCCCGGCGTCGAGCTGATCGACCAGTACGTGGACGTCGACGTCGACCCGAAGAGCTTCACCGGCCAGCGCGTCCTCGTGCTGGGCAAGGGGAACTCGGCGTTCGAGACCGCGGACAACCTCATCGAGACGGCCGCGGTCGTGCACGTCGGCGGGCCGCGGCCGGTGAAGCTGGCCTGGCGCACGCACTTCGTCGGCCACCTCCGCGCGTACAACGCCGGCATCCTCGACATGTACCAGCTGAAGCTCCAGCACGCGATCCTCGACGGCGACGTGCGCGAAGTCCGCAAGGACGCCGACGGCTACCACGTCAAGTTCGCCTTCGCCCGCGCCGACGAGGTGATCAAGGAGATCCGCTACGACCGCGTGATCGGCTGCACCGGCTTCCGCTTCGACGCGTCGCTGTTCGACGAGGACTGCCGCCCGGAGCTGACCATCAACGACCGCTTCCCGGCGCAGACCCCGGACTGGGAGTCGGTGAACGTGCCCGGCCTCTACTTCGCCGGCACGATCACGCAGGTCCGCGACTTCAAGAAGGCCACCAGCGCGTTCATCCACGGCTTCCGCTACGGCGTCCGCGCACTCGCCAAGGTCCTGAACGAGCGCCACCACGGCACGCCGTGGCCGAGCGTCGAGCTGCCCGCCAAACCGGACGCGCTGACCGGCGCGGTGATCACCCGAATCAACCGGACTTCCGCGCTGTACCAGCAGTTCGGCTTCCTCGGCGACGTCCTGGTCGTGGACGGCGACACCGCCCGCTACCTCGAAGAGGTGCCGGTCGACCGCGTTCTCCAGGACCCGCCGGCCGACGCCTACGTCGTCACCCTCGACTACGGTCCCGACCACGACAAGATCGACCCGTTCGACTTCGTCGCGCGCGCCGCCCAGGACAAGGCGAACGACTCCGGCGAAGGCCACTACCTGCACCCGATCGTCCGGCACTACCGTCGCGGCGAGCTGGTCGCGACCCACCACGTCACCGAGAACCTCGAGAACGAGTGGGACAAAGAGGTGCACGTCGAGCCGCTGACCGCGTTCTTCACGCGGGAGCTCTGATGCGCACGATCGCGGAGTTCGAGGCGGCGGCCCGTGGCCGCCTCGACCCGGTCCACTACGACTACTTCGCGGGCGGCGCGCAGGACGAGATCACCTTGCGCGAGAACGAAACGGCGTTCCAGGAACTGCGGCTGGTGCCCCGGGTGCTGCGCGGCAGCGACAAACGGGACCTGAGCATCGAGCTGCTCGGGACGCCGTCCTCGATGCCGATCCTCGTCGCGCCCACGGCGTTCCACCGGCTGGCGCACCCCGACGGCGAGCTCGCCACCGCGCGGGCGGCGGCGCGGGCGGGCACGATCATGGTCGTCAGCATGGCCGCGACCACGGCGATCGAGGACATCGCCGCGGCGGCCCGCGAGGCCGCGCCGGACCCGGGCCTGTGGTTCCAGCTCTACCTGCAGCCGGACCTGGAGTTCACCGAGGCGATCGTGCGCCGCGCCGAAGCCGCGGGCGTGAAGGCGTTCGTCGTCACCGTCGACTCGCCCGTGCTCGGCCGCCGCGAACGCGACGACCGCAACGCCTTCCACGACCTGCCGCCGGGGCTGGCCGTGGAAAACCTCCGCAACCTGGGGGAAAACCGCAGCGGTGGCAACGCGAGCCATGTCCGCGAGATCGTCATGTCGGCCGGGCTGAACTGGGACCACATCGCGTGGCTCCGAGGCAGGACCAAGCTCCCCGTGCTGATCAAGGGCGTGCTCCACGCCGAGGACGCGCGGCTGGCCGTGCACCACGGCGTCGCCGGGATCGTCGTGTCCAACCACGGCGGCCGCCAGCTCGACACCGTGCCCGCCACCATCGACGTGCTCCCCGAGATCGCGGCGGCGGTCGGAGGTGCGCTGCCGGTGCTGCTGGACGGCGGGATCCGCCGCGGCACCGACGTCGTCAAGGCGCTCGCCCTGGGCGCGGACGCCGTCGGCGTCGGCCGCCCGATCGTGTGGGGGCTGGCGGCGGGCGGCCGCGAAGGCGTCTCCGAGGTCCTGGACCTGCTGCGGGACGACTTCGATCAGGCCCTCGCGCTGTGCGGCGGGCGGCACCCGGCCGACCTCACCCCGGACCAGGTGCGGCGGTGATCGGCAAGGTGCTGGCCGCCGCGGCGGCGGTGTCCGCGCCGGTCTGGCTGCCACAACGTGTCGTGGCGCTGCGGATGAAGATCTTCGCGCTGGTCAACGGCCAGGACGCGGTGACGATCCCCGGCCCGCAGGTCGGCGCCGGGGACTTCAAGCGCGTCTACGCCGACCCGGCGGCGAACGGCCGCAGCCGCGGCGCCGCCCTGTCCGACCTGTTCTGGTACTGGCTCGCGCCCGGGCCCCAGGTGCACCAGGAGCACCTCGAGGCCGGGCCGCGCTACGACGCCGTCGCCAAGTGCACCCGGCACATCCTGATCCGGTCCAAAAAGGACTCCGAGGAGCTGGGCGGGCGGGTGGCCGCGCACGTCCTCGACGGCGTCGAGCCCGGCCTCGTCCGGCTGCGCGACGTGATGATGCCGATCTGGGCCGAGCTGTACCACGAGCTGGTGTTCGAGGAGCCGTGCCCGCCCGAGGCGCGCGACCTCATCGTCGGGCACGCCGACGACGTCGTCTCGGCGCTCAAGTGCGTGCGGCCGCGGAACATGCGCCGCCGGGCCCGGCTGACGAAGTACCTGCGACGGCGCCTCGCCGACGTCCCGCACCCGCTGCCGGAGCCCCTGACCCCGGAAGAGCAGGCCTACTACCTGCAGGGGACGTTCTTCAACACCGCCGTCGTGCAGATGTCCGAGGCGATGGCGCACCTGCTGATGATCATCGCGAAGTCGCCGGACACCCAGCGGCGGCTCGCCGCGCACCCGGACGACGACGCCTACCTCGACCGCGTCATCGACGACGGCCTCCGCCGGTTCCCGCTGTTCGGCATCGCGCACCGGATCTCCACCGCCGACATCGAGGTGGCGGACCTGACCATCCCGGCGGGAACGGTGCTGTGCTTCAGCTACCCGGCCTACGCCGCCCAGTCCGAAAAGGACGATTTCATCCCCTTCGGTGTCGCGCAGAACCGCGCCTGCCCGGCGCGGGGGCTCGCGCCGCCGACCATGCGGGTCGTGACGCGGGAAGTGCTGCGCCGCTTCAGCCTCGCCTCGACGGCCGCCCACACGCGCTCGATCCCCAACCGCGGCCCGGTGCTGCTCACGCCCCGCGGGGGCCGCCACCGGCGCGCACCCCTGGTGTGGCTCGCGGTCCGCGACCGCTGGGAAGACGTCTGGCGCAGCTTCGCCCAGCTCGTGTTCGGCACGTACATGGTCCTCGACGCCCGTCGCCAAGCCCTGTGTTCGACCTATTTCACCGGAGGCAACCGATGAGCCCGTCCGAAGCGGCGCCCACGTTCTTCCTCGCCGTCGTGGCCATCCTCGTGGTGGTCCGGCTGGTCTGCATGGTCGCGGTCAAGCTCGGCCAGCCACCGGTGGTCGGGGAGATGATCGCCGGGGTGCTCCTCGGCCCCTCGCTGTTCGGGCTGCTGCTGCCGGACGTCCAGGCGGCGCTGTTCCCGGACGCGATCCGGTCGCTGCTCTACGTCGGCGGCCAGATCGGCCTGGTCATCTACATGTTCGGGGCCGGCTACGAGTTCAACCTGAACAGCATCATGCAGTCGCGGAAGTCGGTCGCGGCGATCTCGTCGGCCGGGACGCTGGTCCCGCTGGCGCTCGGGGTCGGCGTCGCCATCCTGGGCACCTCGTGGGTCGGCATCGGCAAGGAAGGCGTATCGCTGGTGACCTCGGCCGCGTTCGTCGGGGTGGCGGTGGCGATCACCGCCTTCCCGATGATGGTCCGGATCATCACCGAACGCGGGATCGGGGGGACCCGGTTCGGCTCGCTGGCGCTGGCCTGCGGCGCGCTCGACGACGTCCTCGCGTGGCTGCTGCTGGCGGTCGTGCTGGGGATGCACGCCGGGTCGCTGGGGCCGATCGCGCTCGCCCTCGGCGGCGGGCTGCTCTTCGCGCTGCTGGTGTTCATCGTCGGGCGGCGCCTGCTGACCCGGGTGATGGGCAGCGAGCGGATGAGCGTCGACCAGCGGGTGCTCATCACCGCGATGACGTTGTTCGCGGCCGCCTGGTTCACCGACACCATCGGGCTGTACGCGGTGTTCGGCGCGTTCACCGTCGGGGTGGCGTTCCCGCGCTGCGCGGCCTCCGACGCCGTGCTCGCGAAGATCATGCCGATCGGGTCGATCGTGTTCGTTCCGCTGTTCTTCACCTACTCCGGCCTGAACACCCGGTTCGCGTTGCTCGCCGACCCGAAGCTGCTCGCCTTCGCGCTGCTGACGGTGGCGGTCGCGATCATCGGCAAACTGGGCGCGTCCTGGGGCGCGGCGCGGCTGGCGGGGGAGCCGCCGGCGATCGCCACGCGCGTCGGCGTGCTGGTCAACGCCCGCGGGCTGATGCAGCTGATCGCGCTCAACGTCGGGCTCGCCGCCGGGATCGTCTCGCCGGCGTTGTTCACCGTGCTGGTGCTCGTCGCGCTGGTCACCACGATCATGACCGCGCCGGTGCTGGCCTGGCTCGACCGGCGGGATGCCCGCAAGGGGAGCACCGAGCTGCTCCTGACGGTCGAGCCCGTTCCGGTGACCGGGAAAAGTTGATTCTTCAAGTTCGGAAATAACTGTCAAGATGGATCGGTGCGCGACGGGGTGGCGAAACCGAGAGTGCTGCTGGTCGAAGACGACCGGGAACTGGCGGGCATGCTGGGCGAGCTGCTCGCGGACGAGGGCTACGAAACCGAAGCGGCGCACGACGGCCAGCGGGGCCTGCACCTCGGGCTCACCGGGCACTACGACGTGATGGTCATCGACCGCCGGCTCCCGGTGCTCGACGGGCTCGAGCTGCTGCGGCGGCTGCGGGCCCGGGCGGTGACCACGCGGGTCCTGGTGCTCTCGGCGCTGGGGGAGGTGGCCGACCGCGTGGCGGGTCTCGACGCCGGCGCGGACGACTACCTCGTCAAGCCGTTCGAGGCCGAGGAACTGCTGGCGCGGCTGCGCGCGCTGGGCCGCCGTGACCTCGAAGGCGCCGAGTGCCTGCCGCTGGGCACGGCGGCCCTCGACCTGCAGCGCCACGAAGTCGTGCTGCCGCGTGGCGAGCGGATCACGCTGTCGGGGCGGGAGTTCGAGCTGCTGCGGACGCTGGCGCAGCGGCCCAAGGCGATCCACCCGCGCGCGGCGCTGCGCACCCGGGTGTTCGCCGACTCGACCGGTGAGTCCATTGTGGATACTTACGTGTACTACCTGCGGCGCAAGCTCGGCCGGGACGTCGTGCGGACGGTGCACGGCCTGGGGTACCAGATCGGCGTGGTATGAGTCCCGCCCCCGAGGAGCGGGCCCTGCGGCGGGCGCGGTGGGTGATCACCGCGCAGATCGCCGTGGTGGTGTCGCTGCTCGTGGCCGTCGCGGGCGCGATCGCGTACGGGATCCTGCTGTCCGGCCAGCACGCCGACGCGGACCGGCTGCTGGCCAGGACGATCCAGCTCGGTCCCGGCGCGACCCCGCCGGGCTGCGTCTGGCTGTTCACCCCGGGGGCGCACGCGCCCGCGGGCCCGCCGCCGCCGGGAATGCCGATCGCGGAGCTGGACGCGTTCGTGCCGTCGCCCGGCGACGTCTACACCGAGCGAAGGTCGATCGGCGGGATGACGCACACGATCCGGGTGGAGAACCGCGGCGGCGCCGTCTCCCAGGCGTTCTTCGAGGAGCGGTACCAGGTCCAGGACCGCGCGTCGCTGGTGTCCGGGCTCGGCGTCGCCGAGGTGCTCGCGCTGCTGGCGGCCCTGGGGTGCGGGCGGGTGCTGGCCCGCCGGGCGATCCGGCCGCTGGAGGACGCCTTGCGGCGGCAGCGGACGTTCGTCGCGGACGCGTCCCACGAACTGCGTGCCCCGCTGACCCGGCTGCACACGCGCGCGCAGCTGCTCGCCCGGCGGTCGTCCGGGCGGGACGCGGCGGAACTCGACCAGCTGGTGCGCGGTACGCGGGAGCTCGGCGAGGTCGTCGAAGACCTGCTGCTCTCCGCGCAGGCGTGCGGCGAACGGCCGTCGCTGGAGCTGGTCGAGCTGGGGGTGCTGGCCGAGGAAGCGGTGGCGGCCGAAGCGGTGCGGGCGGAGGAGGGCCAGGTCCGGCTGGCGGTGACGCGGGAGCGGCGCCCGTACGTCGTCCAGGGCGTGCCGACGGCGTTGCGCCGGGTGCTGTCGGCGTTGCTGGACAACGCACTCGGCCACACGCCGCCGGGCGGCTCGATCGAGGTGTGGCTCGGCGTCCCCGACGAGCGGCACGTGGAGCTGCGGGTCCGCGACACCGGGGTCGGCTTCCCCACCACCGACGCGGACCGCATCTTCGAGCGGTTCGCCCGCGGCTCCGACGGCGACGGCCGCCGCTTCGGCCTGGGCCTGGCCCTGGTCCGCGAAGTGGTGACGGGCCACGGCGGCACGATCGCGGCCGCGGCCCGCCCCGGAGCCGGAGCCACGTTCACCCTCCGCCTCCTCCGCGCCGACCCCTCGTGATCAGGCAGCCGACACGCGTGATTCGAGGGTCGACTCGCGTGATCGGAGCGACGACACGGCGAGGCACGCCGGGTCTCGCCGTGTCGACCCTTCAATCACGCGAGTCGACTGCTCAATCACGCGTGTCGACCCTTCCCGCACGTCGGCTCGGGAGGGCGAAGCGGATCTGGCGGGCCAAGGCCGGGGCGAGGGCGGTGCAAGCCGCGTCGATTTCGGCCGCCAGGGCCGGGGACGGGGTGGTGTAGGTGGCCGCCGAGTGTTCGAGCCAGGCGTGGAGGTCCTGGTAGGCGTCGGCGGCCAGGTCCGGATCGCGCAGGAGGGTGAGGTCCGTGTGCAGGCGCCGCCAGGTGTCGCGGTCGCGCAGCAACGTCGCGGCCGCCCGGCGCGTGTGGATCGGGTGCGCTGAGGACAGGAGGGCCTGCAGCGAAGCCGGGTCGACGAACTTCCCGCGCAGGAACGTCACCACCTGGCGGGTCACCGCCGGCGACGGGTCCGTGAGCAACGGCCGCACCGCCGGCGACTCCGGCGCGACCCGGCGCAGGCCGCGGACCGCTACCCCGCGGATCCGCGGCCGCTCGTCGGCGAGGTGACGCTCCAGGAGCGGCGCGTCGGCGGAGGTCCCCGTTTCGCCGAGCCCCGCCAGCGCGCCGAACGAGACCGGCATCGCGCGGTAGTGCGCGGCCGGGTCGCCGCCCGCCTTCAGGACCAGCGCCTGCGCCATCGACCGGACCGCCGACGAGCGGTCCGCCAGGTGGGCCACGGCGGCTTCGGGGCCGAGCAGCGTCAACGCCCGCACCCGGACCTTCGGCGCCCCGGCCGCCAGCAGTTCCTCGACGCACTCGCCGCGGTCGAGCAGCACGGTGCCGCACATCGCGCGGACCACGAAGTCGTGGTCCCGCACCGCGATGTCGAGCAGCCGTTCGCGCGACAGGAGACCGACCGCCTCCGCGTGCACCCAGCGCCGGGTTTCCCGGTCCTCGAGCGCCAGCGCGTCGTCGAGCACGTTCGGCAGGGCTTCGCGCAACAGCGAGGTCATCCAGTCGTCGACCTGACGTCGTCGCAGGATGCCGATCAGCGGCAGCATCGCCCGTAGCGTGGAGTCGTCCAGTTTGGACAGAACGATGGACCGTGCGAGCTCCCGGACCGGCCGCACCCAGTCGACACACCGGAGCAGGAGCAGCGGCAGTGCTTCGGGATCGGTGCTCACCGCCAGCCGCTCGACAGCGGCCTCGCGCAAATACCCGTTGCGGCCGCACGCGGTTTCGGCCAGTTCTTCCCGCGAAGGCCGGCGGCTGAGCCGTCTTTCACCGCGGTACCACGACGCTCGACGGGCGGCCCACTCGAACTCGACCCACTGCCGCGCGTCTTCGTAAACGATCATCGGTATCCCCTCCGGCGCCCAGGATGCCCGGGCGCCGGAGGGGAGTCGATCCGATTTACGCCAGCAGCGCCCGCACCGCCGCCGGGGCGTCGGCGACCGCGACCGGGTTCTGCTCCCGCGTCGCCAGGCTGCGAACCGTGACGTTGCCCGCGGCCCAGTCCTCCTGGCCGACGATCACCACCGCGACCGCGCCCGCCTTGTCCGCGCGGGTCAGCTCCTTGCCCAGCTTGCGGTGCTCGATCGGCGTCGACGTCCGCAGCCCAGCCTGCCGCAGTGAGCCCGCCACCGACCGGGCCGCGTCCGCGAGGTCCTCGGTCACCGGGATCACCATGACGTCGACCTCGCTGCGCGGGGCCGGGGTCAGGCCGTGCGTGTCGAGGAAGTCGATCAGCGTCACGTCGCCCATGCCGAACCCGATGCCCGGGATCTGCTGCGGGGTGAACATCGACGCGAGGTCGCTGTAGCGGCCGCCGCCGAAGAGAGCGCGGCGGTTCTCCGGCGAGGTGTCGAAGACCTCGAACACGGTCGACGTGTAGTACGCCAGCCCGCGCACGATCATCGGCTCGTACTTCACCAGCGAACCCGCGCTGCTGTTCAGGACGCGGACCAGGTTCGACTCCGCCCGCACCTCGGCCGGCAGCTCGTCGAGCAGCGCCTCGCCCGCGTCGAGCGTCTCGGCGAGCTTCTCGAACTGCTTGTCCGAGAGCCCGATTTCGCCGGCGCTCTCGGCCAGCTTCTCGCGCGGGTACTTCTCCCACCGGTCGACCAGCGCGAACACCTGGGACAGGTGGTCCGCCGACACGCCGGCGACGTCGGTGAGCGCCGACGTCAGCAGGTTCCGGTCGTTGACGCGCAGCACGAACATGTCCGGCGTCGCGCCCAGCGCGGCCATCATGTCGTGCACCAGCTCGAAGATCTCGATCTCGCAGTTGGCGCTGTCCGAGCCGAAGATGTCCGCGTTGATCTGCCAGTGCTCGCGGACGCGGCCGCGCTGCGGCGCCTCGTACCGGTGGCAGTTCGGGTGGCTGTACCAGCGGACCGGGAACGACAGCGACTTCGCGCTCCCGGCGATCATCCGCGCCACCGACGGCGTCATCTCCGGCCGCAGCGCCAGCCGCCGCCCGCCCTTGTCGGTCAGCGTGTACAGCTGCTTGTCGGCGAGCTCCTGGCCGGACTTCCGCTCGTAGATCTCGGCCGATTCGAGGATCGGGCCGTCGTAGCGGAGGAAGCCGCGGCGCTCCAGGACGTCGTAGAGATGACCGAACACCTGGGTACGCACGGACATTTCGGCGGGCAGGAAGTCCCGGGTCCCCTTGTAGGGCGCGGTCGGCAGGTATTCAGGCACGTCATCAGCTTAACGACCGGTGCTCAGGCGAAAGCGACCCCGTACGCCGTCAGCAGGATGGCCGCGGCCAGGAACACCGCGCCCACGGACGTCACGCGCCCGCCGAGCTTGCCGCGGTTCGGGAGCAGGTGGAGGAAGAATCCACCCGATTGGGCGAGGATCCCGACCAGCAGCAGGAAGCAGGTGACCCACAACGCCGGGTCCGGCAGCGTTGTGCGGCTGAGGATCTGCAGCGCGACCAGGGCGAGGACCAGCAGGACGCCGGCGTGCGCGTGGCCGGCGCGGAACATCGCGCGCTGGTGTTCGGTGAGCTTGCGATCGCGCATGACGCCCATCAGCGCGTAGCCGCCGTACATCACGGTCGGCAGCGAGACCAGCGCGATCACCGTGAACAGCTGGGTCGGTCCGTGCATCGGGAGCTCCTTCGAGGTGGGGTAGCGAAACAGTAACACTGTTTTAAAACGCTGTCACCAAATTGGGTGTTCCCCGGTCGGGGACCTAGGCGAGGCGGCCCTGGGCCAGCACCAGCAGCGGGTTGCGGAGCGCGGCCAGCGACGCGAGGGGGTCGCCTTCGACGACCAGGACGTCCGCCGCGAGCCCGGCTTCCAGCCGTCCGGTCACGTCAGCGAGTCCGAGCCCGGCCGCGCTGTCCTCGGTCGCGATCTCCAGGATCCGGTGCCGGGGGAAGCCGAGCCATTCGTACAGTTCCAGCGCGCCGACCGGGTCGTCGAACACCGAGCCGGGCAGGCCCGCGTCGGTTCCGGAAAGCAGCCGGACGCCGTGTTCCTCGAGCCACGGCAGCCGCCCGTACATCGCCTGCGCGACGTCGTCGCCGAGCTTCTCGACGATCACCCGCCAGTTGCGGCTGCTCGTCGAGCACGCCGAGATGCCGTCGGCGGCCATCCGCTCGGCTACCTCCGAGCGGCGGTCGAAGGAGCGAGGTCCGGTCAGGAAGCTGCAGTGCTCGACCGTCGACACCCCGGCCTCGACGGCGGCCTCGATCGCATCGGCGCCGTGGGCGTGCGCGGCGATCGGCAGCCCGTGGCGCGCCGCGTGCTCGGTGACCACGCGCAGCTGCCGCGCGTCGAACTGCGACTCCCACATGTCCGCGCCGCCCTCGGTGATCTGGCCACCGCTGGCCATCACCTTGATGACGTCGGCGCCCGCCGCCGCGTTGGCGTCGATCAGCGAGCGGATTTCGTCGTCGGAAGCCGTTTCACCGCCGAAAAAGTGGCAGTGGCCGCCCGGCACGGTGATCGGCGGGCCCGACACCAGCAGCCGCGGCGCGGGAGTACCCTCGAACGAGCGCCGGACGGCCGCGCCGAGGTGCCCGCGGTCGCCGAGGTCCCGCACGGTCGTGACGCCGCTGCGCAGCATCGCCGTGAGCCGCGAGCGCGCGCCCTCCAGGGGGTCTTCGCTTCCGGAGAAGCGGGCCAGCATCTCGCGCGAGGCGTCGAACGCCAGGTGCACGTGGACGTTGCACAGCCCGGCGAGCGCGGTCCCGGTGGGGAAGTCGTGCCGGGACGCGTCCGGCGCGGCCTGCGCGACGACGTCCGCGCGCGGACCGGCCGCGACGATGACGCCGTCGCGCACCAGCACGGCGCCGTCGTCGATCGGCGCGGAAGGCCGCGGCAGCACCCGGCCGGCGGTGATCAGGGTGTCCACGTCACTTCCCGTTCGTCATCGCGGCCGACAGCGCGAGCAGCGGCCGGATGTCGGATTCGAGGTCGTCCGCCCCGGCGGGCAGGACCTGCTTCGCGCGGCCGTCGCTGGCCTCGCCGGCCGCGTGCCGCCGTAGCGCCGCCCGCAACGCGGCGGCGGCGGCCCCGGGATCGGTGGCGACGACCTCGCCGAAGTCCGCGTCCAGGTACGGCGACAGCTGCACCAGGCCGTCGCGGATCTCGATCACCCGGCGGTAGTGCCCGCGGTGGGTGCCCCGCGGGGACAGCCGGTCGCCGCGCCGCGGCGCGGTCCGCAGCACGATGCTGGGGAACGCCTCGACCAGGACCGTCCACAAGGGACCCAGCGCCTCGTGCTCGCGCCGGTGCCGGCGGCGGCGTCGCAATGCCGAAACCCGCGCCCGCACCCCCGGGTAGGTGACGCCGGCGAGGAACAGCACCCCGCCGACGATGACGAACGGCACGCCGAGCAGCAGCAGGATCTTCACGACCGGCCCGAACACCCACGCCACCACGATGTACAGCGCGCGGAAGATGCTGCCGGCGGCCGCGCAGGCCATGCCGAGCGCGCCCAGCCGCAGCCCGATCCGCAGGTTCCGGTCGGCCACCCGCAGGTACCGCACGATCCAGGCGGCGCAGGCGATGAGGCCGTAGATCAGGTACAGCCCGGCACCGAGGTAGAAGACCGCGACGCCGCTGTCGTGGATCGTCGAGGGCCCCAGCGGCAGGCCGCGCAGCTCCGGCCGCGTCAGGCCCATCGCGACGATCATCAGCGCGATCGCCGCCGCCGGCGGGACCAGTTCGGCCACCACCCGGCGGTACCGGCGGGGGCCCAGCGCCGAGCCGAGGAAAAAGATCACCAGCGCGCAGAGGCCGCACGCCAGCAGCGCATTGTTCGCCACCCGCGCCGCACCCCGGCCCAGCAGCGCGTCCACTTCGTCGGAGACAACCGGTTGCTGCAGCAGGAACGCCGCGGCGAAGCCGGCCACGCACGCGGTGACGGCCCAGTTCGGCACCGTCGGCGCGCGCGTCACCTGGTAGATCCGCCACGCGAGCGCGGCGGAGAACAGCACGAGAGCTATCAAGTTGACCGGGCTGAACAGCGTGCTCACAACCACCCTTGGTGATCGCCGAGCGCCCCCTGGATCCGGCGGAGATCCCGGTCAGCGGCGCGCCGGGGGATCGTGTAGTTCAGGACCGACGCCCATTCGAGGATGATCGTCGCGACCGTTTCGGCTTCCCACTCGTGGGCGTCATCGTAGGACGAACGGCGCAGCGCGCGGTGTACGGCATCCGGGTCAAGATCGGGAGCCGGGCCGCGGAGGAAGTCGGCGGGCTCGGCGTCGCCGTGCGGGTGGTGGTCGGCCAGCATGTGCCCGAGCTCGTGCAGGATGATGTGGTCCTGGTGCGATTTCGTCGTCTCGGCCTGGTAGAAGATGTAGTCCGCGGCCGACGTCGCGATCCAGCAGCCGAACGGCCCCGGCACTTCGAGCGGGTACGCCAGCAGCCGGATCGGCCTCCCGCGCCGCTCGCCCAGCCGCGCGCACAGCACCTCGACGTCCAGCGGCGGCTCGATGTCCAGCTCCTTGAGCAGCTTCCGGCAGCGCCGGCGCAGCTCGCGCTCCTTCATCGCACTGCGCTTCCCGGGCCCCGGCCCTCGCGGTCTTCCGGGTTCCGGCCCTCGCGTTCGGCCCGTTCGTAGCGCTCGACGAGCTCCAGCAGGTCCATCACCTGACGGCGGCCCTGCGGGGAAAGCTCCTGGGCGCGCATCGCCATCAGCTGGGCCTCACCCGCCGGTGCCGCGGACACCTCTTCGTCGAAGAAGTACGTCACCGGCACGCCGAACAGCTTCGCCAGCGCCTCGACGTAGTGGATCTTCGGGTTGACCCGCTTGCCGGTCGCGAGCTGCTGGATGTAAGCGGGTGACATCGCCGGACCGCCCGCCCGCTCGACGGCGGCCGAGATCTCCCGGTAGCTGTGCGGCGCGCGCCCGTCCACCCGGGCGGCCTCGATCAGGGCGCTCAGGCGCTCCGCGAAGGTGCGTTCCCGTGCCATCTCCACCCCCTGGGAATCCAGCCGCGAAAATTCTAGCCGGAAAGCCACTGTACGCATATGTTGACAGCCGTCGTATGCAGTGGTTTACAGTTGGCTCGCCTCTCGCCTGGCCCTCCGTGCCCTGGGGGTGCACGGAACGGCTCAGGCGAGAGGTTGTCGCGCCTTCGACTCGTCATGATCGGCCGTGTGTAGTACGCTTCACAGGCCAAGGTTGATCGCCCTCGGGCGAACCCTTGGTCACGGCCTGTTGCCGGAGGTCGACCCCCAGGGCTTCCGGTGACAGGCCCCTTTAATTTCCGGCCGTTCACGCCATCAGCGTGGCGGCCAGCGTGCCACCCAGTTCGGTGCAGGCCGCCAGCGTCTTTTTGTCCGGTTCGCCCGTGGTGATGACGGGTTCCGCCGCGGTGACCCACGCCAGGCCCGTCGTGATGGCCAGCAGCTGCCGTTCCGTGCCCGAAGTGTCGCTGTTGCCGTGAATCCAGTACCCGAACGGGCGACCTCGCGTCTCGTCCAGGCACGGGTAGTAGACCGTGTCGAAGAAGTGCTTGAGCGCGCCGCTCATGCTGCCGAGGTTCGCCGGCGTGCCCAGCAGGTAGCCGTCCGCCTCGAGCACGTCGGTGACCGTGGCCGCCAGCGCCGCGCGGCGGACCACTTCCACCCCCTCGATGTCCGGGTGCGTCGCCCCGGCCAGGACCGCCTCGAACAGCGCCTGCGTCGACGGCGACGGCGTGTGGTGCACGATCAGCAGCCTCGGCATCAGGTGAGCAGCTCCTCGACGTCGGCCCGCAACGCCGTCAGCCGCTCCTGCGCCGCACCGCGGGCATCGGCCAGTTCGTCCGTCACCGGCGCCACCACCTGCAGGTACGCCTTCAGCTTCGGTTCGGTCCCGGACGGCCGCACGACCACGCGCACACCGTCGCCGGTCAGCCGCACCACGTCGGCGTCCGGCAGCAGGTCTTCGAGGCCGACTTCGACGCCGCCGAGCCGTGACGGCGGGGTCTCCCGCACCTTCGCCATCAGCCGGCCGCGGACCGCCAGATCGGTGACCCGCAGCGAAACCTGGTCGGTCAGGTGGACGCCGTGGCGCCGCGCCAGCTCGTCGAGCACGTCCAGCGGCGTACGGCCCTGCGCCTTGAGCTGCGCGGCGAGCCCGGCCGCCTGTGTCGCGGCGGCGATGCCGTCCTTGTCGCGCACGAAGCCCGGGTTCACGCACAGCCCGAGCGCCTCTTCGTAGGCGAACACCAGGCCCTCGCCGGCCCGGACGAGCCACTTGAAGCCGGTCAGCGTCTCGGCGTAGCGGGCCCCTTCGGCCTTCGCGATTTCGCCGAGCATCGACGACGACACGATCGTGGTCGCCACCAGCGGGTCCGGCAGGACCGTACGGTCCACTGTGGACAATACGTACGAGCCGAGCAGCACGCCGGTCTCGTCGCCGCGCAGCATGCGCCACCGTCCGTCCCGGTCCCGGACGCCGAGCGCGCACCGGTCGGCGTCCGGGTCGAGGGCGACGGCCAGGTCGGCGTCCACATCGGACGCCAGCGCCAGCAGCAGGTCCGTCGCGCCCGGTTCTTCGGGGTTCGGGAACGACACGGTGGGGAAGTCCGGGTCCGGCGCGGCTTGGGCGCCGACCAGGTGCAGGTCGGTGAACCCGGCCCGCTCGAACGCCGCGCGCAGCGTGTCGGCGCCGACGCCGTGCAAGGCCGTCGCGGCGACCCGCACCGCGCGCTCGTGGCCCAGCGGCAGCGTCGCGACCTCGTCGAGGTAGCGGTCCAGCAGGTCGGTGACCTCGGCGCCGGGCGCGCGCGGCACGTCGGCGGCGGGCGGCGCGGCCTCGATGGCACGCTCGATCTCGCCGTCGGACGGCGGGACGATCTGCCCGCCGGTCGCGTCGTAGAGCTTGTACCCGTTGTCCGCCGGGGGATTGTGCGACGCGGTGATCTGGATCCCGGCCACCGCGCCGAGCCGGCCGACGGCGAACGCGAGCACCGGCGTCGGCAGCGGGCGGGGGAACACCTTGACGTCGAAGCCGGCCGCGGTCAGCACCTCGGCGGCGGCCGTCGCGAAGGCTTCCGAGCCGTGCCGCGCGTCGCGGCCGACGACGACCAGCGCGCCGGCGTGCCCGTGCGCCTTAAGCCACTCCGCGACCCCGGCCGTCGTCCGGGTGACGACGGCGACGTTCATGCCGTTCGGCCCGGCGCGCACCGGGCCGCGCAGGCCGGCGGTGCCGAACTCCAGCGGGCCGGCCAGCCGGTCGGCCAGGTCTTCGGCGGCACCGGGTTCGCCGCCGCCCGCCCGGGCCAGCACGGCTTCCAGCTCGGCACGGGTGCCGGCGTCGGGGTCGGCGGCGATCCAGCGGGAAGCGGCGTCACGCAGGGCGGAATCTGATGTCACGGCGTCAGCCTACGGGCTAAGGTCGGGTAGGTGCGCTTACTGTTCACCTCACTGGGGTCCTTCGGTCATACCTTCCCGCTCGTCCCGCTGGCGGTCGCCGCACGCGACGCGGGCCACGACGTCGTCTTCGCCACCTCGGAAGACTTCCTGCCACAGCTGACGAAAGCCGGGCTCGAGACGGCGGCCGCCGGGCCCGCCATCAAGGACGCGTTCGGGCAGGCGTTCGGCGAGACGTTCGGCGAAGCGGGGCCGCCCGGCCCGCCGGGGGACATCCCGCGGGAGGTGCTGTTCCCGGTCGTCGCGAAGGTGTTCGGCGAGCTGATGCCGAAGCGGTTCGTCGCCGACCTGCTGCCGCTGTTCGAGCACGTCCGGCCCGATCTGGTGGTCAGCGAGGCGGGCAACTCGGGCGGGGCGTTCGCCGCGCTGAAGGCCGGGCTCCCGGTGGTGGCGCACGGTTTCGGCCGGGTGTCGACCGGCGACCCGATGACCACGAAGATCCGGGACGCGATCCGCTCGCACGCCGCCGAACTGGGGATCGAGATGGGCGAAGACCTGGCGTTCGGCGGTCCCTTCGTCGACATCTGCCCGGAGTCGGTGCAGGACCGGGACTTCATGGCGCGTACCCGCCGGGTGCCGCTGCGCCCGGTCGGCTGGAGCGAGCCGGGCGAGCTGCCGCCGGGCGTGCTGGACAAGCGGCGTCCGCTGGTCTACTTGACGCTGGGCACGGCGATGGGGCACGCGGGCGTGCTCACCGAGGCGGTCGCCGGACTGTCCGGTTTGGACGTCGACGTCCTGGTCGCCACCGGCCCGTCGCTGCCCGAAGACGCGCTGGGCGAAGTCCCGGCGAACGTCCGGCTCGAGGCGTGGGTCCCGCAGGCGGCGCTGCTCCCGCACGTGGACCTGGTGGTCCACCACGGCGGCAGCGGCACGACGCTCGGCGCGTTCGGCGCGGCCCTCCCGCAGCTGCTGCTGCCGCAGGGAGCGGACCAGTTCACCAACGCGGAGGCGGTGCTGGCGGCCGGCGTGGGCGACCGCCTGCTCGGCGCCGAGGTCACGGCCGAAGCCGTCGCGGCGAAAGCGCGTCACCTGCTCACGGACACCTCGGTCCGCGACGCGGCCCGCCGGCTCGCCGACGAGGTGGCGGCCATGCCGTCCCCGGCCGAGGTGGCCGCCGAACTGCCCGCCCTGGTCTGAGTTCCGGCTCCGATCACGCGAGTTCCGGCTTGGATCATGCGAATTCCGGCTTGGATCACGCACTCACGTGATCCAAGCCGGAACCCGGTCAGGCGCGGGTGACCAGTTCCCGCAGCAGGGAGCCCATCTTCGTGGCCGCGGCGCGGCCGGCTTCCAGGACTTCTTCGTGGTTCAGGGGTTCGCCGGTCATGCCCGCGGCCAGGTTCGTCACCAGGGACAGGCCGAAGACCTCGACGCCGGCCGCGCGGGCGGCGATCGCCTCCAGCACCGTCGACATGCCGACCAGGTCCGCGCCCAGCGTGCGCAGCATCCGGATTTCCGCCGGCGTCTCGAAGTGCGGCCCCACCAGGCCCGCGTAGACGCCTTCCTCGAGCGACGGGTCGATCTCGCGGGCGACCCCACGCAGCCGCGCCGAGTACAGGTCCGTCAGGTCGACGAAGTTCGCGCCGACGATCGGGGAGCGCGCGGTCAGGTTCAGGTGGTCGGAGATCAGCACCGGCTGGCCCACCTGGAAGCCCTCGCGCAGGCCGCCCGCGGCGTTCGTCAGCAGCACCGACCGGACGCCGGCCGCCGCCGCGGTGCGCACGTTGTGCACCACCTGGTCGACGCCCTTGCCCTCGTAGAAGTGCGTCCGGCCCAGCATCACCAGGACGTTCTTGCCGCCGACCTTCAGCGAGCGGATGGTGCCGCCGTGGCCCACCGCGCCGGGCGTGGTGAAACCGGGCAGTTCGGCGAACGGGATCTCCGTCTCGCACTCCCCGATGACGTCCGCCGCCGGGCGCCAGCCCGACCCCAGGACCACCGCGATGTCGTGCGCGTCCACGCCGGTGCGCTTGGCGATGGCGCTCGCGGCTTCGTGTTCACTCATGCGAGGGAGCGTATCCGGACGCTCCTCACCACCAGGAACACCACCAGCCCGAACGGCGAGAGGAAGATCGTCAGCACCAGGACCGGGCTGACGATCCACGGCGAGATCTCCAGCGTGCGAGCCTCGAAGTACATCCACCGCGCGACGAACAGGTCGAACGCGATGAGGTGCGCCCAGACGAGCCCGGCGCCCCACGGCGTGGCCAGCAGCGTCTGCAGGACGCCGAGGTCGGGCCGCAGCATCGCCCGCCCCCACTCGCCGAAGTGCGGCAGCACGAGCCCGAAGTAGCACACCAGCGGCAGCAGCGGCACCCACGGCGACGCCATGATCCGCGCCGTCCACCGCCACTTCGGGGCCAGGACCAACAGCGCCCAGAACGGCGCCGCCAGCGGAAACGCCCAGGTGAACAGCGTCATCGAACCGCCTTCCGTTCCGGCGCGCGGACGACGGCCAGCGCACCCAGCCCGACCGCCGCGACCAGCAGCGCGAACGCGCCCAGTGTCGTCGCGTCCGGGTGCGCGATCGACTGCGCCCGCAGCGCCTGCCACGTGACCAGCGCGATCAGCCCCGCGTACCCGGCCGCGCCGACCAGGACGAGCCGGGCGCGGACGACGTCGTCCCGCAGCCGCGAGAAGCGCGGGGCCAGCGCCGCCAGCGCGATGGCGAGCAGCGGCAGCGCCTGCAGTGCGTGCATGCCGACGAAGTGCGGGATCCGCAGGTCGCCCGCCACGGTGCTCCAGCCGAGGACCGGCAGGCCGGGGCCGCCGTCGGCGAGCCCGACGGTGTGCGCGCCGACCATGGACGGCCGTCCACCGGTCTTCCACTGCGCGAGCTGCTGCGCGGTCGGGTTCGTCATCAGGATGCCCAGGGAAATCCCGGCCAGGGAGAGCACGGCCCCGGTACGGACCGCCCACGAGCTCGCCCGGTCGGACACCTTCGTGAACATCACCAGGATGGTCAGCACGAGCGTGGTGGCCCACAGTCCCATGATCATCTTGCCCATGACGTCGTAGATCAGCGCGTCCTGCGGTGTCGCGTTGTTGAAGTGGCTCGCGCGGCCGCGGGCCGCCTGGAACACCAGCAGGACGTACTCGGCGGCGAAGATGAGGACCAGGAGGTTCGTCAGCCGGACCGCCGTGCGCCGGAACCGCGGCAGCAGCGAGACGAGCCAGCTCCAGGTGGCGAAGTAGAGCGCGCCGGACACCGCGAACTTGAACGGCTTCGCCCAGATCGGCGCACCCGCGAGAGTCCGCTGGTCGAGGAGCATGGCGGCGACGCACAGCACCGCCAGGACCCCCAGCGCGACGGCCGCGAGCGCGGACGGCCGGTGCCACGTGTGCGTTCTGCTCCGGAGATCGGCAAGGATGGTCATGGTTCCTCCCATAATGGATAGTGAAGCTCTCCGTTATGGGAAGTTAAACTATCCATGCTGAGAAGTCTTCAGGGTTGTCCCCGAGACGGACCCCGGGATCGGAGCGGAAACGCATGCGGATGGCCGAGCTGAGCGCCGAGTCCGGGGTGCCGGTCGCGACCGTCAAGTTCTACCTGCGCGAGGGCCTGCTCCCAGCCGGCGAGCGCACCAGCCCGAACCAGGCACGGTACTCCGCCGCGCACGTCCAGCGGCTGCGGCTGATCAGGGCGCTCACCGAAGTCGGCGGGCTGCCGCTGGCCTCGGTCGGTGCCGTGCTGAGCGCGATCGACGGCGACGAGACCCCGCACCGGACGATGGGCGTCGTCCAGCAGGAGCTGGCCGGGCCGACGCCCAAGGTGTCCGACGAGGCCGCCGAGTGGGCGGCCGGCCTGCTGGCGGACCTCATCCACCGCCGAGGCTGGAAGGCGCACCCGCCGGAGCACCGCGCGATGGCCAACCTCGTCGCGGCGCTGGCGACGGCCAAGGAGCTGGGCCAGGAGAACCTGGCCGGACGCCTCGAGGAGTACGCCGGCCTGGCGATGCGCGCCGCGGAGCTCGACGTCGAATCGGTGAAGGGCCTGACGTCGTTCGACGAGATCATCGAGACCGGGCTGGTCGCGACCGTGCTCGGCGACCGGATCTTCGCCGGCCTGCGCCACCTCGCCCAGGAACAGGTGTCCCGCGAGATCCTCGGCGGCTAGTCCGAGACGCTCAGGGTGGGGGCGACGCGGTTGAAGACGTCCTCACGGCCCGAGTTCTCCTGCTCCGCCGGCACGGTGACCGAGAGGATCCACAGGCTCGTGCCCGCCTGGACCAGGTTCATGAACGTCACCCGGGTGCCGCCGGCGCCGTCGCGGTCGCGGTCGGGGAGGTTGCCGCCCTCGGTCAGGCGGTACGTCAGCGTCGAGCCCTTGCCGCCCGGCAGCGGTGTCGGATCGTAGAGCTGGAAGGTGTTGGCCGGGTAGGACCCCTTCAGCCAGGCGATGTACTCGCCGTCGTCGGGGAACTGGGCGAAGTACTTCACCAGCCGCTCCACCCGCAGCGACCGGCGGCCGTCGGGGGAGACGTACTGGACCGCCGTGCTCGCCCCGAACTTCGTCGTCGTGTGCGGGGCGACGAACTTCTGCCAGCCCTCCGGCACCTGGAGGCCGAACTGACCGCCGTTGCCGGTCGCGAAACTCGCGTCGCCGGACTGCTGCACCAGCGTCGGCGGCGGCACGTCGGTCGGGCCGTTCGACGTGCCCCGCGGCGCGGCGGCCGGCGGCAGCAGCGACTCGCCGCCGACCGCCCTGGCCAGCGCGAACCCGCCACCCGCGGCGAGGAGGAAGAGCAGGATCGCCACCGCGACGAGCACCGCGGAGGCCGTGGAGCTGCGCCGCGCGGGCCGCGGCGGCGGGGGCGGGACGAACATCGTCGGCGCACCCGAGGTGGGGGCCGACGGCGCCGGGGCGGGCGGGCGCAGGAACGGCAGCGGGCCCGGGTCGGCGGCGAGCTCGCTGCTCGACGCCTCGGCCTTCTTCTCCGCCTTGGCCTTCTCCGGCAGGACGGTCTTGATCACCTGCGTGTCGGTCGCGTCCGGCTGTGCGGACGTCTTCTTGCCGTCCGGGGTGTGGAACAGCTCGGGCCCGAACAGGTCGAGCGGCGTCTTCGTCTGCAGCGGGTACAGCCGGTGCCGGACGTCCCGCAGCGTGATCCGCCGCCCGGGCTCCTTCGTCATGAGTGCGCTGATGACGTCGGCGAGCGGGCCGGCCTTCGGCTTGGGCACCTTCCCGTTGACGACCTTGCCGACCGTCTCCAGCGGATCGCCGTCGGCGTCGTACGGCGGCGCGCCCTCGACCGCGGCGAACAGCGTCGCGCCGAGGCCCCAGAGGTCCGCGGCCGGCGTGACGGCGCCGCCGGAGGCCACTTCCGGCGCGATGTAGGCGGGCGAGCCGAGCATGATCCCGGTGCGGGTCATGGTCGCCTCGGAGACGTTGCGGGCGATGCCGAAGTCGGTCAGCTTGATCCGGCCGTCGCTGGCCACCAGGACGTTGCCCGGCTTGACGTCACGGTGGGTGATCCCGGCGGCGTGCGCGGCCTCCAGCGCGGACGCCACGGCGATGCCGACCGCGGCGGCCTGCCCGACGGTCAGCGGCCCGTGGTCGCGCAGGATGTGCGCCAGGCTGCGCGAGGGCAGCAGCTCCATCACCACGAACGGCTGGTCGTCCTCGCGGGCGACGTCGTGCAGGATGATCACGTTGGGGTGGGAGAGCACCGCGATCGCGCGCGCCTCGCGCAGCGTGCGCTCCCGCAGCTCGTCCGCCTGCGCCGCCGGGATGCCCGGCGGCACCTTCATCTCCTTGACGGCCACCTGCCGGTGCAGGAACTCGTCGTAGGCCGACCAGACGGTGCCCATCGACCCGGAGCCGAGCACCGAACGCAGCCGGTAACGACCGGCGACCACTCGCGTCTCTTCGCTGGATGGGGGCACCCGCCAATTGTGGCGTACGGGACCGACAGTCCCTGCAGGCTGGCCCCCAACCTCGCCGCTGCCCGCCCCCGGCGCGACCAGACTCACAGGTCGAGCGCGCCGAGTGCCTCTACCATCACAGGTTATGACTGATGTGGCCGGTCCGGAGTCAGTGCCGATCTCCGAACTCGACCTCGCGGCCGAGTTCCCGCAGGCGACGCGCGCGCAGTGGCAGGAGCTGGTCGCGGGCGTCCTGCGCAAGAGCGGGAAGCTGCCGGAGGACTTCGCGGGCGCCCCGGAGAGCAAGCTCGTCACGCGGACCTACGACGGGATCGAGATCCAGCCGCTGTACACGGCCGAGGACGTCCCGGGCGACATCGGCTTCCCCGGTCTGCCGCCGTACGTGCGCGGAGCCCGCCCGGAAGGCCAGGTCAGCACCGGCTGGGACGTCCGCGCCCGGTTCACCGGCGACGACGGCCGCGCGGTCAACCAGGCGATCCTCGCCGACCTCGAAGGCGGCGTGACGTCGATCTGGCTCTCGGTGCCGCCTGCGTCCCTCGCCGACGCGCTGAACGAGGTGTACCTCGACCTGGCGCCCGTCGTGCTGGACGCGGGTCCCTCGTATGAAGCCGCGGCCTCCGAGTTGCTGGCGTTGTTCGATGAGCGCGAGATCCCGGCGAGCGAAGCCACCGCCGTGCTGGGCGCCGACCCGATCGGGCTGGCCGCCCGCTCCGGCTCCGCCGTGGCGCTGGAACCGGCCGCCGCGCTCGCGGCGCGTGTCGCCGGGAAGTACCCGAAAGTGCGGACGATCGTCGCCGACGGCCTGCCCTTCCACGAAGCCGGCGGGTCGGACGCGCAGGAGCTGGGCGCGCTCGTCGCCGCCGGCGTCACCTACCTGCGGGCGCTGACCGAGGCCGGGCTGGCCGTCGAAGCCGCCGCCGGGCAGCTGGAGTTCCGGCTCGCCGCGACCGCCGACCAGTTCTCCACCATCGCGAAGCTGCGCGCGGCCCGCCGCCTGTGGGCGCGCGTCGCCGAGGTCTGCGGCTTCACCTCGCCGATGCGCCAGCACGCCGTGACGTCGCCGGCCATGCTGACCAGGCGCGATCCCTGGGTGAACATGCTGCGCACGACCGTGGCCTGCTTCGGCGCGGGCGTCGGCGGCGCGGACGCGGTCACCGTGCTGCCGTTCGACGCGGCGATCGGCCGCCCCGACGCGTTCTCGGCGCGGATCGCCCGCAACACCCACGCCGTGCTGCTGGAGGAGTCCAAGCTGGCCGGCGTCGCCGACCCGGCGGGCGGCTCCTGGTACGTCGAGAAGCTCACCGACGACCTCGCGCACGCGGCCTGGGCCGAGTTCACCGCCATCGAAGGCGCGGGCGGCCTGGTCGCCGAGCTCGCGTCCGGCGCGCTGGCCGAGCGGCTGGCGTCGACCTGGGAAAAGCGTTCCAAGCGGATCGCGACGCGGCGCGACCCGCTCACCGGCGTCAGCGAGTTCCCGAACCTGGCCGAGAAGCCGGTGGTCCGGACGCCCGTGGAGGCCACTGTGGAAGGTGGGCTGCCGCGGCACCGGTACGCCGAAGGCTTCGAAGCCCTTCGGGACGCTTCGGACGCGTACCTCGCTTCGCACGGTGAACGGCCGAAGATCTTCCTCGCGACCCTCGGCCCGGTCGCCGCGCACACCGCCCGCGCCGGGTTCGCCGCCAACCTGTTCCAGGCGGGCGGGATCGAAGCCGTCAACCCGGGCGCGACCGACGACCTGCCCGGCGCGTTCCGCGCGTCCGGCGCCCGCGTCGCCTGCCTCTGCGGCACCGACGACGCGTATGCGGCTCAGGCAGCCGACGTCGCCGCGGCCCTCGGCGCCGAGTACGTCCTACTGGCGGGGAAGGGCTCCTACGACGGCGTGGACGGGAACGTCTTCGCCGGCTGCGACGCCCTGGAAGTCCTCGACGGCCTGCACGCCAAGCTGGGAGTTGTGCGATGACCATCCCGAACTTCGCCGGTCTCGACCTCGGCACGCCGTCACCGGGCGACCGCGACGCGTGGGCCCGCGCCGTGGAGAACGCCACCGGCAAGGGCCCGGACGCCCTGGCCTGGGAGACGCCCGAAGGCATCGGCGTCAAGCCCGTCTACACCGCCGCCGATCTGTCCGATGTGGACTTCCTCGGCACCTACCCGGGCATCGCGCCCTTCCTGCGCGGGCCCTACCCGACGATGTACGTCAACCAGCCGTGGACCATCCGCCAGTACGCCGGGTTCTCCACCGCCGAGGAGTCCAACGCCTTCTACCGGCGCAACCTCGCCGCCGGCCAGAAAGGGCTTTCGGTCGCCTTCGACCTGGCCACCCACCGCGGCTACGACTCCGACCACCCGCGCGTGTCGGGCGACGTCGGCATGGCGGGCGTGGCGATCGACTCGATCTACGACATGCGCCAGCTCTTCGACGGCATCCCGCTCGACAAGATGTCGGTGTCGATGACGATGAACGGCGCCGTGCTGCCGGTGCTGGCGCTGTACGTCGTCGCGGCCGAGGAGCAGGGGGTCAAACCCGAGCAGCTCGCGGGGACCATCCAGAACGACATCCTCAAGGAGTTCATGGTCCGCAACACCTACATCTACCCGCCGCAGCCGTCGATGCGGATCATCTCCGACATCTTCTCCTTCACTTCGCAGCACATGCCGAAGTACAACTCGATCTCGATCTCCGGCTACCACATGCAGGAAGCCGGGGCGACCGCCGACCTCGAGCTGGCCTACACGCTCGCCGACGGCGTCGAGTACATCCGCTCGGGCGTCGACGCCGGGCTGAGCGTCGACAAGTTCGCGCCGCGGCTGTCGTTCTTCTGGGCGATCGGGATGAACTTCTTCATGGAGGTCGCGAAGCTGCGCGCGGCGCGCCTCCTGTGGGCGAAGCTGGTCAAGGGCTTCAACCCGTCGTCTTCGAAGTCGCTGTCGCTGCGGACGCACTCCCAGACGTCGGGCTGGTCGCTGACCGCGCAGGACGTCTACAACAACGTCGTCCGCACCTGCGTCGAGGCGATGGCGGCGACCCAGGGGCACACGCAGTCGCTGCACACGAACGCCCTCGACGAGGCCCTCGCGCTGCCGACGGACTTCTCCGCGCGGATCGCCCGCAACACCCAGCTGCTGCTGCAGCAGGAGTCCGGCACCACGCGCGTGATCGACCCGTGGGGCGGCAGCGCCTTCGTCGAGAAGCTGACCTACGACCTCGCGCGCAAGGCGTGGGGCCACATCACCGAGGTCGAGCAGGCCGGCGGCATGGCCAAGGCGATCGACGCGGGCATCCCGAAGCTGCGCATCGAGGAGGCCGCCGCGCGCACCCAGGCGCGCATCGACTCCGGCCGCCAGCCGGTGATCGGCGTGAACAAGTACCAGGTCACCAGCGACGAAGAGATCGACGTCCTCAAGGTCGACAACGCCGGCGTCCGGGCCCAGCAGCTGGAGAAGCTGCGGCGGCTGCGGTCCGAGCGCGACTCCGCGGCGACGGAAGACGCGTTGCGACGGCTCACCGAGGGCGCTCAGCAGGGCGGCAACCTGCTGGAACTGGCCATCGACGCGGCCCGCGCGAAGGCGACCGTCGGCGAGATCTCCGACGCGCTCGAGAAGATCTGGGGCCGCCACTCCGGCCAGATCCGGACCATCTCGGGGGTGTACCGCGAGGAGGTGGGGAAGACGCAGAACGTCGAGAAGGCCCGTCAGCTGGTCGAAGAGTTCGCCGTGGAGGAGGGCCGCCGTCCGCGGATCCTCGTCGCGAAGATGGGCCAGGACGGCCACGACCGCGGCCAGAAGGTGATCGCCACCGGCTTCGCCGACCTCGGCTTCGACGTCGACGTCGGCCCGCTGTTCTCCACCCCGGCCGAGGTCGCCCGCCAGGCGATCGAGGCGGACGTGCACGTCGTCGGCGTCTCGTCGCTGGCCGCCGGGCACCTCTCGCTGGTGCCCGCGCTGCGGCACGAGCTCGCCGAGCTGGGCCGCGAGGACATCATGGTCGTCGTCGGCGGCGTCATCCCGCCGCAGGACTACCCGGCGCTGCGCGAGGCCGGCGCGGCCGCGATCTTCGGGCCCGGCACGGTGCTCGCGGACGCCGCCATCGACCTGCTCGGCCAGCTGACGGCGCAGGAGTCCTGACCGTTGCCGCGCAAGATCGACGTCACCGCCTACGCCAAGGGGGTGCTCGCGGGTGACCGCGGGACGCTGTCGAAGGCGATCACGCTGGTCGAGTCGCAGCGGGAGGACCACCGGGCGCTGGTGCAGGAGCTGCTGGTCGAACTGCTGCCCGCGGCCGGCGGGGCCCGGCGCGTCGGCATCACCGGCGTCCCCGGAGTCGGCAAGTCGACATTCATCGACCAGCTGGGCACCGACCTGACCGCGGCCGGGCACCGGGTGGCCGTGCTGGCCGTCGACCCGTCGTCGACGCGGACCGGCGGGTCGATCCTCGGCGACAAGACCCGGATGGCGCGGCTGGCGGTCGATCCGCGGGCGTTCATCCGGCCGTCGCCGACGTCCGGGACGCTCGGCGGCGTCGCGCGGGCGACCCGCGAAACGATCGTGCTGATGGAGGCGGCCGGCTACGACGTCGTGCTGGTCGAGACGGTCGGCGTCGGGCAGTCCGAGGTGACCGTGGCGAACATGGTCGACTGCTTCCTGTTCCTGACCCTGGCCCGCACCGGCGACCAGCTCCAGGGCATCAAGAAGGGCGTCCTGGAGCTCGCCGACGTCATCGCCGTCAACAAGGCCGACGGCGACCACGAGCGGGACGCCCGGCGCGCGGCGCGGGAGCTGGCGGGCGCGCTGCGGATGATCTACGGGCCCGAAGCGTCGTGGACGCCCCCGGTGCTGACCTGCAGCGGCCTGCACAACCTGCGGCTCGACGAGGTCTGGGGCGCGATCGAGCAGCACCGCGACACGCTCACGGCGTCCGGCGAACTCGACGCCCGGCGGCGGCAGCAGCAGGTCGACTGGACCTGGGCGATGGTGCGCGAACAGCTGCTGGGTCGGCTGGCGGCGCATCCGGACGTGCGAACGGTCGTTCCCGACGTCGAACGGGCGGTGCGGGACGGTGAACTGACGGCTACCCTCGGTGCACAGCGGATCCTCGACGCGTTCGGTCCACCGCGTGGTGGCTGACGGGCCGGGTGTCCGCAGGCAGAATGCCTGGTCGTGGCGAAAGGATGACATGGCGAAACTGCGGGGTCTGGTCCTGGTCGCGCTGCTGGGAGCGGTGCTGTTCACCGCGTCGCCGGCGCTGGCCGAGCCGGTGCGTCCGGCCGCCGTCACGATGAGCGTGGCGCACGCGTCCGCGGCGCTGGTCCCGGCGCAGACGCAGCCCCCGGGCCCGGTACTCGACCCGGCCCAGACGGACAAGGCCAACAGCGAAAAGACCAAGAACAAGCTGATCGCGGGCCTGCTCGCGGTGGTCCTGCTCGGCATCGTGATCTGGGGGCGCAAGATCCGTTCGAAGCGGACCAAGGGGACCTGAGGTTTTCGGCTTTGCCGAACTAGCGCACGCCGTTCAACGCAGATCCGGTACCGGCCGTCTAGGACGGCCGTTTTCGAGGCGCGGCTTGCCGCCTGCATGGTGCACGATCGTCTGCAAATGCGTACGACAGATCGATCGGCACGACGCGTGACCCCAGCCGCTGCGCGGGTTACCCGTGTTGCGGGAGGAGGTGCGGCGTGACGGTGTTGGATTCACGGCCGGACGTTCCAGGCGACCCCCATGGGCGCATCATCAACCCCATGGAGGGGTCGGAGGCGCTCATTTCCGAAGCCGGCGTAAGCATGGCTCCCGTGGAGGACCTTGGTGCGGGCCGCGGCCCGTTCTGGCTGGACGACTGGCTGCGCGCCAACGCGACCGACGTGCTCGCCTGGCGGCGGCACATCCACGCGCACCCGGAGCTGTCGCGGCACGAGTTCGCGACCACGGAACTGGTCGTCACGCTGCTGCGCTCCGTCGGGCTCAAGCCGTGGGTGCTGCCGGGTGGCACCGGCGTCGTGTGCGACATCGGCAGTGGTGAGCGGTGCGTGGCGCTGCGCGCGGACATGGACGCGCTGCCGCTGACGGAGGCGACCGGCCTGCCGTACGCGTCGACCGTCGAGGGCGCGGCCCACATGTGCGGCCACGACGCCCACACGGCGATCCTGCTCGGCGCGGCCCGTGCCCTGGCCGGCGCGCCGGAGCTGCCCGGCCGGGTGCGGCTGATCTTCCAGCCGGCCGAGGAGGTCATGCCCGGCGGCGCGCTGGACATGATCGCGGCGGGCGCACTGGACGGCGTCGAGCGCATCTACGGCCTGCACGTCGACCCGCGGCTCGAGGTGGGTTCCGTCGGGATGCGCGTCGGCGCCTTGACGTCGGCCGCCGACCTGATCGAGCTGCGCCTGACGTCGCCGGGCGGGCACACGTCCCGCCCGCACCTGACGGCCGACCTGGTGCACGCGCTGGGCACGGTGATCACGTCGCTGCCCGCGGTGCTCTCCCGCCGCGTCGACCCGCGGTCGGGAACGGTCCTGGTCTGGGGAGCGGTCCACGCGGGCCAGGCGGCCAACGCGGTCCCGCAGGACGGCGTCCTGCGCGGCACGCTGCGCACGGCCGACCACGAGGTCTGGACGGCCCTGGAACCGCTGGTGGCGTCGTCGGTGGAGTCGCTGCTGGCTCCCACCGGTGTCGGCTTCCACCTGGACTACCGCCGCGGCGTCCCCCCGGTGGTCTCGGACCCCGAGTCGACGGCCCTGATGCGCGCGGGCACCGAAGCGGCCCTCGGTGAGGGAGCGGTGGCCCCCACGGAGCAGTCCTCGGGCGGCGAAGACTTCGGCTGGTACCTGGAGCACGTCCAGGGAGCCTTCGCCCGCCTCGGCGTCTGGTCCGGCCACCCGGCCCCCCAATCGGACATCCACCGCCCCACGTTCGTCCTCGACGAGCGAGCCCTCCTCTGCGGAGTCCGAACCCTGGTCCACACAGCCCTAACCACCCTCGCCTAACCCGTGTCGTCCGCCCACGTACGCGTGTCGTCCATCTAGGTACGCGTGTCGTCCGTTTGTGCACAGGAGTGGAGTTGCCCCGGTGAGGCGGACACGGGTTTTCAGGCAGCTGGGGTTTGAGCGTAGTTGGTTCGGGTTTCGGCTGGTGTGTTCTGGCCGATGGTGGAGTGCAGTCGCTTGTGGTTGTAGTAGTGCAGGTAGGTGAACACGTCCTGGCGGGCTTCGGTGCGGGTGCGCCAGATGGTGGTGCCGATCTCGGTCTTCAATGTGGCGAAGAAGGCTTCGGCGACGGCGTTGTCGTAGCAGGACCCGACCCGCCCGACCGACGGGCGAATCTTGTGTTCGGCCAGCGCGGTGCGGAACTGGCTGGAGGTGTACTGGACGCCGCGGTCGGAGTGGAACACCGCGTCCGGGTTGATGAGGCCGCGGGCGGTGGCCAGGTCGATCGCCTGGCAGACCAGGTCGGTGCGCATATGGTCGGCCATGGCGTGGCCGACGATTTCGCGGGTGTGCAGGTCGATGACGGTGGCCAGGTAGAGCCAGCCTTCGAAGGTGGGCAGGCAGGTGATGTCCCCGACGAACCGTTGTCCCGGTTTCTCGGCGGTGAAGTCGCGGCGGATCAGATCACCGACCGGGGCGACCGGGCCGACCGCGGGTCGGGTGAGGGTGCGGCGTTTGCGGCGGGTGATGCCGGCCAGCCCGTGCTCGCGCATCAGCCGCTCGACCCGCTTGTGGTTGACGGTGTGGCCGCGGCGGTGCAGCTCGGCGGTCACCCGCGGCACCCCGTAAGCGCCCCGATGCTCGGCATGGATCGAGGTGATCAGGGTGACCAGTTCTTGCTCGGCCTCGGCCCGCGCGGCCCGGGCTGTTTCGGTGGCGGCCCATTCGTGGAAGCCCTGCCGGCGCAGGCCCAGGACCTGGCACAACCGCTGGACACCGAACTCGGGGCGGTGTTCGGAGATGAATCGGTAGCGGTAGCTCATCGATCCATCTCGCGCGCAAAATAGGCGGCTGCTTTCCGCAGGATCTCCTTCTCTTTCTGCAGCTCAGCGACCTGCCGCCGCAACCGCGTCACCTCATCGGTCATGCCCGGGTCTTCTGCCGGCGGCGCGGCCTCGGCGGCCTGCTTGGCCACGTTGACCCACGAGCGCAGGGTCTCGTGGTTGACCCCGAGTTCGCGGGCGATCTGCCGCAACGGACGGTCACTGGAGTTGACCAGCTCGATCGCGTCCCGTCGGAACTGCTCCGGATACTTCGACCTGCGCGACATCAGGACATCCTCCCTCCAGACCACTGTCTGGAATCAAGGTGTCTGGCCCCACGGGGCAACTCCAGGAGTTGTCCCCAGGGTTATCCACAGGCGGGTAGTTATCCACAGCCGCTGAATCAGGCTCTTCCGGAGATCACGGAAGGGCCTGATTCTTGATGCTGTGACCGGGTGGGGAGGACGGCATGGTGCGGCTTCGCGTCGACGTGCCGTGGAGGTAATGGGGCAGCGTGCAGTGCGTGAGGCGTTGGCCAGCGGCCTGCTGGCGCAACCGTGGCGAGGCGTCGTCATGCGCTCGAGCGATGCACTGAAACTGAGGACGAGAGCTGAGGGAGCCCTGCTGGCGGTTGGTCGGCCTGCAGTGTTGTCCGGCCCAACATCGCTTGCCCTGCATGGGATTTCGGCATCAGCATGCGCGAGCATTCACATCACGGTGCCCTATGAACGCCGGATCAAGTCAAAGCCCGGCCTCGTCGTTCACCAGGGCTACTACCGGCCGACGGACGTGATCGAACTCGACGGGCTTGCCACGTTTCCGATTGACCTCGCGTTGGCGGAGTTCCTCTGTGATGGTGATCGGCGAACGGCGTTCGCCGCTGTGGACGAGTGGCTCCGAACCTTGCCGCCGGACCACGACGGGAAGCTCCGGGAGAACATTCGGGACCGTCTCGAAGACCGCCGGGATCGACGAGGTATCCACAGGGCTCTGACACTGCTGGAACTCGCCACCGGCAAGGCCGAGTCGCCCCCGGAGAGCGTCCTGAGACTGATCGTGGTTGAGGCAGGGTTTCCCGTACCGGAGCCGCAGTACGAGTTGCCAGCCGTTGACGGTCGACTTCTCTACCGGCTCGACATGGCCTGGCCATCCCGGCGTATCGCCCTGGAGTACGACGGTTACGCGGCACACGAAGATCGAGTTGCCTACGACGCCGAGCGAGACGCCCGTATGGCGGCGCGTGGCTGGATCACGATTCCGCCGTTGCTGCGGATCTTCGCGACTCGAGTCGGCTACTGCGGGACCTCGGCGAGGCGTTCCGGCTGCGCTCCACCTAGACGTCGTACCCAACCGGACGACACGCGTACTCAGATGGACGACACGCGTACCTGGAGGGACGACACGAGTTAGCCGGTTATGCCGGAGCAGGGGCGGGTGCGGAGGTCGTCGACGTAGTCGGCCGGGGCGCCGGCCGCCTCGGCGGCGTCGGCCAGGACGCCCAGGTAGCGGGCGGACGGGAGGCCGCCTTCGTAGGCGTCCAGGACGTACAGCCAGGCCAGGACCGAGCCGTCCATGGTCTGGACGCGGAGGCGGATCTTCGAGTGGATCCCCAGCTCGCCGCCTTCCCAGCGGTCCAGCCCGGTCTCGTCCAGCGGGGTCACGTCGTAGAGGACGACGAACACCCGTGACCCCGGGTCCTCGACGATCGTGGCCAGGGCACCTTCCCAGCCGAGGTCCTCGCCGCCGAAGGTCAGGCGCCACCCCTCCAGCCAGCCGCTGCCGGCCATCGGAGAGTGCGGCGCGCGCTCCAGCATCTGGGCGGGCTCCATGTTCGATCCGTACGCGGCATACAACGGCACGCCGACAGCGTAGCGACACCTCCCTGACCCGAGTGGACGCACTCGCCGTGTTCGCCCACTTCAGTGTCCGGTCACCTTCGCCGCGTACGGTGAGAGCACCGCACGGACTGCCAGAGGAGGACCCAGGTGACCAGGATCGTGATCATGGGCGGGGGCCCGGCCGGCTACGAAGCCGCGCTGGTCGCAGCCCAGCACGGGGCCGACGTCACGATCGTCGAGCGGGACGGCCTCGGTGGCGCCTGCGTCCTCTACGACTGCGTCCCCTCGAAGACGTTCATCGCGAGCTCCGGCGCCCTGGCGAAGATGCACGACCTCGGCGAGCTCGGCATCAACACCGACATGGCCGACACCAGGATCGACCTCCCGACCGTCCACGGCCGGGTGAAGGGGCTCGCCCTCGCCCAGTCCGCCGACATCCGCGCCCGCGTCCAGCGCGAAGGCGTCCGCGTCATCGCCGGCGAGGCCCGCTTCTGCGACGAAGAGCCCGGCCTGGCGACGCACAAGGTCGCCGTCACGACGAAGGACGGCACCGAAAAGCTGCCCGCCGACGTCGTCCTCATCGCCACCGGCGCCACCCCGCGCGTCCTGCCCGGCGCCGTGCCGGACGGCGAGCGCATCCTCGACTGGCGCCAGCTCTACGAGCTCCAGGAGCTGCCGGAGCACCTGGCCGTGATCGGCTCGGGCGTCACCGGAGCCGAGTTCGCCTCCGCCTACACCGAGATGGGCGTCAAGGTCACCGTCGTCTCCAGCCGTGACCGCGTCCTCCCGCACGAAGACGCCGACGCCGCCGCGGTGCTCGAGGAGGTCTTCTCGCAGCGCGGCACGACCGTCGCGAAGCAGGCGCGCGCCGACCGCGTCGAGCGCACCGAAAAGGGCGTCGAGATCTTCCTCGCCGACGGCCGCGTGATCGAAGCCAGCCACGCGCTGATGACCGTCGGGTCGGTGCCGAACACCAAGGACATCGGCCTCGACAAGGTCGGCATCTCGCCCGGTCCCGGCGGGTTCATCACCGTCGACCGCGTTTCACGCACTTCCGTTCCCGGCATCTACGCCGCCGGCGACTGCACCGGTGTGCTGATGCTGGCCTCGGTGGCGAGCATGCAGGGCCGCATCGCGATGTGGCACGCGCTGGGCGAAGGCGTCGCGCCGATCAAGCTCAAGACCGTCGCCGCCAACGTGTTCACCCACCCGGAGATCGCCACCGTCGGCATCAGCCAGCAGGCGATCGACTCCGGCGAGGTGCCCGCGCGCACCATCATGCTGCCCCTGGCCACCAACGCGCGCGCGAAGATGGAGGGCCTCCGCCGAGGCTTCGTGAAGCTGTTCTGCCGCCCCGCCACCGGCGTGGTCGTCGGTGGCGTCGTCGTGGCGCCGCAGGCGAGCGAGCTCATCCTTCCCATCGCGCTCGCCGTTCAGAACCAGCTCACAGTGGACCACCTGGCACTGACATTTTCGGTGTACCCGTCGCTCTCGGGCTCGATCACCGAGGCCGGGCGCCAGCTCATGCGCCACGACGATCTCGACTGATCCGGCACGCAACCCGGGCGCACCCGTCGCGTCTTGTCGGTTGTAAGGCTGAAGGACGCGAAGGGTGCGAACGTGCGCAAGACGGTGGTTTTCGTTGCGGCAGCGGTGATCGGCGCGACGGCGCTGACGGGATCGGCGATGGCGCAGAGCACCGGCCCGACGCCGAGCACGAGCGCGAACGCGAAGGCAGGCAGCGTCCAGCTCAACGTGAACACCGCGATCAACCAGACGCTGGTGGACAAGTACGTCCGCGACGCACCGAACGTGGCGCTGGCGAAGTGCGACGGTCCTTCGCCGGCGTTCTCCTCGCCGGCGCTGACCTTCACCAACTACACCCCCGGCCCGTTCATGGGCGCCGATGCGAACATCAGCGCCGACGCCGAGCTCAAGCCCGGCACCGAGGCGGGGACGTACCCGCTGACCGTGACCTGCGGCGGCCAGACCTACACCACGCAGTTCACGGTGCCGGCCGCGCAGGTCGCGAAGGTGCCATCCGGCGCCGCGAAGGCCGGCGACGGCAGCATGGCCGGCTAATTTCCCGGAAACGCCACGACCACCCCGGAGTCCTGCTCCGGGGTGGTTTTTTTAATGTCTCAGGCAACCTCTCCGCAGGTGGAGCGTCTTTCGAAACACAACTCCCGGGGGAGGGAAAATGTTGCGAACGAAAAAGATCTTGGTTGTCGCCGCCGTTTCCGGTGGATTGCTGCTCTCGGCGCCGGCGGCCTTCGCGGCCACGCCGGCCGGGCACGCGGGGAACCCGAAGGCCTATCTCCGCGTCATGCCGAACGCGGCTCGCCCGGGTGCGAAGGTGCAGATCCGGCTCGGCTGCGAAGCCGGGAGCACGCGCGACCTGGCGTCCCAGGTCCTCACGATCGGCGCGCTCCGGCGCGTCGGCCCGCAGAACGATCCCGCCAAGGCACCCGCCGCGGCCGCGGCGGCGACCGTGACGCCGGCGAAACCCGGCGTCTACCAGGTGTCGTTCTCCTGCGGTGGCGCGGAACTGACCACGAAGTTCACCGTCCTGGGTGAACGTCGGCAGGTCGCGAAGGTACCGTCGGGAGCGCCGCAGACCGGTGGCGGCCCGGTCGGCCACGGGCCGCTCGCCGCTGCGGGCGCCATGGGCGTGCTGGCCGTCGGCGGTGGTGGTCTGGTGCTGGCGCGGCGGTCGTGGCGACGCTGACCGCGGCCCGGCTCAACCGTCCGGCCCCACCGGACGTGTGGCCCGTGAGCGAGGAGGGGAGAGCATGAGCACGAGGAGCACGGGCAGCAGACGAGGCTTCCTGATCGCCCTGGTCGTGGCGTTGGTGGCCGCGCTGGTGGTCCTGGCGCTGACGCTCGGCGGGCACCGAGACCCAGGCACCGCGCAGCCACCGCCCGCCCAGCCGGTCGCGGTCGACCCGGCGCCCCGGTCAGGCAGCCAAGACGCCGTCGCGGCGCTGCCCAAGGTCGAGCCCGTCTCGATCGACATCCCGAAGATCGGCGCGCACTCGTCGCTGGTCCCGCTCGGCCTCAACCCGGACAACACCGTCGAGGTGCCGCCGGTGACCACGCCGCTGCAGGCCGGCTGGTACACCTACGCGCCGACGCCGGGCGAGACCGGCCCGGCCGTCGTACTGGGGCACGTCGACGGCAACCACCAGAAGGGCATCTTCTTCCGCCTCAAGGAGCTGGCCCCCGGCGACCGGGTCTCGATCGCCCGCAAGGACGGCACCACGGTGGTGTTCGAGGTGACGAAGGTGCACCAGGTGCCGAAGAAGGACTTCGAGGGCGAAGGCGTCTACGACGACACGGCCGGTCCCGAGCTGCGGCTGATCACCTGCGGTGGCGTCTTCGACCGGAACGCGCACAACTACGTCGACAACATCGTCGTCTACGCCCGCCTGGTCCAGGCCTGATTCTCGGTTTTTGTCGGTGCCCGGTGCCAGACTGTCCCGGTCGTCACCAGCGGCGGCACAGACGAGGGGTTGGGAGTCGGCATGGTGTTCCGGGACGAAAGATGGCCCGACGGTACGCCCGGCTGGGTGGACCTGATGGTGCCCGATCAGGCGAAGGCGATCGCCTTCTACAGCAGCCTGTTCGGCTGGGACGTGCACCGGGGCGGTGAGGAGACCGGCTTCTACGGCATGGCGGAGCTGCGGGGACGCCCGGTCGCCGGCATCGGCCAGACCCCGCCCGGCCAGGACATCCCGCCGTTCTGGACGACCTACCTGGCGGTGTCCGATGTGGACCGGACGGCCGCGGCCATCACCGACGCCGGCGGGCGGATCGTCATGCCGGTGATGGAGGTGATGAAGGAGGGCCGGATGGCCGTCGCGGCCGATCCGGCGGGCGCGGTCTTCGGGCTCTGGGAGGCCGGCAACCACATCGGCACGCAGGTCACGGCGGCGCCGGGCACGCTGGCCTGGAACGACTGCATGAGCCGGGACTACGCGGCGGCGAAGCCGTTCTACGAAGAGATCTTCGGCTACGGCTTCCAGGACATCTCCGGCGACGACTTCACGTACGCGGTGGTGCTCATCGACGGGCGCCCGGTCGGCGGCCTCGGCGCGATGCCCGCATCGGTGCCACCGGAGGTGCCGTCGTACTGGGGGGCGTACTTCTGGGTGGCGGACGCCGACGCGAGCGCGGCCAAGGTGGCCGAGCTCGGCGGCACGGTCGACGGGAAACCGTTCGACTCGCCGTACGGGCGGCAGGTGCGGGTCGCCGACGACCAGGGCGTGCCGTTCATGGTCATCGCCCCGAACGAGCAGTCGGGCGAGCCGGAGGGCTGGGAGGTGTGAAGGGACGGGCCGGGAGCGCCACGAGGCGGCACCCCCGGCCCTCGCCGGTCAGTCCTCTTCGGAGACCCAGTCGAAGGTCTTGGTGACGGCCTTCTTCCAGTTGCGGTACTCGCGCTCGCGGCGGGCGTCGTCCATCGACGGATCCCACTGCTTGTCCTGGGCCCAGTTGGTGCGGATGTCGTCCTCGGACTTCCAGAACCCGACGGCGAGACCGGCGGCGTACGCGGCACCCAGCGCGGTGGTCTCGTTGACCACCGGGCGGATCACCGGCACGCCGAGGATGTCGGCCTGGAACTGCATCAGCAGCTCGTTGACGACCATGCCGCCGTCGACCTTGAGCGACTTCAGCGGGACTCCGGAGTCGGCGTTCATCGCGTCGATGACCTCGCGCGACTGGAAGGCGGTCGCCTCCAGCACCGCGCGGGCCAGGTGGCCCTTGTTGACGAACCGGGTGAGCCCGACGATCGCGCCACGAGCGTCGGAGCGCCAGTAAGGAGCGAACAGGCCCGAGAACGCCGGGACGAAGTACGCGCCGCCGTTGTCCTCGACGCTGCGCGCGTGGTCCTCGATCTCGGCCGCGGTCGTGATCATGCCGAGGTTGTCGCGCAGCCACTGCACCAGCGAACCGGTGACGGCGATGGAGCCTTCCAGCGCGTAGATCGTGTCGTTCGAGCCGATCTTGTAGCAGACCGTGGTGAGCAGCCCGTTTTGCGACATCACCTTTTCGGTGCCGGTGTTGAGCAGCATGAAGTTGCCGGTGCCGTAGGTGTTCTTGGCCTCGCCGGGCGAGAGGCAGGCCTGGCCGAACGTCGCGGCCTGCTGGTCGCCCAGGATGCCCGCGATCGGGACGCCGGCCAGCGCGCCCTTCTCGCGGACCTTGCCGTACTCCTCGGACGAGGAGCGGATCTCCGGCAGCATCGAAAGGGGGATGCCCATCTCGCCGGCGATGTCGGCGTCCCACTGCAGGGTGTCGAGATCCATCAGCATGGTGCGGGAGGCGTTGGTCGGGTCGGTGACGTGCACGCCGCCGTCCGTCCCGCCGGTCATGTTCCACAGCACCCAGGTGTCCATGTTGCCGAAGATCAGGTCACCGGCCTCGGCCTTCTCGCGCGCGCCCTCGACGTTGTCCAGGATCCACTTGATCTTGGGACCGGAGAAGTAGGTCGCGAGCGGGAGGCCGACCTTGTCGCGGTAGCGCTCCTGGCCGCCGCCGAGGTTGCCGAGCTCGGTGACGATCTTGTCGGTGCGGGTGTCCTGCCAGACGATCGCGTTGTACACCGGCCGGCCGGTCGTCTTGTCCCAGACGAGTGCGGTTTCGCGCTGGTTGGTGATGCCGACGGCGGCGATGTCCTTGGCGGTGAGGTCGGCCTTGGCCAGCGCGCCCGCGGCGACCCGGCGGGTGTTCTCCCAGATCTCTTCCGCGTTGTGCTCGACCCAGCCGGCGCGCGGGAAGATCTGCTCGTGCTCGCGCTGGTCGACCGAGACGACGCGGCCCTCGTGGTTGAAGATCATGCACCGGGTGGAGGTGGTGCCCTGGTCGATCGCGGCTATGTACGAAGTCATGTGTGCTCCCGGAATTGGCGTCGGAGGAGGCGATCAGGTCAGGTTGTGGACGGCGAGGTAGACGAGCGCGGCGAGGGCGCCGCCGGCCAGCGGGCCGACGACGGGGATCCACGAGTAGCCCCAGTTGGCGTTCGCCTTGTTCCGGATCGGCAGCAGGAAGGCGTACGCGATGCGCGGGCCGAGGTCACGGGCCGGGTTGATGGCGTAGCCGGTCGGCCCGCCGAGCGAAGCGCCGATCACGAGCACCACGAACGAGACGCCCGCGTAGCCCAGCGCGGAGTTGCCGAAGGTCGGCGTGCCGCCGTCGCCCATGGCGTAGGTGGGGCTGAGCAGGATCCACACGACCAGGACGAAGGTGCCGATGATCTCGGTGACGAGGTTCCACGCGGTGTTCGGGATCTGCGGTCCGGTGGAGAAGATGCCGAGGGTGTTCTCGGGCTCGGGGTGGTCGTCGAACTGCAGCTTGTAGGTGGCCCAGCAGAGCACCGCGCCGATGATGGCGCCGGCCATCTGCCCGATGATGTAGAAGGGCACGTCGGCCCACGGCGTCTTGTCGGCGATGGCGAGCCCGAGGGTCACCGCCGGGTTCAGGTGCGCGCCGCTCGGCGCGGCGATGCTGGCGCCGGTGAAGACCGCGAACGCCCAGCCGAGGTTGATGAACAGGAATCCCGCGTTGTGACCGTTGTTCTTGCGCAGCACGTGGTTGGCCACCACGCCGTTGCCGAGCAGGATCAGCGTCGCCGTTCCCAGTAGTTCCCAGACGATTATTGCTCCAGCACTCACCGCTGCACCTCCACACTGGACACTCTGCGCAGGGTCGATCACGGCGTGCCACGGCACCGTTGCCGACCCACGTCCGCGCGACGTTACCGGGGCGTAGAAGCTAACTCCAAGCGCCGCGCAGCCGAATCTTTTCAAGATCGCGGAGGGTTACGCCACAAGTGTCATCCGTGGACGGGCGGATGATCACCGGGTCGTGCGATGCTGGAAGCCTCGCCGGCACGAGGAGGAAGTCACGTGGCTCAGCACGCAGCGGAGACCAACCCGGCTCGACTGGGCCCGGTCAAGCGGGAAGAGACGTGGCAGCGGCTCGGCAAGGAGACGTTCGACGTCGTCGTCATCGGCGGCGGCGTGGTCGGGGCGGGCACGGCGCTGGACGCCGCGACGCGCGGCCTGCGGGTCGCGCTCGTCGAGGCCCGCGACCTCGCGTCCGGGACGTCGAGCCGGTCGAGCAAGCTCTTCCACGGCGGCCTGCGGTACCTGGAGCAGCTCGAATTCGGCCTGGTCCGGGAGGCGCTGCGCGAGCGCGAGCTGATGCTGACGACCATCGCGCCCCACCTGGTGAAGCCGGTCAGCTTCCTGTACCCGCTGACGCACCGCGTCTGGGAACGGCCGTACACCGCGGCGGGCCTGCTGATGTACGACACGATGGGCGGCGCCCGCAGCGTCCCGGGGCAGAAGCACCTGACCCGCGCGGGCGCGCTGCGGATGGTGCCGGCGCTCAAGCGGTCGGCGCTGATCGGCGGGATCCGCTACTACGACGCGCAGTCCGACGACGCCCGCCACACGATGACGGTGGCGCGGACGGCGGCGCACTACGGCGCGGTCGTGCGGACGTCGACCCAGGTCGTCGGGTTCCTGCGCGAAGCCGACCGGGTGTCGGGCGTGCGCGTGCGCGACGTCGAGGACGGCCGCGAAACGGAGATTTCGGCGGCCGCGGTGATCAACTGCACCGGCGTCTGGACCGACGAGCTGCAGCGCCTGTCGGGCGGCCGCGGCCGGTTCCGGGTGCGCGCGAGCAAGGGCGTGCACATCGTCGTCGCGCGCGACCGGATCGTCTCGGAGTCGGGGATGATCCTGCGCACCGAGAAGTCGGTGCTGTTCGTCATCCCGTGGCGCAACCACTGGATCGTCGGGACGACGGACACCGACTGGGAGCTCGACCTGGCCCACCCGGCGGCGACGAAGCACGACATCGACTACATCCTCGAGCACGTCAACACGGTCCTCGCGACACCGCTGACCCACGACGACATCGAAGGCGTGTATGCCGGCCTTCGCCCGCTGCTGGCGGGGGAGAGCGAAGAGACGTCGAAGCTTTCGCGTGAGCACGCGGTGGCGAGGGTGGCCCCGGGTCTGGTGGCGATCGCGGGCGGCAAGTACACGACGTACCGCGTGATGGCGGCGGACGCGGTCGACGCGGCGGCGGTGGACCTGCCGGGCCGGTCCCAGCCCTCGATCACGGACAAGGTCCCCCTCCTGGGCGCGGACGGTTACCACGCGCTGGTCAACCAGGCCGATCACCTGGCGGCGGAGCACGGCCTGCACCCCTACCGGGTGAGGCACCTCCTGGACCGTTACGGCTCACTGGTCCACGAGGTCCTGGCCACGGCGGAGGGCCGCCCGGAGCTGCTGAAGCCGATCGAGCATGCCCCGGACTACCTGGGCGTCGAAGTGGTGTACGCGGCTTCGCACGAAGGGGCGCTGCACCTGGAGGACGTCCTGGCCCGCCGGACGCGCATCTCGATCGAGTACGCGCACCGGGGAGTGGACTGCGCCGAGCAGGTCGCGGCGCTGGTGGGCGAGGTCCTGGGCTGGTCGCCCGAAACGGTGAAGCACGAGATCGAGGTCTACCGGGCCCGGGTCGAGGCGGAGCGCAAGTCCCAGTCCCAGCCGAGCGACGAGGCAGCGGACGCGTTGCGGTCGGCGGCTCCGGAGGCCCGCGCGGGCATCGTGGAGCCGGTGAGCTGAGGTCCTCCCGGGGGTGATCCCTCGGGAGACCCCGTCATCGCGGGATTTTCGCCGACGCGGTGGCGGTCAAGCTCAGCAGTTCGCGCAGCACCTGCGCGGCGATGTCGGCGAATGACCGCTGCTCGTCCTCGCGGATCCACTGGGTGAACGCGATCGCGAACACGGTGGAGCCCGACTCCGCGGCCAGGGTCGCGGCCACCTCGTCGACGCCCCGGCGGCGCAGGGCGCCGGCGACCGTGGTGGCGATGCTGGCGAGCTTGTGCCGCTCGCGTTCCTGCAGCGCCGGGTTCTGGTCGATGACCGATTGCCGGAGCCGGGAGTGGGCGCGGCGCTCGGCCGGGAAGGCGGATGTCGCGGACTTCAGCGCGGAGGCGACGATCTCGATCGGGGACGCCTCCGGTGGCGCCGCGTCGACACCGGCGAGGAACGCTTCCGCCAGCAGCTGCTGCCCGTGGAAGAGGACCTCGCGCTTGTCGCTGAAGTGGCGGAAGAAGGTGCGCTCGGTCAGGCCGACGGACTCGGCGATCTCCGTGGCGGTCGTCTGCTCGAACCCGCGCGTGGCGAACAGCTCGAGAGCGGCTTTCTGAAGCCGCTCGGCAGCTCCCGGTTCCCAGCGCACCATGCGATCGAGTGTAGTGATGACAGCGACTGACTTGAAGTGTACGTTGATGTCTGTGACTGACGTCAGTCACAGACATCAGCCGCTTCGCCCCATTGCGGAGCCGTCGGAGGAGATCACCCATGCACGTTTTCGTCACCGGAGCATCCGGCTGGATCGGCTCGGCCGTCGTCACCGACCTGCTCGGCGCGGGCCACGAAGTCACCGGGCTGGCCAGGTCCGAAGCGTCCGCCGCCGCGGTGGCGGCGAAGGGCGCCCACGTTCGCCGCGGTGACCTGGACGACCTGGACGGCATCCGCGCCGGCGCCAAGGACGCCGACGCCGTCATCCACCTCGCGAACAAGCACGACTTCGCCAACCCGGCCGTCTCGAACGCGGCCGAGCGCGCCGCCGTCCAGACCATCGGCGACACGCTCGCGGGCACCGGTCGCCCGTTCCTGCTCGCCTCCGGTGTCGCCGCCCTCGCCCCGGGCCGGCCCGCCACCGAGGACGACGCCTCCCCGTTCCACGGCGCCGACTCGCCGCGCGGCGGGAGCGAAAACCTCGCGCTCGAGTTCGCCGACCGCGGGGTGCGCACCGTGAGCCTGCGCTTCGCGCCGAGCGTCCACGGCACCGGCGACCACGGGTTCATCGCCATCCTCGCCGCGATCGCCCGCGAGAAGGGCGTCTCCGGCTACCCCGGCGACGGCACCAACCGCTGGGCCGCCGTGCACCGCACCGACGCCGCCCGGATGGTCACCCTCGGCCTCGAGACGGCACCGGCGGGCACCCGCCTGCACGCCGTCGCCGAAGAAGGCGTGCCGACCCGCGAAATCGCGCAGGCGATCGGCCTCGCGTTCGACCTGCCGGTCGCCTCGATCCCCGCCGATGACGTCCCGGCCCACTTCGGCTGGATCGGCACCTTCTTCGCCATGGACCTCTCCGCCACCAGCACCGCGACGCAGAAGCTGCTCGGCTGGACGCCCGGCGGGCCGACTCTCGTCGACGACCTCGCCGCGGGGGCGTACTCGGTGTAGGCGCTGGTCGAGAGCCGTCCGCCGGTCAGGACGTCCGGTGCCACCGGATCAACCGCTCACCCGTCGGCGCTCGCTCGGGCTCCGGGCCGACCAGCGTGAACCCGCAGCGGTCCGCCACGATCGCCGAAGGCGCGTTGCTCTCCTCGTACCGGTAACTCACCTCGGTCAGCCCCAGCCCGCCGAAGCCGAACCGCAGCGCCGCGTTCAACGCCGTTGTCGCGATTCCCTTGCCCCGCTCCGCCGGGTGGACCCAGATCGTCGCCTCCGCGTACGCCGCGTCCAGGTTCAGCTCGCGCAGCCCCACCTCGCCCAGCAGCCTCCCCGAGGTCGGCTCCGCGATCGCCCAGGAACAGCGCTCGTCGCCGGCCCACTGGGCCGCGCGCAGGGCCACGTACTCCGTGGCCTCGTCCAGCGTGCGCAGCCGGTAGTTCAGCACGTACTTGCGGTGCGTCGGATCGGCGAACGCCTCCATCAACAACGGGCGGTCGTCGATGTGGCGATCGGCGCGCAGCTGGCGCAGGTAGTACGTGCCCGCGTTGATCTCCACCGGTTCCACTCCACCCAGCCTAGCCAGGCCGGGAGCACACCGCCCCCGGCCTGGCGATCAAGGCGGGGTCACGGGGTGAAGCGCCAGATCACCGGCACTCCGCCCTCGTCGAGCGGGCCGTTCGACGCCCACCCCGCGAACACTCCGTCGTCGGTGACGTGGCCTGCTGCGTAGCCCGTGTACGTGCCCGGCTGCTTCAGCTCGCCGGCCGGGGTCGTTCCGCGCCACGCCGTCGGCTTGCCGTGGAACGAACCCGGGATCGGGGCTTCGCCGACCGTCAGGCCGCGCGCGTTCAGGTCGCCCGCGTAGTCGCCGCCGGTCAGCGCGACCGGTGTCTCCGGCGTCGTCCAGCGGATCGCCTGCGACGCGTTGCCGTTCGACGCGAACCCGACCACGACGCCGTTGCGGATCGCCGATCCGTGCGGGTACGAGAAGCCGGCGATGTCGGCCAGCGGCCTGCTCACCCCGTCCTTCAAGACGATGTCACGGTCGAACCCGCTGAACAGGATCGCGCCGTCGTCGTCGATGTCGGTCACGGAGTCCGCGCCTGCCGGGTAGGCCAGGACCGTGGGGGCAGCCGCCCCAGCGGGCCAGACGGCCGGCACGTACGTCGCCGGGGTACCGGTGGGCAGGGTGCCCAGTGCGTCGCCGTGCCGGTTGACCGCGCAGATCCCGAAGTCGCCATAGCCCGGCGGGGGCGCCCACAGGTGGAAGCCGGTGGCGTCGAGGGTGAAGGTCCGGTTGACGTCGGTGTCGTAGTCGAGCGCCTCGCCGTAGATCCGCCCCGCTCTGTCCTCCCCGACGACCCTCGCCCACTCGAAGCCCGCCGGCGTCCCGCGCAGCACCGGCTTGCCGCCGCGCCAGCTCACCACCTGCAGCTGGTCGCCTACGATGAACGACCCCGCGTACTCGCCGTGGCCGTCCGAAGCGTTCAGAAATCCGCGCCCCGCCGGGTCGGCTCCAGCGGGCAACGGCAGCAGCGTCGCCTGCCAGCCCAGTCGGCCCGTCGCGGCCTGCGCCGGCCCCGCCGCCAAAGCCGCGACGGCGATCGCCACGGTGGCGAGCACCCCCGATCGCGCCCATATCCTGTTCATGATTCCTCCCTTTCCCCGACCTGCGTGATCACCACGTCGGAACGCGGGAGCAGGTTGCCCGGCGAAAGGAGCAATCACGAACGGCGGCGGCGGGCCCCGGCGATCATCGCGACGACCAGCGGCAGCGCCACCGAAATGATCAACAGTCGGCCCCGGGACAGGATCAGTACGGCGATCGCGAGGACGATCGCGATCGGCACCGCGCCCGCGGTCAGGAACCGCACCAGCGCGTTGTCCTCCGAGGACATCACCGGGACGCCGGGCGCGGAAACCCCGTTGAGCAACGCGCTCGGGCGAGGTGACGGGAGGTCGTCGAACAGCGGGGCGAGCTCGCTGACCCGCTTCGCCGCGGTGACCTTCGCGGACCGGGACCCGTACTCGTCGATGTCGAGCCGGCCGGTGCGGACGTGCTCTTCGAGGACGTCCAGGGCGTCCTGGCGTTCCTCGTCGCTCAACCGCATGTCGCCCACGGCGGGATCAGCGGTCCAGCCCGCGCCGGTGGTCGCGATAGGAGTCGCGCAGCTCGCGCCGGCGCTCCCGGTCGCGCAGGTGCCGGTCGCGGCGGTCGTGGTTCGGGTTCCAGTCGTGGCCCCACATGGACTTGCCGAAGACGGTGAGCCCGATCGGTACGAAGATGACCGGCCACAGGGCACCACTGACGGCGGCGATCAGCGCGATCGCGGCGATCCAGGTCAACGGCACGATCGCGGCGACGAACCGCTGCGGCGGCGACCAGTTGTCGGGTGTCCGCGGGCGGGCCGGCTCGGGCGCCGCGGCCGCGGGCCCGGGAGCGGCGACGGCTTGGGGAACGCCGTCGTACCTCGGGTGCGGGGCCGGCAAGTCCGCGAAGATCTCGCCGAGCTCGCCGCGCGTCTTGGCCGCGGTGATCCGGGCCGAGCGTTCGCCGTACTCGTCGATGTCGATCCGCCCCGCGCTCATGTGCTCCCCGAGCGCGGACAGCGCGGACTCACGGTTCTGGTCGCTGATCCGCAGCTGCGGAGACGGGACTTCGGTCACGTAGTCGATGGTAGGCCGCCCCGGGGGCGGCCCACCACGACATCCGTAACGAACCTCGCTACTTGATCTCGAGAAGCTGTGTGCCCTGCGTCACGGCGGCGCCGACCTCGACCGAAAGGCCGGTGACGGTGCCCGCTTTGTGCGCGGTGACCGGGTTCTCCATCTTCATCGCCTCGAGGACGACGATCAGCTCACCGGCTTCGACCGTCTGGCCCTCTTCGACGGCCACCTTCACGATCGTGCCCTGCATCGGTGCCGTGACGGCGTCGCCGCTCACCGCGGCCTTGGTGCCACCGGCGCGCTTGCGCGGCTTCGCCTTGACGGCGGTCCCGCCGCCACCGCCGCCTTCGAGCGCGAACCCGCCCGGCAGCGACACCTCGAGACGCCGCCCGCCGACCTCGACGACGACGTTCTGCCGCGGTTCCTCTTCGGCGGCTTCGACGTCCGGCGCCACGAACGGCTCGATCTTGTTGTCGAACTCCGTCTCGATCCAGCGCGTGTGCACGCTGAAGCCGTTCTCGTCGCCGATGAACGCCGGGTCGTCGACGATCACGCGGTCGAACGGCAGGACCGTCGCCATGCCTTCGACGACCATCTCCGCGAGCGCGCGGCGGCTGCGCTCGAGCGCGTTGTTCCGGTCGGACCCGGTGACGATCAGCTTGGCCAGCATCGAGTCGAACTGCCCGCCGATGACGCTGCCGGATTCGACGCCGGAGTCGACGCGCACGCCCGGGCCGCTGGGCGCGACGAACTTCGTCACCGTGCCCGGTGCGGGCAGGAAGCCGCGGCCGGCGTCCTCGCCGTTGATGCGGAACTCGATCGAGTGGCCGCGCGGCTCGGGGTCCTCGGTGATCCGCAGCTTCTCGCCACGCGCGATCCGGAACATCTCGCGCACCAGGTCGAGGCCGGTCGTCTCCTCCGACACCGGGTGTTCGACCTGCAGCCGGGTGTTGACTTCGAGGAAGGAGATGGTGCCGTCGACGGCGACGAGGTACTCGACGGTGCCGGCGCCGTAGTAGCCGGCTTCCTTGCAGATCGCCTTCGCGGACTCGTGGATGCGCTTGCGCTGCTCGTCGCTCAGGAACGGCGCGGGCGCCTCTTCGACGAGCTTCTGGTGCCGGCGCTGCAGCGAGCAGTCGCGGGTGCCGACGACGATCGCGTTGCCGTGCATGTCGGCGAGCACCTGCGCCTCGACGTGCCGCGGCTTGTCCAGGTAGCGCTCGACGAAGCACTCGCCGCGGCCGAAGGCGGCGACCGCCTCGCGCGTGGCCGATTCGAACAGCTCGGGGATCTCTTCGCGGGTGCGCGCGACCTTCAGGCCGCGGCCGCCACCGCCGAAGGCGGCCTTGATGGCCACCGGAAGGCCGTGCTCGTCGGCGAACGCGACGATCTCGGCGGCGTCCTTCGCCGGCTCCTTCGTGCCCGGCACCAGCGGCGCGCCCGCGCGCAGGGCGATGTGGCGGGCGGTGACCTTGTCGCCGAGGTCGCGGATGGCTTGCGGGCTCGGCCCGATCCAGGTCAGCCCGGCGTCGAGGACGGCCTGGGCGAAGTCCGCGTTCTCGGAGAGGAAGCCGTAGCCCGGGTGCACCGAATCGGCGCCCGAGCGCTTGGCGGCGTCCAGGAGCTTGTCGAAGTTCAGGTAGCTCTCGGCGGCCGTCGTGCCGCCCAGCGCGAAGGCTTCGTCGGCCAGGCGGACGTGTGGCGCGTCGCGGTCCGGGTCGGCGTACACCGCGACACTGGCCAGGCCAGCGTCCTTCGCGGCTCTGATGACGCGTACCGCGATTTCACCACGGTTGGCGACCAGGATCTTGGTCACCGGACCGCCCGTGGATTCGCCGACCTGCTCGGCCACCCCGCACCTCCTGCGTCCGACAGCTGCATTGCTGACCGCCCACGCGGCATCAGGGAAGTCTACGGATATGACGTCGCGAGTCTCTTGAGTGAGAGGTGAACCACGCTCAGACGTGGTGGCGCAGCTCCTCGGCCAGCGGCGAATCGAGCACGATCACGTCGTACGGGTTCGCGGAGTGCACCTTCGGCAGGTGCTCGGTGTTCACCAGCACCCACGGCTGGTGCTCGCCGCAGCAGTCGATCAGCCGGTCCAGCGCGGTGAAGGCGACCAGCGCGGTGCGGCCGTCCGGGGTGCGGCGCAGCTCGATCGACGCGCCTTCGGTCTCGGCACTGGCCGGGCCGGTCGGCAGGTACAGGGCGGGCGGCAGGTTCGGGTTCGTCACCCGGACAACATAGACGGGCACGTTCCGCTACCTCTGACCCCGTCGGGCACCCACGCTTCGGGGGGTCCGTGGGGGCGGAGCCCCCCGGGCGGGGTACGGGGGTTGCACCCCCGGGGGATTCAGTCACATCGCGACGGGGCGCTTCCGACACATGGTCGCGAAGCGGCTTACGCTCTGTCTTATGCGGACTACGGCAGCGCGGACGCCCCGGTCGGCGCTGCTCACCGCGGTGCTGGCCGCGGTGGTGACCGTCAGCGCGATCGGCGCGGTGTTCCTGCTGCGGCCGCGGCCCGAGGCGGCCCCCGGACTGGCCGAACCCGCCGCCGTACCGGTGACGCCCGCGGTGACCTGCGGCGGCGGGCCGTGCCGCCAGCTCGCGGCGGTGACGGTCGGGGGCACACCGGTGGTGCTGCTGACCGACACGGCAGGCGGTTCGGCCCGCCTGCGCGTCGGGCCCGAGCCGGGCACGGTGTTCGAGCTGTCGGTCGCGCAGCTGGGCGTGCGGCTGGACCAGAACTCGTTGCGCTGCATCGACGGCCCGGCCCCGGCGTGCCTGGTCCGCGGCGACGTCGGGGACGACGGGACGGCCGCGTACGGCGAGCTGCTCGTCAGCAGCGGGGGAGTGTGGCGCGACCCGGGCAAGCCGTTCTACGCGGACGCCGGGACGCTGTCGCTCTACGACGTCACGGCCGACGCCAGCCCCGACGTGATCGTGGTCCGCCACGACTGCCCGGACTCCGCTGCCGGCACCCCGAAGTGCACGGCGGCGCCGGTGCTGGGCGAGGTGTACGACCTGGCCGGCCGATCGGTGGGCTGCACGCGGCGGGTGACGTCGCCGTCGGACCTGCGCGGCTGGCCGGACGTCCGCCTGACCCGCGCCGACCTCCGCACCTGCCCGTCCTGAACGTCGTGAAGGCCGCCTCGAACACTCGAGACGGCCTTCACACACGTGCGGGGTCAGGCGGGGGCGGGTTCCGTGTGCCGGGCCGCCGCGCCGTCGTCGGTGTGCAGGGGGGTGTCCGTCGGCGCGTTGAGGACCTCGTCGTCGAGGAGGCCTTCGCTGCGGGCCACGATCGTCGGCACCACGATCTGGCCGGCCACGTTCGTCGCCGTGCGCATCATGTCCATGATCGGGTTGACCGAGTAGATCAGCGCCAGGCCCAGCGCGACCTGCTTGGCGTCGAGGCCGATGAACGACGTCGTCAGGGTGAAGGCCGTCAGCCAGCCCGTGGTCCCGGCGGTCGCCAGTGCGCCGACCACGGCGACCACGACGATGCCGGCGTACTGCCAGAAGTTCAGCGACACCCCGGCCAGGTTGGCGACGAAGATCGCCGCGATCGCCGGGAAGACCGCCGCGCAGCCGTCCATCTTCGTCGCGCTGCCCAGCGGGGTCGCGAAAGCCGCGTACGCCGGCTGGACGCCGAGGTTCACCGCGGACTGGCGGGTCAGCGGCAGCGTCGCGGCCGAGGACTGCGAGGCGAACGCGAACTGGATCGCCGTGCCCGCCTTCGCGAAGAACTTCAGCGGGCTGACCTTCGCCACGAACTGCAGCAGGATCGGGTAGACGACGAACAGCACGAGCAGGCAGCCGACGTAGACCGCGAGCGTCGTCGAGAACAGCGGGCGGAACAGCGCGTCGCCGTAATTGGACACCGCCGCGCCGATCAGGCCGATGATGCCGATCGGGGCGAGCCGGACGATCCAGCCGAGGTAGCGCTGGATGATCTCGAACACGCTCGTCGTGAAGTCCACGAACGGCTTCGCCTTGTCACCGAGGCTGTAGGCCGCCGCGCCGATGACCAGCGCGAGGAACAGCACCTGCAGCGTCTCGCCGTCGGAGAACGCTTTCACGAAGTTCTGCGGCAGCAGTCCGTCGATGAACGCACTCCACGAGCCCCAGTGGTCGACGCTCTTGGCGGCCTTGTCGGCGTTCTTCGCGAGCGCCGTGGCGCCGCCGAGCCCGCCGGCGCCGGGGTTGAAGATCCGGCCGACCGCGATGCCGATCAGCGACGCGATGAACGACGTGATCGCGAACCACATGACCGTCTTGCCGCCGAGGCGCGCGGCGGTGCGGCCGCCGCCGAGCCCGCGGAGGCTGTTGATGCCGACCACGATCGCCGTGAAGACCAGCGGGATCACCGCGATCTGCAGCAGCGTGGTGAAGATGGTGCCGATCTGGTCGAGGAGATCGGTCAGCCAGCCGGCCTCGGTCTGCCGCGCGACGACGCCGAGGAGGGCGCCGACGACGAGCGAGCCGAGAACCGCGGCCGCGAACACCCGCGGCTTGGTGTATGTCCGTACGAAAGACACGGGGCGACTCCGGTGCTCGAAAGTTGCTGTCTGTCTTGCCTCGTGAAGAGAACGTTAGGCAACGGAGCACTCTTCCGGATCACCCGTTGGTGTGGCGCCTTTCTCAGGATGCGGGACGTTGCCAGAGATCCACGACACTCACGCCGACCTCGGCCAGCAGCCGGCGCGTCAGCGGCAGGCTGATGCCGATGACGCTCGTGTGGCCGCCGTCGAGTCCTTCGACGAACCAGCCGCCCAGCCCGTCGATGGTGAAGCCGCCGGCGACGTTGAGCGGCTCGCCGCTGGCGACGTAGGCGTCGATCTCCGCCGGGCTCGGCGTGCCGAACCGGACGGTGGTCGATTCCCAGCCCGCGGCCTCCTTCGCGCGCGTCCCGCCGTCGAGCCGGACGACCGCGTGCCCGGTGAGGAGTTCACCGGAAGTTCCCGCCATCGCGGCCCAGCGGCCGCGCGCGATGTCCGGCGAACCCGGCTTGCCGACCATCTGCCCGCCGATGTTCAGCATCGAGTCGCAGGCGACGACGACGGCATCCGGGTGCGCCGCGGCGACCTGGTCGATGACCGCCTCGGCCTTGGCCGCGGCGAGGGCCGCGACCAGTTCCGACGGGGACGGATCGGTCAGGGAGGCGGCGACCGCGTCCTCGTCGACGCCGGAGACGAACACGGCGGGATCGAGGCCCCCGGAACGCAGGAGGGCGAGACGGGCGGGGGACTGGGAGGCGAGGACGAACTGCACGACTGAAACTTACTTGACCAGGCGTCCGTGACCGAATTGTGACCGGCGTCACTCGAAAGGAGAGCTAGTTTGTTGTGGCTCGCAACTTATGGATCGACGGATCGTCACGGAGAGAACAATGCCGCTCCTCCGCACCACGAGATCATTGCGAACCACTGTCCTGGCCGGCCTGCTCCTGTCGGGCACGGCCCTCGTCCCGATGGCGTCCGCGACCGCGACCGCGACGCCGCTCTACAAGAACCCGCACGCCCGGGTGGCCGACCGCGTCACGGACCTGATGGCCCGGATGACCCTGGACGACAAGGTCGGGCAGATGACCGAGGGCGAGCGCGGAGCCGCGACGCCCGCCCAGTCCGCCGCCGCCCGGCTCGGCTCCATCCTCTCCGGCGGCGGTTCGACACCGACACCGAACACCCCGCAGGCCTGGGCGGACATGATCGACGCCTATCAACGGGCGGCGACGTCGACCGGTCTCGGCATCCCGATCATCTACGGCGCCGACACCGTGCACGGCCACAACAACGTCTACGGCGCCACGGTCTTCCCGCACAACATCGGCCTGGGGGCCGCGAACGACCCGCAGCTGGTCGAGAAGATCGGCGCGATCACCGCGGACGAGTCCGCCGCCACCGGCGTCAAGTGGGGCTTCGCGCCCTGCCTGTGCGTCGCCCGCGACGACCGCTGGGGCCGCACGTACGAGTCCTTCGGCGAGATCCCCCGCAACGCCGTCGAGAATTCCGTGGTCATCGAAGGCCTGCAGGGCCGCTCGCTCGGCGACCCGACGTCGATCATGGCCACGGCCAAGCACTTCATCGGCGACGGCGGCACCACCGGTGGCGTCGACCAGGGCAACACCCAGATCAGCCTGGACGAGCTGCGGCGCATCCACCTGCCGCCGTTCCAGGCCGCGGTGAACCACGGCGTCGGCTCGGTGATGATCAGCTTCAACAGCTGGAACGGCGTCAAGGACCACGGCAACAAGTTCCTCATCACCGACCTGCTCAAGGGTGAGCTGCGGTTCTCCGGGTACGTGATCTCCGACTGGAACGGCATCGACCAGATCGACGGTCAGGAGGGGTTCACCCCCTCCGAGGTCAAGCAGGCCGTCAACGCCGGGATCGACATGATCATGGTCCCCAACGACTACCTGAAGTTCGTCAGCACGCTCAAGGCCGAAGTCCTCAACGGGCACATCCCGATGGCGCGCATCGACGACGCCAACCGGCGGATCCTCACGAAGAAGTTCGAACTGGGCCTGTTCGAGCACCCGTACACCGACCGCTCGCTGCAGAAGGACTTCGGCAGCGCGGCACACCACGCCGTGGCGCGGCAGGCGGTGCGCGAGTCGCAGGTGCTGCTGAAGAACGACGGCGTGCTGCCGCTGGCCAAGACGAACAACAAGATCTTCGTGGCCGGGAAGAACGCGAACGACATGGGCAACCAGGCGGGCGGCTGGACGCTGACCTGGCAAGGCCAGAGCGGCGAGCGGGTCATCCCCGGCACGACGGTTCTCGACGGCATCAAGGCCGGTGCCGGGAAAGGCACGGTGGTGACCTATGACCGTGCGGGTGGTGGAATCGACTCGAGCTACCGGGTCGCGGTCGCCGTGGTGGGCGAAACGCCGTATGCCGAAGGGCAGGGAGACCGGCCGAACGGACTCGGGCTCGACGCCGAAGACCTCGCCCTCGTCGGCAAGCTGAAGGCCTCTGGCGTGCCCCTGGTCGTGGTGACCGTCTCCGGGCGGCCGCTGGACATCTCGGCGCAGCTGCCGTCGATCAAGGGACTGGTGGCGGCCTGGCTGCCGGGCTCGGAAGGCGCCGGCGTCGCGGACGTGCTCTACGGCGACTACAACCCGACCGGGAAGCTGAGCTTCACCTGGCCGAAGAGCTCTTCCCAGGAACCGATCAACGCCGGTGACGGCAAGCAGGGCCTGTTCCCGTACGGGTACGGCCTGTCCTACCGCCGCCACCACCGCTAGGCCACCGCTCCCGCGGTCCGTGCAGGCCCCCGATCCGGTCCCGACACCCGGATCCGGGGGCCTGCGCGGTTTCAGGCCGCGGCGGCCTCGGGCGCCGGCGCCGGGGATGCCCAGCGCGGCTTGACCCGCTGCATCACCGCCGCCGAGACCACCCCGAGCAGGAGCACGCCCATCGGCAGCAGCATCGTCACCCGGGCCGCGTCGGTCAATCCACTGTGGACCGCTTCGGTCGCCAGCTTCCCGGCCTGCGCGGCGATCTCGGCGGGCAGGCCCGGCATCGGCGACGGACCGCCGGCCGAGCCGAACTCCCCGGTGCTCGCCGCCGCGTGCGTGATCCCTTCGGCGAACGGCGCCCGGTACTGCGCCGGCAGCTGCGAAGCCGCCTTCGTGGCCTCGTCCGCGATGGACGCGCTGATCCGCGCCTGCAGCAGCACGCCGATCGCCGCGCTGCCGAGCACGCCACCCACCTGGCGCGCGGTGTTGAAGATGCCGGACGCGGTCCCGGCGAGCCGCGGCTCGACCGAACCCATCGTCAGGTTGCTCATCGGCGAGAAGATGCAGCCGATGCCGAGCCCGCACACCAGCAGCGCCGGGACGAACGTCCACGGGTTGCTGTCCGGCGTCGCCTGCAGCGCGATGATCCCGAGCCCAGCCGCGAGCGCCGCCAGGCCGAACATCACCAGGTACTTGCCGTTGACCTTGTCCGACGCACGCCCGACGAACGGCGCGATGATCCCGGACAGCAGCGACATCGGGGCGGTGAGCAGCCCGCCCATGGTCGGGCTCAGCCCGAGCACCGACTGGATGTAGATGACCAGCGGCAGGAACATGCCGGTCATCGCGAAGCCGACGGTGGCCGCGGTGAGCGTCCCGGCCGAGAAGTTCCGGTTCGAGAACACCTGCAGCGGAAGCAGCGGCTCCCGTTTGTTGAAGCGCTGCCACGCCACGAACGCGATCAGCAGCACCACGCCGGCGCCGATGATCTCGAAGACGGTGATCCCGCCGAAGACCGTGCCCCAGTCGTACTGCTGGCCGTTCTGGACACCGAACACGATGCAGAGCAGTGCGGCACTCGAGAGCACGATGCCCAGCAGGTCGAACGAGTGCGAGTGCTTCGGCTGCCAGTCCGGCACCAGGAGGAGGGTGAGCACGACGGCGATCACGCCGATCGGCACGTTGACGAAGAAGATCCACTCCCAGCCGAAGTGGTCGACCAGCACGCCGCCGAGCAGCGGGCCCGCGATCGTCGCCAGCCCGGCGACGCCGCCCCACATGCCCATCGCCGGGCCGCGCTTGGCCGGCGGGAACAGGTGCGTGATGAACGCCAGCGTCTGCGGCGTCATCAGCGCGGCGCCGAGCCCCTGCACGGCCCGCGCGGCGATGAGCATCTCGGCGTTGCCGGACAGGCCGCACCAGAGCGACGCGCCGGTGAACACGAGGAGCCCGGCGAGGAACACGCGCTTCGGGCCGAAGCGGTCACCGAGCCGGCTGGTGAACAGCATCGGCACGGCGTAGGTGAGCAGGTAGACGCTGATCACCCAGACGATCGAGTTCAGCCCGGCGCCCAGCTCGCGCAGCATGGTCGGGATCGCGATCGACACGATCGTCGTGTCGAGCAGGATCATGAAGAAGCCGAGGCACAGCGCGCCCAGCGCGGCCCACGGATTAGCTTGTCTTGCGTTCATCGTCGTCTTCCTGGGTGATGAGCGTGAGCTTGGGTGGTTGGTTGCCCTGGAACGGGATCCGCCCGGACCGCAGGTCGTCGGCGAGGCGTTCGGTCCACTCCAGTTCGAACAGCCGGTGGTCGCAGCTGTAGCGCCAGTCGAGCCAGTAGATCTCCGGCGTCTTTTCCTCGGCGAGGTGCTGCAGCACGGCCCGGTCCGAGGCCACTGCCGCACGCAGCCGCATGAGCCGGGTTTCGAGCTCGTTCAGGGTCGCCTCGCGGCCCAGTTCGTCGATCACGGCGAGCCCGGACAGGTAGGCGGGGAACTCCGTGGCGACGTCCCCGAGGAGTTCGCGGCCGCGCCGGTTGAACTCGTCGAGCCCGGTCTGCGTCATGCCGTAGACGGTCCGTTCGGGCCGCCTGCCGTCGCGCTGGGTGTCGACGACCTCGATGAAACCGCTGCGGTGCAGGCGTTCCACGGTGTGGTAGAGCGAGCCCGCCTTCACGTTGACCCGCGTGTCGACGTACCGCTCGCGCATGAGAGCAGCCATCTCGTACGGGTGCATGGGCCTCTCGTGGAGCAGCTCCAGCACGGCGATGCCGAGTGGTGTCAGCTTGGCCGAGGCCATGATCCCTCCAAGTCGGTTATTCCACGTGGACTATACGACTCGGAATAGTGTCGGGTCCACGGCCATTTCTGTGACTGTGCGTACACAGCACGGAGGCCCCCATGATCTCGTCATGGGGGCCTCCGCGGCGTCTCTCAGAAGGGCCAGTCGGCCTTCTTGCCTCGCTCGAGCAGCGGGATCATCCGGAACGCCTGGTCGGTCAGGCCGCCGAACGTGTGCCGGTGCCCGCTGCCGGACGGTGCGTGGCCGGCCCGGTAGCCCGCCAGGTTCCAGGTGTACAGCGGAACGTGGCCGGGAACTGCCTGCCCGACGTCGCCGTACGCGGCCTGCTCGTCGGTGAGGATCACGACGCGGTCGTGCTTCGCGAAGTGCTTCTTCACCGCGCCCGCCGTGTCGGTGCCGCCGCCGATGAAGAAGCCGTCGGACTTCCACCGCTCGACGTCGCTCAGCAGCGACCCGCCCCGGCGCAGCTTGAACACCTTGGTGCCCTGCTTGCGGTCCCAGTAGCCGTCCGAGAACGACACGACGTCGGCCTTCGCGCAGCGCCGGCCGAGCGCGAGGCCGAACACCGCGGCCGCGTCCCAGCGCATCAGGCTGCCGTCCTTGCTGAAGCGGTCGTTCATCGACGCCGACGTGTCGACGAGGATCAGCGTCCGGCCACTGAGCACGGGCACGTTGGCCAGCGCGTGCGCGATCGCCCGCTCCAGCGCCCACGCCCACCGCAGCGACGGCGCCGCGCGGTGGGCCGCGAGGAACCGCATCGGCAGCTGCCGCGACTTCGCGACCTGGGCCGGATCGGCGAGCCGCTCGGCGACCCGCTCCGCGACCGCGTCCGAGACGCCGGCCTCGTCGAAGTTGCGGAGGTTCCGCAGGAGAGCCATGTAGCCCATCGACGGGATCAGCGCCTCCCAGACGCGCGCGTCCAGCGGACCCTGCAGCCACCCGGCGACGGACTCCCACGTCATGCCCGCGGCGCGGAGCACGTCCGCGGCGTCGGTTCGGCTGAACAGCTCACGACGGCGGCCGACGTCCCAGGACAACAGCTCGGCGCGGGCGCGCAGGGTCGTGAGGGAGCCCGGGATCGCGTTGCCGCGGTTGTGCCGCTCGTCGAGGATGTGCCGGAACAGCTCACCCCCGCCTGCCGGGTGGGTCAGCTCGAGGACGTCGGCGAACCGGAACGCTCGCGCGGCGGAGTCCCACTTGGTGAAGGCCCGCTCGTCGTAGAGCTTCGCCGCCGCGTCGGCGACACCGCGCTTGACCGGCTTCGGCACGGCCCGGCCGTGCACGGCGGTCCAATAGGCGAGCAGCTCACCGGGCTCGTCGGCCCGCTGCAGCACACCGGCGACGACCTGGCGGCTCAGGCCGTCGAGGCCGGCGTCCCGCCGTGCCTTGGCGAACTCGGCGGCACCGACGAGCGACGCCGTGCGCAGGTGCGCGCCGGAGCGCAGCCAGCGCAGGAACCGTGCGGTCCACCCCGGATCGTCCAGTGTGGACTGACGGACGCGCTCGGCGTAGCGCGTGTCGCGCGTGTCCGCGGACTCGTAGAAGGTGTGCTCGCCGACCATGTTGGTGACGGCGAGCAGGAAGAGCTCGGACTTGGTGTCGCGTGCGTAGCCGGCGCCACCCTCGTGCGTGACGGTGGACGGCGTGGCCTCACCGCGGACCGGAGAGGTCGCGGCGGGTGCTCGTGCGGTGTTGAACTTGCTCATTTCTCCCCCTGTTTCGTGGAGGGAGCCACGGCCACAGCGATGCCCGAGATCGAAGTCGGTGAAGGTACATAGCTGCTCTAGGCCACTGAGCTACCGGACCGCGAGTGGTCCGGGAGGGATTCGAACCCCCGACCTGCCCGTTAGAAGCGGAAGTAACCCTCGCCTGCGCACCGGGCATCGGTGCGGCCGTGGCTCCCGAGATCTGGTTCGCCTGGCTGGCGACGCACCGGGAGTGCGTGTGAAGTTGGGTGCCCGAGGTCTCGGCTGGAGAAGGTGTGCTGACCGGTCACCGTGAGGTGGCCGGGTTTGGATTCGAACCAATGATCACCGAAGTAACCTTCTCCGTCGCACCGGGCGGAACCCAAGGTAGCAAGCGATCGCCGGCGGCTCGACTCATTTTCCGGGCGGGCCGCGTGCGGTCTCGCCGCACAGAAAGGCGACTAGTTCGCATCAAGAACTACTTATGATATGTTCGTAGTACGAACTAACTGGGAGGAATCATGACGCACTTCGGCATCGGCGTGTCCACCGCGGTCACCGCGGTCCCCGACACCCTGAAGCTGGCCGTCCAGGCCGACCGTGGCGGGCTCGACCTCATCACCGTGTCCGATCACCCCTACTACGCCGACCGGCTCGATGCGTACGCCGAAATCGGTGTCCTGCTGGGAAAGACCGAACGGGTCTCCGGGCTGGTCAGCGTCACCAACCTGCCGACACGGCCCGCCGCGATGCTCGCCCGCACCGTCACCTCCCTGTCCGCGCTGACCGGGGGCCGGATCGTGCTCGGCATGGGCGTCGGCGGGTTGTGGGACGACATCGCGCGGCTCGGCTTCACCAAGCTGACGCCGGGGCAGGCCGTCCGCGCTTTCGAGGAAGGCATCCGGCTCGTGAAACTGCTCGGCGGGGGCGGTGAGCCGGTCACCTTCGACGGCGAGTTCTACCAGGTCACGAACCTGGAACCGGCCGCGGGAGCGATGCCGCCGGTGTGGACCGGCTCGGTCGGGCCGAAGTCGCTCGCCGTCACCGGGCGCGTGGCCGACGGGTGGATGCCCGGGCGCGCCGCCGACTGGCTCAGTGAGCGCTACCGCACTTCGCGCCCGCTGATCGACGAGGCCGCGGTGGACGCCGGGCGCGACCCCGGTGACATCGCCACCGTCTACAACTTCCCCGGGCGCATCACCGCGGAGCCGCTCGCGAAGACCCGCGCCGAGGACGGAAGCTGGATCGGCGGCTCGCCCGCGCAGTGGATCGAGGAGCTGACCGGTGCGGTGCTGGAGCACGGCGCGGCCGGATTCGTGCTCTTCGGGGCCGACCGCACCACACCCGACGAGGTCGCCGCCGCGCGCTGGGCCGAGGAGATCGTGCCCGCCGTGCGCGAGGCCGTCGCGAAGTAGGCTGACCGGATGGGGAAGAGCGGGGCGGACATCGGTGTGGTGGCCGGGCTCGTGCGGGCGTCGTTCCTGGTGAACGCCGTCTACGCCGAGTCCGCCCGCGAGTACGGGCTGACCGTGCAGCAGGGACAGCTGCTGTGTGTGCTGATGGCCCGGCCGTACGGCATGGGCGACCTGGGCGCCACGCTCGGCCTCGAAAAATCCAGCCTCACCGGCCTGGTCGACCGCGCGGTCCGGCGCGGGCTCGTCCGCCGTGAACCCGACCCGGACGACCGCCGGGCCGTCCAGGTCGTCCTGACCGGGGACGGCCACGAGCTGGCCGAGGACTTCTACGCGGTGACGTGCCGCCGCGTCGACGAGCTGGCCGCGGGCCTGAGCACGCCGGACCGCGACCGGCTCGCGGCGCTGCTGGGCGCGATCGTCCGGGAAAACGAAGCCCCGACGGTCTTCCTCGACGCCCTTCAGCCCTGAGGCAGACCCGAAGCGCGCCAAGCACCTTCGCCGGGGTGAAGCGGCCTACGCAGCGAAGCAGCGTGATCGCCCCACCACGACGTACGCGGCTTCGGCTTCTCCGGCGCCTTCGCGACCGACGCCGCGGCGACGACCGCCGTCAGCGCCGCCAGCTCGGCGTCGCTCGGGTTTCCTCGGACCACCCGCAGCAGCGGCTTTTCCTCGCTCACAGCGGGATGTTCCCGTGCTTCTTGGGCGGCAGCGACTCACGCTTGTTCCGCAGCAGCGAAAGCGCGCGGGCCACGTGCCCGCGGGTGTGCGCCGGCGCGATCACCGAGTCGACGTACCCCCGCTCGGCCGCCGCGTACGGGTTCAGCAGCGTGTCCTCGTACTCCTGGATCAGCTCCGCGCGGAGCTGATCCACGTCGCGGCCCTCGTTGGCCGCGTTGGCCAGGGTCTTGCGGTGGACGATGTTCGCCGCGCCCTGGGCACCCATCACCGCGACCTGCGCGGTCGGCCACGCCAGGTTGATGTCCGCGCCGAGGTGCTTCGACCCCATGACGTCGTACGCGCCGCCGTAGGCCTTGCGCGTGATGATCGTGACCAGCGGGACGGTGGCCTCCGCGTAGGCGTAGATCAGCTTCGCGCCGCGGCGGATGATGCCGTTCCACTCCTGCTCGGTGCCGGGGAGGAAGCCCGGGACGTCGACGAAGGTGAGCACCGGGATGTTGAACGCGTCGCAGGTGCGGACGAACCGCGCGGCCTTCTCGGACGCGTCGATGTCGAGGCAGCCGGCGAACTGCGTCGGCTGGTTGGCCACCACGCCGACGCTCTGGCCGTCGACGCGGCCGAAGCCGACGATGATGTTCGGTGCGAACAGCTCGTGGACCTCGAGGAAGTCGCCGTCGTCGACCACGCGGTTGATGACCTCGTGCATGTCGTACGGGGTGTTCGGCGAGTCCGGGATGATCGTGTCCAGCTCGCGGTCCGAGTCGGTGACGTCCTCGAAAAAGCCCGCCGGGGTGTCCGACGGCTCGAACACCGGCGCGTCGGACAGGTTGTTCTGCGGCAGGTAGGAGAGCAGTTCCTTGACGTAGGCGATGGCGTCTTCGTCGTCGTTGCCGAGGTAGTGCGCGACGCCGGACTTCGTGTTGTG